>NZ_JBPIZD010000023.1:0-58963 GCF_051172395.1 Brevibacterium sp. H602 | reverse complement strand
GGTTGCTGGGCCGCCGTCAGGTAGTAATTGGGGTCAGGCTCCGGCGAGGTGGTCGGCCAGGTACTTCTCCACCTGATCGATGCTCACGCGTTCCTGGCTCATGTCATCACGCTTGCGGATCGTCACTGCCTGATCATCGAGGGTGTCGAAGTCGACGGTGATGCACAGCGGCGTTCCGATCTCGTCCTGGCGACGGTAGCGACGGCCGATGGCGCCGGCATCGTCGAAGTCGATGTTCCAGCGTCGACGCAGCGTCGCAGCGAGATCCTTCGCCGCCGGGGTGAGCTTCTCGTTGCGGCTCAGCGGCAGCACCGCAGCCTTGACCGGAGCCAGGCGCGGATCGAGTTTGAGCACGACGCGCTTGTCGACGCCGCCCTTCGTGTTCGGCGCCTCGTCCTCGCTGTAGGCCTCGACGAGGAAGGCCATCATCGACCGGGTCAGGCCGAAGGAGGGTTCGATGACATACGGGGTGTAGCGGTCTCCGCTGGCCTGGTCGAAGTACTGCAGCTTCGCCCCCGAGACCTCCGTGTGGGTGCCGAGGTCGTAATCGGTGCGGTTGGCCACACCCATCAGCTCACCCCACTCGGATCCCTGGAAGCCGAAGCGGTATTCGATGTCGATGGTGCCGGCCGAGTAGTGCGCACGGTCCTCGGCGGGAACGTCGAGGCGGCGGACGTTGTCCTCGGAGATGCCGAGATCGAGGAACCAGGACCAGCAGTCTTCGACCCACTGCTTGTAGTAGTCGTCGGCCTCGTCCGGGTGGACGAAGTACTCGATCTCCATCTGCTCGAACTCGCGGGTGCGGAAGATGAAGTTGCCGGGGGTGATCTCGTTGCGGAAGGCCTTGCCGATCTGGCCGATGCCGAACGGCGGCTTCTTCCGGGCAGCGGTGAGCACATTGTTGAAGTTGACGAAGATGCCCTGCGCGGTCTCCGGACGCAGGTAATGGAGTCCGGCTTCGGAGTCGACTGGTCCGAGGAAGGTCTTGACCAGACCGGAGAATTCCTGCGGCTCGGTCCACTGACCGCGGGTGCCGCAGTCAGGGCAGACGATATCGGCCATTCCGTTCTCCGGAGCCTTCTTGTTCTTCGCCTCATACGCCTCGACGAGGTGGTCCTCGCGGTGGCGCTTATGGCAGTTGAGGCACTCGACGAGGGGATCGACGAAGGTAGCGACGTGGCCGGAGGCTTCCCAGACGCGCTTGGGCAGGATGATCGAGGAGTCGAGGCCGACGACGTCTTCGCGACCGCGCACGAACTGCTGCCACCACTGGCCCTTGATGTTGTCCTTGAGCTCCACGCCCAACGGTCCGTAGTCCCATGCCGAGCGGGAACCGCCGTAGATCTCTCCTGCTTGGAAGACGAATCCTCTGCGCTTGGCCAGGGCGATAACGGCATCCAACTTGGACTGTGCCACTAGTTCTCTCCTTGTTTCAGTTCGCCGACGGCCGGCTGCCGTGGCTCGCAGGTACCAGCCTAACTGGTCACGCCGTCGCTTCCTCAACACCGGCGCGATACCGACCAGGCCCACCCCGACGCCCGCCCTCGACGACGGAAGGAGCCCACGGTAGGCGACTGATCTCACACTCGGATTCCCACTCCAGGACCGCCTCGGCGAGGGTGTGGCATGTAGACTTGGGGGTACACCCAAACCTTTCTCCGTACCGACGTCTTCACGTCTGTCCAAGCGAGTTCTTGGATCACTACGGTTTCGGCCCGGATTGCTCACGATGATTGCACAAGCGGCCGCAGGGTAGATCGCCACTACAGTCATCTGCGATCAAGTGTGTGCCGACGTGAGAGAGATCACTCATGACCGATGTGTCCGCAAACGACGAAACCACTCCGAGATTCTCCGAACTGGGGCTTCACCCGCTCGTGCTCAAGGCCGTAGAGGCGCAGGGCTACGAGATCCCCACCCCCATCCAGGCCGAGACGATTCCGACCCTCCTGTCGGGCCGTGACGTCATCGGGCTCGCCCAGACCGGAACCGGCAAGACCGCGGCTTTCGCCCTGCCGGCCCTGTCCGACCTCGCCGAGGCGGGGCGCGCCGACGACGGCCCGTTCGCACTCGTACTCACCCCCACTCGCGAACTCGCGATCCAGGTCGCCGAGGCGTTCACCTCCTACGCCACGGAGCTGTCCGACTTCTCCGTGCTCCCCATCTACGGCGGTCAGGCCTATGGCCCGCAGCTGGCCGGTCTGCGTCGTGGCGCGCAGGTCGTCGTCGGCACCCCCGGTCGTGTCATCGATCACCTCAAGAAGGGATCACTCAAGCTCGGCAGCCTCAAGCACCTCATCCTCGATGAGGCCGACGAGATGCTCAAGATGGGCTTCGCCGAAGACATCGAAGAGATCTTCAGCCAGGTCGGTCCCGACCGTCAGGTGGCCCTGTTCTCGGCGACCATGCCGTCCTCGATCCACCGGATCACCGGCAAGTACCTGAACGACCCGAAGGAAGTCCGGATCGCCGCGAAGTCGCAGACCGGTGCGAACATCCGCCAGCGCTACTTCATGGTTCAGCACTCGCACAAACTCGATGCGCTGACCCGGATCCTCGAAGTCGAGGAGTACGAGGGCATCATCATGTTCGTGCGCACCAAACAGGCCACCGAGGAGCTGGCCGAGAAGCTGCGCGCCCGCGGGTTCAAGACCGCCGCGATCAACGGCGACATCCCGCAGCAGGCACGTGAGCGCACGATCGACATGCTCCGCGAAGGCAAGATCGACATCCTCGTCGCCACCGATGTGGCCGCCCGCGGCCTCGACGTCGAGCGCATCACTCTCGTCGTCAACTACGACATCCCACACGACACCGAGTCCTACGTCCACCGCATCGGCCGCACCGGTCGTGCCGGACGCTCCGGTGAAGCGATCCTCTTCGTCACTCCGCGCGAGCAGCGCATGCTCGGCTCGATCGAACGCGCCACGAAGCAGAAGGTCGAACCGCTGACCCTGCCCAGCGTCGAAGAGCTGACGAACACTCGCGTCGAGAAGTTCACGAAGCGCATCGACGATGTGCTCGCGCAGACCGAACTCTCCGAACTCACCGACGTCATCGAGGCGTACTCGCTCTCCCGTGATGTGCCGGCGTCGAACATCGCCGCCGCTCTGGCCTCCCTCGTCCTCGAGTCGAACACGCTCAAGGCCGAGCCGATGCCCGAACCGGCACGCCGTCAGAGCCGTGACCGCGACGGCGGTCGTGACGGCGGCCGTCCGGGTCGCGGCGGACGCGCCCGTGACGAGAACATGACGACCTACCGTCTGGCCCTCGGACGCAACGAGCGCCTGCAGCCGGGCGCCGTGGTCGGTGCGATCGCGAACGAAGGCGGAATCACCTCGAAGCAGATCGGCCATATCGACATCCGTTCGAACCACACGCTCGTCGACCTGCCCAAGGACCTCGACCCGTCGGTGCTGCGCAAGCTCTCCCACACCGAGATCCAGGGCCGTCCCATCGACATCCGTCCGGACTCCGGACGCCCGGGACGCGCGTTCAAGAAGCGCAACTTCGACAAGCAACCCGGTGACGGCCGCAACTTCCGGAACGATCGCCGAGGCGGCAAGAAGTTCGGCGGACGGAATGACCGCTCCCGCGATCACTACTGATCCGACCGGCGGCATCACCGTCGCACTGACGCGCTCGACCGAAATGTCTGCGCAGAAGTGAGAACCTGAAACGGCCCCGCAGCATCTACGCTGCGGGGCCGTTTTTGTCAGCTGTGCCCGGTGTCAGAGAGCCTGCTGCTCTCAGCAGCTTGGTGACACTGCATCAGCTTGGTCCCAGCACCGAGCTGGTGCAGTGTCACCAAGCTGAGAACCCTCATTCACACAGGCCCAGACCCCCGAGTCCCTGCACGCAGATGTGCCGAATTGGGGACCCTTCACAGTGACGTCGCGCCGCACTGGTCGCAGCGACCTTGCCCCGCATGGAAGCTGCGCCCCGCTGGGTGGGCGAAACTCAGACGCCCGTGGTCGCGGACCAGGGCTTCACGACTCCGCGTCAGGCCGAGGGGGTGTCGACGGCGCCGCCGAAGCGACGGTCACGGCGGGCGTACTCTTCGATCGCCGCCCACAGGGTGCGTCGGTCGACGTCGGGCCACAGCACATCCTGGAAGACCATCTCGGCGTAGGCGGACTGCCAGAGCAGGAAGTTCGAGGTCCGCTGCTCCCCCGAGGACCGCATGAACAGATCGACGTCGGGCACGATGGGTGCGTAGAGGCGGGAGCGGACGGTCTTCTCCGAGACCTTGCCGGCCTTGAGCTTCCCGGCGGCCACCTCGGCGGTGATCTCATTGATTGCGTCGACGATCTCGGAGCGTCCTCCGTAGTTCACGCAGAACTGGAGCACGAGACCGGTGTTGTCCTTCGTCATCTCCGCCGCGGTCTCGAGTTCGTCGATGACCGAACGCCACAGCCGACCGCGGCGGCCGGACCACACGATCCGCACGCCCAGGGCGTTGAGCTCATCGCGACGGCGGCGGATGACATCACGGTTGAATCCCATGAGGAAGCGCACCTCTTCGGGTGAGCGCTTCCAGTTCTCCGTCGAGAACGCATACGCCGACAGATAGTCCACGCCGATCTCGATCGCGCCGTGGATGACGTCGAGCAGCGACGCCTCCCCGGCCTTGTGTCCTTCCGTGCGCGGCAGCCCCCGCTGATTCGCCCACCGACCGTTGCCGTCCATGACGATCGCGACGTGCTTGGGCACGAACTTCGCGTCGATGCGCGGAGGTCTCGCTCCGCTGGGGTGGGCCGGTGGTGCGGGGTAGTTCATGTGCTCTCCAGAACTCTCAGTGATCGGATATTGCGCTCGAGGTGCCAGGACACCCAGTCCGAGACCAGCTTCGACCCGTCGATCTGATCGTGCAGGTCGGAGGCCTCGGCTCGTTCCCAGTCGCCGGACAGGAGCGCGGCCATATGTTCGAGCGCATCGGTGTCGGGCAGCGCCGCACCGGAGGGGCGACAGTTCGTGCACACGGCTCCGCCCAATGCTGCGGAGAACGCGCGGTGGGGTCCGGGGTTCCCGCACTGGGCACAGTCGAGCAGGCTCGGTGCCCACCCGGCCACGGACATCGCGCGCAGCAGGTACGCATCGAGGGACAGCCTCGGCGGGTGTTCGCGGTTGCACAGCGAACGGATGGCAGAGACGAGGAGGAGGAAATGCGTGCGGGACTGGGGTTCGGCTTCGGTGATGCTGCGTGCCGTTTCGGCCATCACCGAGGCGGCCGAATACACATCGAAGTCCGTGGCGATTCCGCGGGCGAAGGGTTCGACGAGTTCGACCTGGGTGACGATGTCGAGGCTGCGCCCGACGTGGCATTGCAGGTCGACGAGCATAAAGGGTTCGAGACGGGAGCCGAACCGCGATTTCGTCCGGCGCACCCCCTTTGCGACGGCGCGGACGAGGCCGTGGCTGCGAGTGAGCACGGTGACGATGCGGTCAGCTTCGCCGAGCTTGTGCCCCTGGAGCACGATGCCTTCATCACGATAGTTGTGCACCAGCCCATTATCGCTTAAGCGCGGCGGGGAATCACCCCGCCGCGCTCTGGCACAGCTGTGAGTTCGACCGCGCAGCTTCAGTTCTGGCGGTCGCGAGCGGCCCGGTTGACGGCCGAGACGACGGCCTTGAGCGAGGCCTTCGTGATGTTCGGGTGCAGTCCTGCACCCCAGACGACACGGTCCTCGACGGCGAGCTCGACGTAGGCGGCGGCGTTGGTGTCAGCGCCGGAGCCGATGGCGTGCTCGGAGTAGTCCTGGAGACGCACGTCGACGTCGAACTGGTCGATCAGAATCTTCACCAGCGCATCGATCGGTCCGTTGCCGCGTCCTTCGTAGGTGCGTTCCTGACCGTCGACGATGAGGTCGACTTCGATGCGCTCTGCCGATGAACCTGAGCCGTCGACATTGCCCGATTCGGTACGCAGACCGACGATCTGGAAGCGACCCCAGGCTTTCTCGGGGTCTTCGGCGGGCAGGTATTCGTAGTTGAAGATGCGGCGGATCTCCTCGGCGGTGACCTCACCGCCGGCTTCTGTGTGCTGCTGCACGGCGCGGGAGAATTCGACCTGCATGCGACGCGGCAGGTCCAGCCCGTGCTCGCTCTTGAGCAGGTAGGTCACTCCGCCCTTGCCGGACTGCGAGTTCACTCGGATGATCGCCTCGTAGCTGCGGCCCAGGTCCTTCGGGTCGACCGGCAGGTAGGGCATGTCCCATTCCATGAGGTCGACGGGAGTGCCCTGGGCGTTCGCCTTCTTCTCACGATCGGCGAAGGCCTTGTTGATCGCGTCCTGGTGCGAGCCCGAGAACGAGGTGAAGACGAGGTCGCCGCCGTAGGGGTGACGTTCGTGGACACCGATCTGGTTGCATTCGGTCACGGTGTGGATGACTTCGTCGATATCGGAGAAGTCGAGCTCCGGATCGATTCCCTGCGTGTACAGGTTGAGGGCGACGGTGACGAGGTCGAGGTTGCCGGTGCGCTCACCGTTGCCGAACAGGCAGCCTTCGATGCGGTCGGCACCAGCCATCATTCCCATCTCCGCCGCGGCCACGCCGGTGCCCCGGTCGTTGTGCGGGTGCAGGGACACGGCCACTTCGTCGCGGTAGGGCATATTGCGGCAGAACCATTCGATCTGGTCCGCGTAGGTGTTCGGGGTACCGCGTTCGACCGTGGCAGGGAGGTTGACGACGGTCTCGCGGCCGGCGGCCGGCTGCCACATGTCGAGAACGCTGCCGACGATGTCGAGGGCGAACTCGGGTTCGGTGTCGACGAAGATCTCCGGCGAATACTGGTATCCGAAATCCGCGTCGGACAGCAGCGTCTCGGCGTGCTTCATCACGGCCTGAGTGCCCTGCAGTGCGATATCGCGTGTCTGGTCGAAGCCGTCTCCGTCGAAGCCGAAGACGACCTTGCGGAAGACCGGCGCGGTTGCGTTGTAGAGGTGCACCGTGGGCATCTTCGCGCCGACGAGGGATTCGACGGTGCGTTCGATGAGGTCCTCGCGAGCCTGCGTGAGCACGGAGATGCGGACGTCATCGGGAATCGCGTCCTGTTCGATGATCTCGCGGACGAAGTCGAAGTCGACCTGGCTGGCGGCCGGGAATCCGACCTCGATCTCCTTGAACCCGAGACCCACGAGCAGATCGAACATCTTGCGTTTGCGGTCCGGGGTCATCGGATCGATGAGCGCCTGGTTGCCGTCGCGCAGGTCGGTGCTCAGCCAGCGAGGCGCCTTGCTGATGATCTGGTCGGGCCAGGTGCGATCGCGCATATCCAGCGAGATGCGGTCCTGGAACGACTTGTACTTGCCGAACGGCATCGGAGAAGGCTTCTGCAGTTTCATTGTTCCTCTAACTTAAGTTTCTCAGCGCTTGACCAGCATACGAGGACTCCGCGACGAGCGTGCTGTCCGTTCAGGACTCGTCGCGGCAAGGAAGGAGGAGGAACCTATGAGCCACAGGGTCACCGTAGTCCCCCTACCGCGCTCCGTCCGAATCCCGTCCACATCCTAAGATCGCCGAGGCGGCTCCGGGCTCCTACTTGAGGAAGTCGACCGAGGCGCGGCGGACGTTGAATCCGACGCCGGTGTCGTCGGATTTGCAGGTCATGCCCTCTTCGCTGGAGGTGCAGGTCATCCCCGCCGCGGAGATCGAATCCCCGTAGCCGAGGA
Organism: Brevibacterium sp. H602; assembly: GCF_051172395.1. Lineage (NCBI taxonomy): Bacteria > Bacillati > Actinomycetota > Actinomycetes > Micrococcales > Brevibacteriaceae > Brevibacterium > Brevibacterium sp. H602. The sequence continues at coordinate 51,291 of NZ_JBPIZD010000023.1, read as the reverse complement.
CGCGTGCCGGGCCGTTGCTCTCGGGAGCCTCGACGCAGGAGAAGCCTGAGCCTTCCTTGTTCGCCACGACGATGGAGCCCCAGTCGTCGAGCTTGCAGTCCTCGGGCTTCTCCGGTGGGGAGTACTCGTAGTCCTTGATCACGCAGCGCGCTCGTTCGGAGTCGATGGTGCAGGCGATATTTCCCGACGGGGATGTGAAGGTCTCTTCGGCGACGGGAGCCTTCGAGCTGCCCGAATCGGACGGCTCGGGATCATCGGTCTGACCGATCGACGGTTCGTCCGTGGGTCCGACGGTGGTGGTGTCGTCGCCCTGGGTGGAGTCCCAGACGATATAGCCGACGATGCCGAGGGCGAGAATGAGCGCGATGGCCGCGAGCACCCACAGCCACGCGGGGACCTTCTTCGTATCATTTCGCCGACCATAGGGGTCGTGCGGGCCGCCGGGATTCCCCGGTCCGCCGGGGCCTCCCGGCCCTCCTGGCCCGCCGGGTCCCCCGGGACCGGCAGGACCGCCCGGCGCATAGCCGGCGGCATATCCGGCTGGTGCGGCAGCGTAAGCGGGAACGTGTCCGGCCTGTCCGTATCCGGGCCCCGCGGGGCGACCGGCGCCGGGCTGAGCGTAATCGGGTCCCGCCGGCGACTGCACCGGTCCGGCGGCCTGCGGCTGAGACGCTGCTACCTGACCGGCGGCACCGAACTCTGCGCCCCACTGTCCCTGCTGCGGGTGAGGTTCTCCCTGTTGTGGGTGCGGTTCGGGCTGCTGCGAATGCGGCTGCGGCTCGGCCTGGTGCGCGTCAGCTGGCGCCGGCTGCGAGCCGGGCAGCGGGTTCCACTGCTTCGGAGCCGAGGGCGCCTCAGCAGCGGCGATATCGTCGGAGTTCACCTTGCGCGGCGCGGCCGGCAGTCCTCCGGTCTGATACCCGTCGGCGGCGGCCAGTCCGCGAAGCTCTTCGAGGCTGAGCACCTCGGTGGCATCGGTGCCGTCGGATTCGACCATCGACCGCAGCCTCTGCAGTTCTGCGGGAGTGAGTGCTTGGGTGGAGCCATCAGCGGCCGCGGACTCATCCTCGCCGATGAACAACTGGGTTGTGATCGACTCCGGAGACTCCTCGGCCGGCTTCCGACGCCCGGGGCGCGGAGGATGGTTCGGCACAGGTGGAATGCTCATGGTGTCATTTTCGCATAGTCGCTACCGGCGAGTTCTCATGCTTCGTGAGATGATGACTTTATGTCCGATGGAGTCCTCCGGCGCGCGGGAGTGCCCGCGCTTCTCGCCTGCGCTCTGCTGGTGACCGCCTGCGGGGCCGATGCCGACGGCGGCACGGACGAGTCCTCGGCGGCCGAATCCGCCGGTTTCGCCGCTCCGGCACAGCAGACGAGTTTCGGTGATTTCGCAGCCCCGGCCCAGGATTCCCCCACCGGAGCCGACTCCGCATGGACGACATCCGATCAGACCGGCACCGAGGCGACCGGCCCGGTCCACCCCGTCCCTGTCCCCGGTCTGGCGAAGGAGTTCACCGACCAGATCCCGGCAGAGACCTCACAAGTCCTCGTCGCGACCTCGCCGACAGCCGCTTCGGAGAAGTCGAGTCTGAGCTTCTACGAGTTCACGGACAAGAAGTGGAAGAAGCTCAAGACCTTCGACACCCACAACGGCTCCAAAGGATGGCTGAAGGATCGCCGCGAGGGCGACAAGACCACCCCGATCGGAGTGTTCACGCTCAGCGACGCGGGCGGTTTCAAGGCGAACCCGGGCACCGACCTGCCGTACACCCAGGACGATCGTCTGCCCTCCTCGGCGACGGTGGCCTATGGTGCGGACTACGAATCGGTCTTCGACTACATCATCGCCATCGACTACAACCGCAGACCCGGCACTCCCCCGACGGACAAGACCCGGCCGTTGGGCTGGGAAAAGGGCGGCGGAATCTGGCTGCACCTCGACCACGATTCGGGTACGAATGGCTGCGTCACCCTCGACGAGGCGGACCTCAAGTGGATCATGCGCACGATCGATCCCGACGCTCACCCGCGCATCGCCATGGGGCCGGCACCCGAAGTCAAGAAATAGCAGAGCCGAAGAAGCAGAAGAGCAGGATCCCGTGCGCCGTCTCATCATCTCCCTCGTCCAGTCGATCAACGGATCCTTCGCCGAAGACGGCTGGTCGACCGGGGTGTCCACGGACGCTGACTTCCGGCGCTTCCTCGCTCTGCGACGCAGCGCGAATGCGATCATCGTCGACCGCCGCACGGCGCTGAATCCGCAGCTGCCCGTCATCAACGCCGCCGGCAAAGCGCTGGAGCACACCCCCGTGCACGTGCTCACCGAGTCCGATCCGACGGCCCTGCAGAGCGAGCTCGACGCTCGCGGTCTCGACTATCGTGCCCAGCGTTTCACGGCAGGCACCATCACCGAGGTGGCTGCCTCGCTGACGACGGCACCGTCCCCCGAATCGCAGCCCGCCGATGAGGCGGTGCTGCTGTGCGAATCGGGTCCGAATCTCGCGTTCCGGCTGCTCGAGCACTATCCGGGTGCGGAACTGCATCTGAGCGTGAGTCCGCTCTATATCCGCACCCCCGGCAGCCACCTGGCCGAGCTCGAGGCCGAGATCGCTCTGCGCCTCATCGATGTGCGCACCGAGGACGACCAGGTCTTCCTCCGCTATACCCGCGCCTGAGCCGGAGCAGTCAGCCGGCAGACGTCTCCTCGTTCGCGTGGATCTCGGTGCTCACATCGAAGCGATCGGGTGAGTCAAGGATCGCGGTGATCCCGTTGGCCACCTCGGCGAGATGGACGGTTTCGACTCCCCCGGACAGATCATTGCGATCATCGCCGCCGATGGGAGCCATGATCCGCAGCTCGCGGAAGGCCACGCTCGTCGATTCCGCGTGGGCGACCTCGATGAGCATCTTCTGCGCGGCACCGAAGACGCTGATCGCCCCGGACCCCGCCAGCGCCTCGACGCTGGCGACGCCGTTGAGTGCCAGGTGGACGAATCCGTGGCCCCCGCTCGTCCGGTCGGTGGCCAGGGACTGCGAGATCGCACAGGCCGTGAAGTGCCCGCGCAGGTAGGAGTCATAGTCCGCATCGAACTCGGCCAGACCTCGGTCGAGCACCGGTTCGTCGATGTACCACCCGCCGATGGCGGCGATGACGGCATCGACCGGCGGCAGGTCACTGGAGGCGAGCGCCGTGGTGACCGCCTCCGGCTCGTCCACCCAGTCCGGCACGGTCACCGGTTCGTATGCCGTCTCCGTGTCCGGAGTACGACGGACGATGCCGGTGACTCTGTGCTGCGGACTGAGCTGCTGGGCGAGCCCGGTGCCGACGTGGCCGGAGGCGCCGAAGAGGAGGATGTGCATGAGGCGAGTCTATGTCCCCTGCGTTCGGTCAGGTTCCTCCCTCTTCGGTCCCCGGCCGCCTCTGCGGAGGACAGGGCTATTTGCGGATATGGACCTTGATGCCGGTCTTCTTCGTATAGGTCATATATCCGCGTTCGAAGTTCTGGCGTTTGACGCCGTTCTTCACGGTCCGGTCAGCGGTGGGCAGACCGAGCTTGCTGCGTTCATAGCCCAGCTTCTTCCACTTCGTGAGGAAGCCTCCGTAGATGACATCGCTGCCTGTCTGCGGTGACCAGGTGATCATTCCGGAGTGGAATCTCTGGTATCGAGCGCTCTTCCGATATTTGAAGGTCTGCTTATCGCTGCTGGGGAACCCAAGGACGCCCTTCTCATACTTCGCACGCTTGTAGGCGACACGGATCTGGCCCTTGGTGAGGAAGTGCGCACCCGTCGATTTCGACCAGTACACGGTGCCCTTGGCGAACGACTGGTAGGCACCCTTCGGGTTCTTCAGCTTCTTCTCCGAGCCGACCGGTTGGCCGGTCTTTCCCGCGTTCTTCTGATAGTACGAACCGATTGCGCCTTTCGTCGGATAGGACTTCGGTTTCGGAGCGGGCTTCGGCACCGGACTCTTGGTGGGCGGTGGGGTCAGCTCCCGCACCAGTGCCTTGGCTCCTGTGCGGATGCTGCCGAGCTTGTTGTAGAACGCGAGCCCCGGACATTCGGTGTAGCTGGTGTCCCGGTGGCCGGCCACGACGTTGAGGCTGACTTTCCTGCCCAGGGGGTATTTGCTCGTTCCGCCCCCGCCCGAGGTCAGGGTCATCTTCCCGGTCGGGTTGAAGCCGTACTGTCCGGCTTTCCATGCGACGAGGCGCTTGACCGAGGTCTGTGCTGCCGTGCTCGGCGCCGCCGAGGAGTAGGTACCGAGCACGCTGATGCCGATGGTCCACGAATTGAATCCGGAGGCGTGGGCTCCGGTCACTGCTTTGTCGAGACTGCCGGCTCGGCCTTCGTACATGGTGCCGTATTTGTCGACGAGGAAGTTGTACCCGAGGTCGCACCAACCGCGATTCTGAGTGTGATAGGTGAGGTAGCCGCGGATGATTGCGGGGGCCTGTGCTTTCGAGTACGAATTCGACCCTGCGGTGTGGTGGATGAATACGCCCTTGGCCGACGACGTCTTGTCCGTGGCGCACCGGACGAGTTTCTCATCGGCACCCCACTGTTTGCGGGTGACGATCTTGGCACGCAGGTCCTTAGCCGAGATCTGTGCGTTGAGGGCCGGTCCCGTGGCCGAATGGGTGCCCACTCCCCCAGCGGACTTCGCGACCTGCGCGTCGGCCTTGGTGACCGCGGTGGACACCTGGGTGATCTGCAGATCATCGGTATCGGCCTGGGGGTCGGCGGCCCGGACTTCAACGGCATCGGAGTCGAGCACCGGCAACGCCACGGACTGTGACTGGTGTGAGGCAGCAGGGATCTGAGCAGCTTCTGCGGAAGAGAGGTCCGGCCCGCCTTCGTCGTCCGTGGGCAGGGTCTCCCATGCCGACCAGCCGTTCCCATCACGGGTGCGGATCTCCAAGTCGGGGTCGTCCCCCTCCCAAGTGGCGCCGACGATTGTGACGTCCGAAGAATCCAGTGGAAGCGTTGTGACCTCGTCGGTCTGAGCGTCGACGGTCGTCTCGGCCGGAGTGCCTGCGGTGTCATCGTTGGCAGCACCGCCGCCCCGTGCAGAGTCTTCAGTGGTGGCGGAGGCGCCGGACGTGTTCGTGGGAGTTTCCGGTGTGGCGGCGAGCGCTGGTCCCGTTAGGGTCGCAGTGAGGAGAATTCCGGTGAGTGCCGAGGCGAGGAATGGCAACGGTTTCATCAGTTATGGTCCTTGAGGTCGTCCATGACCAAGTGAGCGTTCTTCTCACTGGATGGGGCCGAATTACGGGCACCCAGTGTGACCGCAGGAATATCGTAAGGTGATTCTCAGACTTTTGGAAGTGGGTACTTCAGCAGATGGCCGATCGCCGCGAACTCACGCGCCTCGAGGCTGTCCTCGACGCCTTCGCCGACAGACTGCTCCCCCGCGTCCCCGCCGGGCTCCGAGAGTTCCTCGCCTTCGGAATCAAACAGGCGTGGGCGTGTCTCTTCGGTGCTCTCATGCTCGCCGCGATCATCGCCACCGCTTGGCTTTACCCCGATGACGCGGCCATCGCCCGCAACGACTTCCTCGTCATCCTCGCCGTACTCATCCAGATCGGCATGCTCGTCGCTCGACTCGAGACCGGTCGCGAACTCATCGTCATCATCGTCTTCCACATCGTCGGCACCGGAATGGAGATCTTCAAAACCGCCGTGGGTTCATGGAACTACGCCCCCCGGCGGGGTCCTCCACATCGGCGCAGTACCCCTGTTCACCGGGTTCATGTACGCCGCCGTCGGCTCCTATATCGTCCGCGTGTACCGACTCTTCGACTTACGGTTCAGCCATTACCCGCCGAGGTGGCTGACCGCGATCATCGCCGCCGCCATCTACATCAACTTCTTCACCCACCACTTCATCGTCGACCTCCGCCTGCTCCTCGTCGTGGCCACCGTCATCGTCTTCTTCCGCTGCCGCATGTACTTCCATATCCATCGCAGGACACTGACGATGCCCGTGCTGTTGGCCTTCCTCCTCGTCGCCTTCTTCATCTGGGTGGCCGAGAACATCGGGACCGCGGCCGGTGCCTGGCTGTATCCGAGTCAGGACGACGGCTGGCACCTGGTGCCGCTGACGAAGCTGGTGGCCTGGTTCCTGCTCATGATGATCTCCGTCGTCCTCGTGACCTTCGTCCACAGACCCAGGCCGCCTGAGGTCCACAGACCCGAGCCTCCTGACACCTATACTTGCTGAGAACCGAAACAATCAGGACGGCCGAAGGAGACTCATGGCGGCACCCGGTGCGCAGAATGAGAAGGAATCGAGCGCATTGCTCAAGGTGCTCCGTCCATCCAGCGGATCCAACCTGTCGGTCAGTGCTCGTGTGCTGCTGCGCGTCATCGCCGGAGTCCTCGTCCTCGCTCTCGTCCTCGCCCTCGTCGGACTGTTCCTCGTCCGCCGGTCCTTCCCGACCACCGACGGCGAGATCTCGCTGCCGGGTCTCGACGCGCCGGTCACCGTCCACCGTGACGAATCGGGTGTTCCCACCATCGAGGCCGAGACCGCCCACGACCTGTTCCTGGCTCAGGGGTTCGTCCACGCTCAGGACCGGTTTTGGGAGATGGACTTCCGCCGACACGTCACCTCGGGACGACTCTCCGAGCTCTTCGGCAAATCCCAGCTGGGCACCGACACCTTCATCCGCACGCTCGGCTGGCGGAAGGTCGCCGAGCAGGAGGTGAAGAAGCTCGACAAGACGAGTCTGGGCTACTACGAGGCCTACGCGGACGGCGTCAACGCCTACCTCAAGGACAAATCCCCCACCGAGCTGTCCCTCGAGTACGCCGTCCTCGGCCTCGAGACCGGCAGCACCGAGGTCGAGGAATGGACCCCGGTCGACAGCGTCGCCTGGCTCAAGGCCATGGCGTGGGATCTGCGCTCGAACCTCGAAGACGAGATCGACCGGTCGATCCTCGGCTCGGAGCTCACCGACGAGCAGATGAGCGACCTCTATCCGGACTACCCGTATGCCACCCGTCCGACGATCCTCGGCGGCAGAGCCGGTGACAAAGCACCGAAGGACCTCAGCGGCGACGACGTCGAGCAGGAGCCGCGAGCCGACGACCGTGCAAAGGAGGACGATGAGGCACAGGCCGGAGGCGCCGTCACCGAGGCGCCCCGAACGGGGAACACCGACACCGAGGCGGCCGCCCCGACCGATGATCTCCTCGAACTGCGGAATACGCTCACTTCGCTGCCGCCGATGCTGGGACAGAACAGCGACGATATCGGGTCGAACTCGTGGGTGATCTCCGGGGAGCACACGAACACCGGTCGACCGCTGCTGTCCAATGACCCGCACCTCGCCCCGGCGATGCCCTCGGTCTGGTACCAGGTGGGACTGCGATGCAAGAAGGTCACCGATGAGTGCCCCTTCGACGTCACCGGCTTCTCCTTCTCCGGACTGCCGGGAGTCGTCATCGGCCACAACCAGTCGATCGCCTGGGGCCTGACGAACCTCGGCGCCGATGTCACCGACCTCGTGGTGGAGAAGATCCGCGACGGGAAGGTCATCCACGACGACGGTGACGAACCGCTGCAGGTGCGCAAGGAGACGATCGAGGTCGCGGGCGAGGACCCGCGCGAGATCACCATCCGCTCCACCCGCAACGGCCCACTCGTGTCGAAGCTCGACGGCACGTATCGCAGAGCACTCGATGCGACGATCGGGGCGGATTCGCAGGACCCGAAATCGGGACCGGCCGAGGAACACTATGGTCTCGCCCTCGATTGGACGGCTCTGCGTCCGGGCACAACCGCCTCGGCCGTGTTCGCCATCAACAAGGCCACGAATTGGCAGGAGTTCCGGCACGCGGCGTCCCTGTTCGACGTGCCCTCCCAGAACCTCGTCTACGCCGACGTCGCCGGTAACATCGGCTATCAGGCACCCGGGATGATCCCACGTCGAGGCAAGGCCGACGGCACCGTGCCCCGCCGCGGGTGGAAATCCGACGAGGATTGGCAGGGCTGGGTCGACTTCGAGGATCTCCCACACCTGTACAACCCCGAACGCGGATGGATCGTCACCGCGAACAACCCGGTCGCCGCCCCCGGTGAGACCGTGCAGCTGGGTGAGGACTTCGACTACGGAGATCGTGCCCGCCGCATCACGAAACGCATCAAGGACGCGGCCGACGAGGGCCGCAAGCTGCGGCCGATGGACATGGCGGAGATCCAGAACGACGACCAGAATCCGTTCGCCGCGAAGCTCGTCCCCGAAGCGGTGAAGATCCACTCCCATGGCGACGAGGACATCCTCGAGGCGAAGAAGCTGCTGAAGAGCTGGAACGGCTTCGACTCCGCGAACAGCGCGGGCGCCGCCTACTTCAATGTGCTCACGAAGACGCTGCTCGAGCAGACGATCAGCTCGAAGCTGCCCGACGGGGTGTCCCCCGCCGGCGGTTCACGGTGGTACCTCGTACTCTCGGAGCTGCTCGAAGACCCGGATTCCCAGTGGTGGTCGAGTAAGGGCGTCGAAGGTCGGGACGAGGCTCTGCGCAAGGCCATGAAGACGGCGTGGGCGGAGACGGAGGACCTGCTGGGACCGGAGCCCGTGACGTGGCGGTGGGGAATCCTGCACCGGCTGACGATCCGCAACGCCAGCCTCGGCGAATCCGGGATCACACCGGTGGAGAAGCTGTTCAACCGCGGCCCCTATGAGGTCTCCGGCGGTTCGGGCGTCGTCCATGCCACCGGCTGGGATGCCTCGGTCGGCTATGAGACGAACTGGGTGCCGTCGATGCGCCAGACGGTCGATCTGTCGAACTTCGACGCCTCGAACTGGATCAACCTCACGGGCGCGTCGGGGCATGCCTTCCACCCGCATTACGACGATCAGACGAACGATTGGGCCGCCAATGTCAATCGTCCGTGGCCGTACTCGCAGGAGGCCGTGGCCGCGGCGGCAGAGGACACACTCACTCTCGAACCCTGAGGACAGGGCAGACGTGAGGATACGACAGAGGCGCGGGGTCCTCCCCGCGCCCCGTGATCAGTCCTTGGGCAGGATCTTCGCTTCGAGGAAGTTCGCGACATCGTCTTCCCAGCGCACGGGGTCGATGTTCCATTCCTTCGTGTGATGGGCCTTGCCGTATGAGGGCATCGTGACCAGATCCCGTCTGACCCCTGCCAGCGCATGGGAGGGGCCGGAGGGAACGAATTCGTCGTCATCGGAGTGGATGAGCAGAACCGGCACATCGAGTTCGGCGGCACGGGTCACCCAATCCATGCGATCGAGATCGAGCGGGGTCTCCAGTCCGGTGATCGGCCGCGCCCATGGCTGCGTGATCATCTCGAGCGTGAGTTTGGCGATCGGTGTCGGCAGCAGGTTCTTCTTCGCCTGCCCGTCGAGCACATTCACCCAGTCGACGACGGGTCCGTCGAGGACCAGCGAGGTGACGAATCTGCGGTTGCGTCCGCGGGAGGCCGCCTGCAGGGCGATGGCTCCGCCCATCGACCAGCCGAAGAGCACGACGTTCTTCGCTCCGTGTTCGAGCGCGAAGTCGATGGCCGCGTCGACGTCGATCCATTCGGTGTCGCCGAGTCCGTAGCGCGATGTGGTCTCCACCCGCACCTCGGCGTCATTGCGGTAGGACATCGCGATCGACGGCACCCCGAGGGTGTTGAGCACGGGAGCGGCACGCAGTCCCTCGGCGCGGGTGCTGGCACGACCGTGGATGAGGATCGCCCAGGTGTCGTGCGGTTCCGGATGGTCGGTCGGCAGCAGCCACGCGGGCAGGTCCCCGGCGTCGGAGCGGATCTCGATGTCGTCGAAATTCACTCCGGCAGCGATCGGATCGGGATAGACGACTCCGGTCCAACGTCCCCGCCAGGCCCGTCGGATATCACCGCGGGTGACGGACAGGATCTCTCGGGAGACCGTGCGCGAGCGCGGATCGTACTCGACGATGTCGCCGACGACGGCATGTCCCGAACCCTGGTTGAAGTAGAGACCATAGGTGCCGGGCACCGTGGTCTCCTCATCGGCGGGCAGCTGAATGCGCATATTCGGCGGGAAACCGTCGATGTGCAGGATGTCGAGTTCTTCCGGGGCGTTCTCCGGAACGATGATCTTGCGGGCGAAGTAGGCGGCCAGACCCGACGACGCCACAGAGATCAGGGCACCGAGTCCGGCGCCGACGCCGATACCGGCGGCGAGCAGGCGGGCGGGGAACTTCGTGTCGCGGACCATGAAAACCTCCTGTGTTCATTGTTGCCTACGGAATGATCAGGCACCAAACGCTGTTGTGCGGAATGAGCGAGTGTCACTCGCTGTTGCGCTCACCAGGGGCGGAGATCTTCTCCTCCTCGCCGCAATCACCGTCATTGACAGAGACCGGAGGTCACGATGACTCAGTCATCAGATATCAACGCTGGAACTTCGACGAACGCGGGGGCCGCGGCTGAGGAGATCCGTTGGCAGGACGTGCTCTCGCCTGAAGAGTTCGCGGTGCTGCGCCAGGGCGCGACCGAACGTCCCTTCACCGGTGAGTACAACGATGAGACGGCTGCCGGGATGTACCAGTGTCGGGCCTGCGGAGCCGACCTGTTCCCCTCCGATACGAAGTTCGCCTCGCACTGCGGATGGCCGTCGTTCTACGCGCCTCTGGCCGAGGACCGGGTGCGCTACATCCGCGACACCTCGATGGGCATGGAACGAGTCGAGGTCCGCTGCGCGAACTGCGACTCGCATATGGGCCATGTCTTCTCGGGCGAGGGCTACGGCACTCCCACCGACCAGCGCTACTGCATCAACTCGATCTCGTTGAAGCTCAACACCGACGCTGCGGACAGCTGAGGTGGCGACGGACACTCAGATCACCGAGGCGACCGAACTCGTCGTGAAGACCTTCGACGAGCTCCGGCCCACGGAGCTCTACGGAATACTGCAGCTGCGCTCCCGGGTCTTCGTCGTCGAACAGGAGTGCGTGTTCCTCGACCCCGACGGGGTGGACTCGCTGCCGGAGACCCTGCATTTCTTCTACCCGCGACCGGCCACTGCGATGTCGGACACTCACGGCGCCGAGCACGGACGCGACCTCTCGCCAAGGGCCTATGCCCGTCTGCTGCCGGCGGAGGTGCCCGACGGACCGGCGGCCAGGCCGGGAGCACGCAGCATCAGTCGCGTCGCGACCCACCCGGACGCCCGCGGTCAGGGATGGGGCCGCCGGCTGCTCAGCGACATCGTCCACGCCTGGTCGACCGCCCCGCTGACGCTCAATGCCCAGTCACACCTCGAGGGGCTGTACTCGTCCCTCGGCTTCGCCCCCAACGGTCCGCGCTTCGATGAGGACGGGATCGAGCACACACCCATGGAGCGCCCGGCCGGCTGACCGGTCAACGCTCGGCGGCGTCGACGGAGGCGATGATCTTCTGCATCACCGCATGCAGCTCGCGGACTCCGTCGACGTCCATGCCGAGCTTGGCCATCATCGTCCCGGGAATCGCCTCGGCGGTCTTGCGCAGCTCACGGCCGGTGTCGGTGAGGGTGACCTCAACGATCCGCTCGTCGCTGTCGCTGCGCGTCTTCGTCACATAGTCAAGCGCTTCGAGGCGTTTGACCAGAGGGGACACAGTGGCGGGTTCGAGCCGCAGCAAGCGAGCGATCTCGCGCATCGGCAGCTTCTCGTGCTGCCACAGCGCAAGCATGACCAGATACTGCGGGTGCGTCAGACTGATGGGTTCGAGCACGGAGCGATACGCGCCGATCACCCCGCGGGACGCAACCGCCAGAGCGAAGCAGATCTGGCTCTCGAGCGCCAGCGGGTTGTCCAGCGGCTCCGTCGAACCTTCGGATTCCAGCATCGTGAGTCGTCGATCCTCCGCGTCGGCAATCAGTGAGTGCACCATCGTGGAACTTTAGTTAGTGCACTAATGGTTAGTGTACACTAATAGTGAAACCTGCCCAGTCCCCGCCCAAGCGGCACCTCGTCGATAGGATCCTCGCTATGTCGTCCGCCTCGCAGCCTTCCCCCGATGGTTCGAACCGGAAGCAGGATAAGAAGCAGAAGACTTCGGCACGGACGAAGAACCAGTATCCGGATTCCCAGCGCGGGGTAGGCTGGCTCAACAACTTCTTCCGCAAGATCGTCGGACCGGCACAGGTCGACAACACTCGCCCGGGCGGATACTTCGAGGACGAGACGCTGCGGCACCAGCAGCTCGATGCCATGGGGCTGGAGATGCGCACCGACGCCAACGGCCATTCCTATGTGGTGAAGAAGGGCAGCAGGTAGCCGCCGACCGCTCCCCGACCGCGCGAAGGGCCGCCGCACCGTATCGGTGCGGCGGCCCTTTCTCGCTGTCTTGTTCTCGCTGCCTCGGCCCCGGCCGGGCGACCTGCTCTCTGTCTCAGTCCCGGCCGGGTCAATGACGTTCGGTCAGCGCCAGTCGGAGATGATGTCGACGAGTTCGCGACGCGGCCCGGTGTAGAACGGAACCTCTTCGCGCACATGCAGGCGCGCCTCGGTGTTGCGCAGATCGCGCATCAGGTCGACGATGCGATGGAGTTCGGCGGCCTCGAAGGCCAGCAGCCATTCGTAGTCGCCGAGGGCGAAGGAAGCGATCGTGTTCGCCTTGATGTCCTTGTACCCGGCGGCGGCCATGCCGTGGTCGCGCAGCATCTTCGCCCGTTCGGCGGGGTCGAGGAGGTACCAGTCGTAGGACCGCACGAACGGGTACACGCAGATGTAATCGCCGGGCTCGGTGTCGGTCAGCAGGGCGGGCAGGTGCGCCTTGTTGAACTCCGCCGGGCGGTGGATTCCGACGACGGACCACACGGGTTCGAGCACTCCGCCGATCAGGCTGCGGCGGATCGCCGAGTATGCGGCCTGGACGACCTCGATTTCGGGGGCGTGGTACCAGAACATGACGTCGGCATCGGCGCGCAGGGCGGAGACGTCGTAGATTCCGCGTACGATCAGACCGCGTTCCTTCAGGGGCTCGAGAGCCGCATGCAGCTCATCGGCGAGTTCCCTCCGGTCGGCATCGCCGAGTTCTCCGGCAGAGGCGAAGACGGAGTAGGCGATATACCGCGTCTGCTCGTTCGCTTCTTCGATCTGGGCGTCGGTGGGCTGAGTGTATTCGCTCATATCTGCTCCTTCTGTCTTCTCTTCATTCTGAGGTGTCTCGGTGGTCGTCGGCAGGTCGGTTCAGTCTCTGGGCCGCGGCGTCCGCGCGGGCGATGCAGGCGGGAATCCCGACTCCCCCGTAGGCGGATCCGGCGAGTTCGAGGCCGGGCAGGTCCGCGATCTCTGCGTCGATGGCGGCGATGCGTTCGGCATGGCCGGGCTGGTACTGCGGCAGTGCGGAGTTCCAGCGTTGGACTTCCGAGCCCAGCAGCCGCGACTCCGGGCGGGAGGTGATCGTCTGCCAGTCGGCGAAGGCGCGTTCGACGATCTCCTCATCGGACAAGCTGCTCCACACCTCGGGTCCGTCGCCGAAGCGTCCGATGCTCATCCGCACCAGGGCCGTCCCCGCGGGGATGTGGTCAGTCGTCCACGGCCATTTGTTCGACACGAAGGTCGAGGCCTTGATGAACGTGCCCTCGGTGGCGGGGATGAGAAACCCCGAACCCTTCAGTTCGACTCCCCCGAGGTCGACGAGGGCGGCGACCAAGGCGGTGGAGGCATAGGGAATCTCGCCGAGGCGGCTCGCCGATTCCGGGGCCACCGACCTCAGCAGCCCGGCGGTCACATGCGCGGGCGTGGCGAGAACGAGCCCCTCGGATTCGATGTCCTCCCCCTCACCGCGGACCATCCACCTCTCGCCGTCACGGTCGATCCCGGTGACACCGGCGCCGAGGCGGACCGTCCCGCCGCCCAACACGATCGCCTCGTGCAGGGCCGGGATGAGGCGGTTGATTCCGCCTTCGAAGCTCATGAACACCGGTTCCGGGTTCCCTGCCGACGCGATCTGGGCGTCGCGGGCGGCGAGGAGCTGTGCGACGAGGTCGAGCACCGAGGTGCCCTCGACCGCGGCGGGCAGCAGCGCGGGCACCGTTTCGGCCAGGGACAGGTCCCGGCAGCGACCGGCGTAGACGCCGCCGAGCAGCGGATCGACGAGTTCGTCGACGATGGCGCCGCCGAGGCGCTCGGACAGGAAGTCCCCCAGCGAGACGTCATCACCTTCGATCGGCGGGGTGATCCGTTCGGCCGCCAAGCGAGCGGCTGCCTCGGTGCCGATGAGGGATTCGACCTCGGCCGCCTCGGCGGGCACCCCCATGATCGTCCGTTTGGGAATCGGATGCAGGTCTCCCCGGCTGAGCACCTGCGAACTGTGCTGGGTCGAGGGGAACACCGAGTCGAGGCCGAGTTCGGCGGCCAGGCTCTTGGTCTCCGGACGTCGGTTGAGGCTCGCTTCGGCTCCCGAGTCGATGCCCACCGGCACGGCACCATCGAGCGTGGTCGGCCTCAGGCAGCCGCCGAGGCGGTCGCCTGATTCCAGCACTGTCACTCGGTGCTCGGCGGAGAGACGATAGGCGGCGACGAGGCCGGAGATCCCTCCTCCGACGACGCTGATCCGAGTCATTCGATCAGCCGCGGCTGCCGAGGATCTCGGCCGAGACGCGGTGGACGAGGTCGACGACGCGTCCGGGCACCTCGGGGTCGGTGTCGGGCAGGACGCCGTGGCCGAGGTTGAAGACGAATCCGCGGTCGAGTTCGAGTCCCTTGCGCACGATCGCCTCGACGCGGGCCGACAGCGCCTCCCACGGGGCGAAGAGCAGGGCCGGGTCCAGGTTGCCCTGGAGTGCCTGACCGGGATTGACGCGAGTGGCGGCATCGGCGAGGTCGACGCGGAAGTCGACGCCGACGGTCGTCGATCCGGCCTGTGCCATGGAGCCGAGCAGCTCACCGGTCTGCACGCCGAAGTGGATGCTGGGCACGCCGTGTCCGGACAATGCGTCGAAGACTGCGGTGGAGTGTTCGAGGACGTGGTTCTCGTAGTCCTCCCGAGCGAGGTAGCCGGCCCAGGAGTCGAAGAGCTGGAAGGCCTTGGCACCGGCGTTCAGCTGCACGTCGATGAAGGTCGCCGACATCGTCGCAAGCTTGCTCAGCAGGGCCGAGAACGCCTCGGGGTCGGAGACCATGAGCGACTTCGTCTTCTCGTGGTTCTTGCTCGGCCCGCCTTCGATGAGGTAGCTGGCCAGGGTGAACGGAGCACCGGCGAAGCCGATGAGCGGGGTGGCCTCGCCGAGTTCGGCGGTCACCCGCTGGATTGATTCGGCGATGTCCGGGATGTCGGCGGCATCAAGTTCGGGCAGGGCGTCGATATCGGCGCGGGAGCGCACCGGGGAGGCGATGACCGGGCCGACGCCGGGAACGATCTCCACCTCGACTCCGGCGGCCTGGAGCGGGACGACGATATCGGAGAAGAAGATGGCCGCGTCGACGCCGTGGCGGCGGACCGGCTGGAGGGTGATCTCGGAGACCATCTCGGGGTCGCGGCAGGCATCGAGCATCTGAGTGCCTTCGCGCAGCTTGCGGTACTCAGGCAGGGAGCGGCCGGCCTGCCGCATGAACCAGACGGGAGTGTGCGAAACCGGCTCCGAACGCAGGGCAGCCAACAGGGGTGATGTCATGGGGCCATCTTCCCATTCTTCGATCGCTCATGCCCACTCGTCGTCGGTTTCAAGACGGGCCGTCTTGCGGTCTCAGCATCCGGCCGAGGACACGATCCGACGGATTGTCCGGGGCCGCCTCGGCGTGGATGATTCCTCTGTCCCCGCGGCTGCTCTATCGTGGCAACTGTGGTCAACACCTCACCTCTCAATCGCATTCCGGCGGAGTTCTCCGCCGTGACGTCGGTGCTGCGTCAGGCGCGCAGCACGAACACCGTGTCGATTTCCGAGATTCCGGCCCCGGCCAAGCTGGCCCCGTACTCCTATGCTCTCGGCGCCGAGGTCAGCGCCGATGAGACGTTCCTGCGGGCCAGCGGCGAGACCATCGACGAACTCGCCACCGGCCGTATCGTCGTCCTCTTCGATCCCGCCGCCCCCGAGGAATGGGAGGGGTCGTTCCGGGTGGTCTCCTATATCCGGGCCGAACTCGAACACGAACTCGGCAATGAGACGATGCTCGGGCATGTGGCATGGAGCTGGCTCGAGGATGCCCTCGATGCCAACGACTGCCAGGTGCTCGCCGCCGGCGGGACGACCACACGGGTGCTGTCCGAGAGCTTCGGCACCTTGGCCGATCGCCCGGCCACGATAGACTTGGAGCTGCGCGCCTCGTGGACACCCGTGATTGACGAGCCGGATCTGATCGGCAATCACTTCGAGGCCTGGATCGATCTGCTCAGCACAGTCGCCGGACTGCCACCACTTCCTGAAGGAGTCATAGCCCTGCCCGGGCGCCGTCGATGACAACTGAACTACCGCTTTTGGAAACACCCGCGAACGGCATCCCCGACGTCGTCGACACACCAGAGGACCTCTCCACCTCGATCGCCAGTCTGGCCGCCGCCCAGGGTCCGATCGCCATCGACGCCGAACGCGCTTCCGGCATCAGATACGGGCAGCGCGCCTTCCTCGTCCAGCTGCGACGTGAAGGTGCGGGCACCTTCCTCCTCGATTCCGAGACGCTCGGTGACCTCAGCGACCTCAACCCGGCTCTCGGCTCCGACGAGTGGGTCATCCATTCAGTGACGCAGGATCTGCCGTGCCTGCAGGAGCGCGGAATGCGCCCGGCCGCTCTGTTCGACACCGAGCTGGCCGCCAGGCTGCTCGGGTGGGAGAAGTTCGGCCTGGCCGCGGTCGCCGAACGCACCCTCGGGGTGCGTCTGGCGAAAGAGCATTCGGCCGCCGACTGGTCGACGCGTCCGCTGCCGAAGGAGTGGCTGAACTATGCCGCCCTCGATGTCGAAGTGCTCCTGCCGATCCGCGATATCCTCCACCAGCAGCTGCTCGATTCCGGCCGGTGGGAATTTGCGCAGCAGGAGTTCGCGCACCTGCTCGACTTCACCCCGAAGCATTTCGATGAGCCGTGGCGACGCACGCATGGACTCTCGAAGATCAGGTCCCGCCGCGACATCGCCCGGGTCCGCGAGCTCTGGCAGGCGCGGGATTCCATGGCCCGTGAAGCCGATCTGGCTCCCACGAAGATCCTGCGCGATCGTGAGCTCGTCGCCCTCGCCCAGTCCGGTGTGAAGTCCAGCGATGACATCCTGGCGCAGTGGCGCCGGCTCTCTCGCGCCGAGGCGGCCCGGCTCTTCCGTGCCTACCGCAAGGCCTCCCGGTTGGGTGCCGAGGAGCTGCCGGGACGGTTCGAACGCGGACGGTCGAAGCGCAGCGCGTTCAACCCGGCGGAGCTCAAGGAGCGGGTGGCGGCGCTCAAGGCCGCGATGTCGGAGCTCTCCGAAGAGCTGACGATCCCCCATGATGTGCTCCTCCAGCCGGCGATTGTGAAGTCGCTGTCTGCGGAGTCGAGCGTCGATGTCGAGGGCTACCTCGCCGAGGCGGGAGCCCGACCGTGGCAGATCGAGCTCAGCGCCCCTGTGCTGAAGAAGACCCTGGCCGGACTCCCCCAGGCCTGAACTCACACCGCGCGGCGGGAACTCTGGTCGGCTCGATCGGCCACCTCGGTGGGCAGGGTTCTGAGGATTTCGGACACGATCGTGTCGACGTCGAGGCCCACCTCGGCGAGGATCTCTTTACGCGTCCCCTGCGGCAGGAACTCGTCGGGCACGCCGAGTTCGAGCACTCCGATCCGCGAATCAGCTTCGCGCAGGTCGGAGCGGATCTGTGAACCGACACCGCCGATCTTCACCCCGTCTTCGATGACGGCCACGAGGCTGTGGTCGGTCGCGAGGTCGATGACGGATGCGGGCACGGGCAGCACCCATCTGGGATCGATGATCGTGGACCTCAGCCCCTGCTCTGCCAGGCGGTCGGCGACGTCACCGGCCAATGAGGCGAAGGGTCCGACGGAGACGATGAGCACATCGGACTTCGACCCGGTCGGCCCTTCACGGAGGATGTCGACGCCGTCGTCGAGCCGCCTCAGCGCCGGGATGTCGGCCCCGACGCCGCCGCGTGGAAATCTCACCACGGTCGGGACGTCGCTGACGTCCGTGGCTTCGCGCAGCTCTTCGGTCAGCCGTGCGGCGTCGCGAGGTGCGGCCAGGCGCAGTCCGGGGACGACGCGCAGCATCGCGATGTCCCAGATTCCGTGGTGGCTGGCTCCGTCGGGGCCGGTGATGCCAGCGCGGTCGAGGACGAAGGTCACCCCTTGGCGATGGAGGGCGACGTCCATGAGCACTTGGTCGAAGGCGCGGGAGAGGAACGTGGAGTAGATGCACACGACGGGATGGAGCCCGCCGTAGGACAGTCCGGCAGCTGAGGCGACCGCATGCTGTTCGGCGATGCCGACGTCGAAGACCCGGTCGGGGAACTCTTCGGCGAATTTCGCCAGTCCGACGGGCAGGAGCATGGCGGCGGTGATGGCGACGATGTCCTCGCGCTCTTCGGCGAGTTCGCAGATCTCGGTGCCGAAGACGGAGGTCCATGACGTGGATTTCGAGGGTGTCGATCTCCCGGTGACGGGGTCGATGACGCCGACGGAGTGGAACTGGTCGGCTTCATCGTTGACGGCCGGGTCGTATCCGTGGCCCTTCTGCGTGATCATGTGGACGATGATGGGGCCGCCGTCGAACTGTTTGGCGAGCTGGAGGGCCTTGTCAACCGAGGGCAGATCGTGTCCGTCGACAGGTCCTAAGTATTTGATGCCGAGTTCGTCGAACATTCCGGTCTCGGGCGGGCTGACCATGTCCTTGAGTCCGCGTTTGACGCCGTGGATGGCGCTGTAGGCGGCACGGCCGGGCCGGCCGGATTGCCGGAGTGTCTCTTTGCCCCAGCTGAGCAGCCTCTCGTAGCTCGAGGTGGTGCGCAGTTCGTCGAGGTGGGCGGCGAATCCGCCGACGGTCGGGGCGTAGGAGCGGCCGTTGTCGTTGACGACGATGACCAGCCGCCTCGGCGGGGTGGAGGTGTCGGCGGCGATGGTGTTGAGCGCTTCCCAAGCCATTCCCCCGGTCAGGGCTCCGTCCCCGATGACGGCGACGACGTGGCGGTCGCGCTCACCGGTGAGCTGGCGGGCCTTGGCGATGCCGTCGGCCCAGGACAGGGAGGCCGAGGCGTGGGAGTTCTCGACGACGTCGTGCTCGCTCTCGGACCTGTTCGGGTAGCCGGAGAGGCCGTCGCGCTGTCGGAGGGTGGAGAACTCCTCGCGGCGGCCGGTGAGCAGTTTGTGCACATACGTCTGGTGGCCGACGTCGAAGATGATCGTGTCGCGCGGCGAGTCGAAGGTGCGGTGGAGGCCCATGGTCAGTTCGACGACGCCGAGGTTGGGGCCGAGATGTCCGCCCGTGCCGGACACAGTCGTGATGAGATAGTCGCGGATCTCTTTGGCCAGTACCTCGCATTCTGATGCGTCGAGGCGGCGCAGATCGGCAGGCGAGCCGAGGGATTCGAGAAAGGTCATGCGGCCTCAGTTCTGACGACATCGTTGACGGACAGATTATATTCGCCCCATCCTATCGCTCACAGATGCGTCCCTCACCCTTCGCGACATATCTCCGCGCTGCAGTACCCCTCACCCTTCCCGTCACACCGCCTCGGCGCTGGCAATTCACACCCTTGCGAACAAACCCCTCACCGTTCGTGGCACACCACCCCGTTGCAGCACGGTGTTGAGCGACTGCCGATGAGTGATGGTCGCATTCGCGCCCACCCCCACCCACGCCGAGGCGGCCGACCACCAGCGCACGGATTCCCGCGGACGCGCTCACGCTCCCTGACAATCCCGCACGACAGCGACCGTCCCTCACCCTTCGCCGCACAGCGCACCGCTGCAACGAGGCGATCTGTCACGAACGGTGACGGATGCCGAACTGCATGGAGGACGTGACACGAACGGTGAGGGATGCTCGATCAACGGCATCGTCACACGCGTCCAGATACGACGAAGGCCGGTGGGAAGAATCCCACCGGCCTTCGAAGTGTCCCGGTTCAGCGCCTCAGCCCGAACCGACTACCGCGAGTCGGAGACTCACGGCGTCTCAGCACGTCTGCGATCAGGCTTCTGCGAGCTGACGCAGAACGTACTGCAGGATGCCGCCGTTGCGGTAGTAGTCGGCTTCACCCGGGGTGTCGATGCGGACGACGGCGTCGAATTCGACCTTCGTGCCGTCTTCCTTCTCGGCGGTGACCTTGACGGTCGCAGGGGTCTTGCCCTCGTTGAGCTCCGTGACGCCTTCGATGGAGAAGGTCTCGGTGCCGTCGAGTCCGAGCGAATCAGCGGATTCGCCGGCGGGGAACTGCAGCGGCAGAACACCCATGCCGATGAGGTTCGAGCGGTGGATGCGCTCGAAGCTCTCGGTGATGACGGCTTCGACGCCGAGCAGCTTCGTGCCCTTGGCAGCCCAGTCACGCGAGGATCCCGAGCCGTACTCCTTGCCGCCGAGGACGACCAGCGGGGTGCCGGCGGCCGCGTAGTTCACAGAGGCGTCGTAGATCGTCGTCTGCGGTCCGCCCTCCTGCGAGAAGTCGCGGGTGAAGCCACCCTGGACTCCGTCGAGGAGCTGGTTCTGCAGACGGATGTTCGCGAAGGTTCCGCGGATCATGACTTCGTGGTTGCCGCGGCGCGAGCCGTAGGAGTTGAAGTCCTTGCGCTCGACGCCGTGCTCGACGAGGTACTTGCCGGCCGGGGTGTCGGCCTTGAAGGAACCTGCAGGCGAGATGTGGTCGGTGGTCACCGAGTCGCCGAGCTTCGCGAGCACGCGGGCACCCTTGATGTCCTTGACGGCTTCGGGCTTGAGACCCATGCCGTCGAAGAAGGTGGGCTTGCGCACGTAGGTCGACTCGTCGTCCCACTCGAAGACCTTGCCCTCGGGGGTGTCGAGCTGCTGCCAGCGCTCGTCACCGTCGAAGATGCGACCGTATTCGTTGTCGAACATATCGGTCGAGATCGACGAGGCAATGACGGACTCAACCTCTTCAGGCGAGGGCCACAGGTCGGCCAGGTAGACGTCGACGCCTTGCGAGTCCTTGCCCAGGGGCTGGTTCTCGAAGTCGAAGTCCATGGTGCCGGCCAGCGCGTAGGCGATGACCAGCGGAGGCGAAGCGAGGTAGTTCATCTTCACGTCCGGGCTGATGCGGCCCTCGAAGTTGCGGTTACCCGACAGGACTGCGGTGACCGAGAGGTCGTTGTCCTGGATGCTGTTCGAGATCTCCGCATCCAGCGGACCGGAGTTGCCGATGCAGGTGGTGCAGCCGTAGCCGACGATGTAGAAGTTCAGCGCTTCGAGGTCCTCGATGAGGCCGGCCTTGTTGTAGTACTCGGTGACGACCTTCGAACCCGGTGCGATCGAGGTCTTGACCCACGGCTTCGAGTTGAGTCCGCGCTTGCGGGCATTGCGTGCCAGCAGGCCCGCGGCCATCATCACCGAGGGGTTCGAGGTGTTGGTGCAGGAGGTGATCGAAGCGATCGCCACGGCACCGTTGGCCAGCTCGAAGTTGCGTCCGTCGGCGGTGCTGACGTCCACGGACTTCGACTCCTCGCCGGGAGCGGCGTAGTTGTGGATGTCCTTGGCGAACTGGCTCTTGGCGTCGGAGAGCTCGATGCGGTCCTGCGGGCGCTTCGGTCCGGAGATCGAGGGCACCACGGTGGACAGGTCGAGTTCGAGGTACTCGGAGTACTCGACTTCGTTCTCCGGATCGTGCCAGAGTCCCTGCGTCTTGGCGTAGTCCTCGACGAGCTGGATCTGCTCTTCCGAGCGGCCGGTGAGCTTGAGGTAGTCGATGGTGACTTCGTCGATCGGGAAGATCGCGGCGGTCGAACCGAACTCGGGGCTCATGTTGCCGATGGTGGCGCGGTTGGCCAGCGGCACCTCGGCGACGCCCTTGCCGTAGAACTCGACGAACTTGCCGACCGCTCCGTGCTGGCGGAGCATATCGGTGATCGTGAGGACGACGTCCGTGGCCGTCACACCGGAGGGGATCTCACCGGTGAGCTTGAAGCCGACGACGCGCGGGATGAGCATCGACACGGGCTGGCCGAGCATGGCGGCCTCTGCCTCGATGCCGCCGACGCCCCAACCGAGCACACCGAGGCCGTTGACCATCGTGGTGTGCGAGTCGGTGCCGACCAGGGTGTCCGGGTAGGCCCGGAGGACTCCGTCGACCTCGCGCGGCATGACCACGCGAGCCAGGTGCTCGATGTTGACCTGGTGGACGATGCCCATGCCCGGAGGCACGACCTTGAAGTCTTCGAATGCGGTCTGGCCCCAGCGCAGGAACTGGTAGCGCTCACCGTTGCGCTGGTATTCGATGTCCATGTTGAGTTCGACGGCATCGGCGGTGCCGAAGCGGTCGATCTGCACCGAGTGGTCGATGACCAGCTCGGCCGGAGCCAGCGGGTTGACCTGATCCGGGCTGCCACCGAGCTCGACGACCTTCTCACGCATGGTGGCGAGGTCCACGATGCAGGGCACACCGGTGAAGTCCTGCATCACCACGCGGGCCGGGGTGAACTGGATCTCCGTATCGGGTTCGGCATTGGGGTCCCAGCTGCCGAGGGCTTCAATATGTTCCGAAGTGATGTTTGCGCCGTCTTCCGTGCGCAGCAGGTTCTCCAACAGCACCTTGAGGCTGAAGGGAAGCTTCTCCGACCCTTTGACCTGATCCAGGCGATAGATCTCATAATCCTTATCGCCCACGGTCAGGGTGCTCTTCGATTTGAACGTATCGACGTTGCTCATCGTGATTCTCCTGTTTCATCCGACACTCATCCAAGAAACCGGGCCCGCCCGACTCGGCGGTCGGACCCTTGCATCACGCACCGATTTACGCGACACATATGTTTCCAAAAGTATCTTGACGTCAAGATAAATTCTATCGCATTTGAGGGGCTTTGACCACCATGGCACACGGAGGTGCGAAACCCTGCGATCGGGTTTTCCGCAGGCCCTCGTGCGGTCATCACCAGGGCCACGGCCGGGCCTCACGGCCTAGCGTGGACAGCACACTCAAAGCAGCAGCGCACTCGCCTGCCATCCCCGAGGAGATCCCATGGACCCGTTCACCCTAGGCGCCGGATTCGGCTTCGGCGCACTGCTCGTCGGCATTATCTTCGCCGTCGTCTGCAGCTCATTCGCAAAGGAGAAGGGCCGGTCGGGCGGCTGGTGGGGACTGTGGGGCTTCCTCACGACGTTCATCGCCCTCATCGCCCTCGCCCTCCTCCCCCCGCCGCTCGGTCGCCGCCTGAGGACACCGCCTCAAGTCGCCGCCTGAGGCCGCAGATCGGTCACCGCCTGAGGACTGTCACGGTCTCCAGGTGCGAGGTCAGCGGGAAGAGGTCGAAGCCGGTGAGGCTCTCGATCGCGAATCCCCCGCCCGTGAGCGCCGCGAGGTCACGAGCCAGCGTGGCCGGGTCACAGGACACGTAGACCAGGGTGCGCGCCGCTGATTCGATGATCGCCGAGGTGGCTTTCCTCCCGGCGCCCGCCCGTGGCGGGTCGAGGATGATGACGTCCGAATCGGGCAGTCGGGCCCGATCGACGCTGAGAGCGAGGAACCGGGCCTCGAGATCGGCGGCATTGTCACGAGCGTGAGCAATGGCTGCCTCCACTTCTTCGACCCCGAACAGAGGCGCTCCGGTGGCCCGGGCGGCAGTGATGCCGAGGAGCCCGACCCCGCAGTAGAGGTCCGTGATCGCCTCGGCATCTCCAGGCAGTGCTGTGACGACCTCCGAGCTGAGCAGTGCGGCCGCATCCCGGTGGACCTGCCAGAAGCCGTCGGCGCCGACGGTGAAGTCACGGCCGTCGACCGTTTCGGTCAGGGTGCGGTCTCCGCGGACCACGCGCAGGGTGGGAGCGGGCGCATGAGCGCGACCGCGCCCGCGGGAACGACCACCGCGGCCACGACCATGACGCTGCTCCGGTCCGGCCGCCTCGGCGAGGAGGGAGAACGACGCCGGCAGCCAGGACTCGATCTCATCGAGAACCTGCGCGCTGGGCCGACCACGGACGATGAGCGCACCATGGTCGCCGGCCCACGCGAATTCGAGTCGGCGGACTCCCGGCACATGCAGTGTCGTCATGTCGAGGTCGCGCACGGGCCCGGCGGCCAGAGGGGGCGTAGTCACGGGGATGACCTCGTGTGATCTGGGGGCGAGCATTCCGGCGCGGCCCTCATCGTCGACGGCCAGCTGCACGCGCGTGCGCCAGTCCGTGCCGTCCGTCTCGCCCGGCGCGGGCAGCACCTCGGCCGCGCAGTCGAGATGTCCGATGCGCTGCAGCTGGTCGCCCAGCACCTCGGCCTTGAGCGTGCGGGAGTGGGCGAGGTCGACGTGGGCGAATTCCATTCCGCCGAACCCAGCCGAACCGGTGGATACATAGTCGAGGCGACGATCGGGGACGCGGTGAGCCGAGGCCTCGATCACCTCGGTGACGGCGGCACGCAGGAACCGGGCGGGCGGTCCTGCCTCGGTGCGGACTCGGACCTTCTCACCGGGCAGGGCCCCGGAGACGAAGACGACCTGACCGTCGTGTCGGGCGATGGAGGTGCCGCCGGCCGCCGGTGCCTCGATGTCGAGGGTGAGTTCCTGGGCGGGGACCGAAGTGTCGCTCATGGGTGTTCTAGGCCTGTCTGTACAGCGAGGTGTCGGAATCGGGTCCGTCTCCGCCGTACTGTCGCGAGAAGGATTTCAGTCGCCAGGGCACGGAGACCACGACGACATTGGGCACCAGCAGCAGTCGGGTGCGCAGTTTGAGTGCCACCTGGTTGTGCAGGATGTGCTCCCACCAGCGACCGACGACGAACTGCGGAATGTAGACGATGACGAGGTCCCGGGGCGACCTGCGGCGGATGGCGAGGATATGGGCGAGCATCGGGCGGACGAGTTCGCGGTACGGCGAGCCGAGCACGGTCAGAGGCACCGGCAGCTCCATCTCGTTCCACCGTTTCTGCAGAGCGGCCGCAGCCTCTTCGTCCACGGCCACGGTGACGGCTTCGAGCTGACTCGATCGGGTCACCCGGGCGTAGGAGAGGGCACGCATCGTCGGTTTGTCGATTTCGCTGACGACGACGATGGCGTGGGTGTTCGACGGGATCGTCCGTGAGTTCACGTCCGCGTCGGGGGCGAGCTCGCGGGCCACGCGCGAATAGTGGCGGTGGATGGCGCCCATGACGAGGTAGAGACCGGCCATGGCTGCGACGGCCAGCCAGGCGCCGGCGAGGAACTTCGAGACGATGACGACGATGAGGACGCCGGCGGCGAGCACGCAGCCGACGGCGTTGACGACCCGATTGAAGTGCATCCGCATCCGGGCCTTCGAATCGATGACCAGACGCAGTCGTTTGCGCCAATGCAGGACCATTCCCGCTTGGCCGAGGACGAAGCTGGCGAAGACCCCGACGAGGTAGAGCTGGATGAGCACCGTCGCCGAGGCGGATGTGGCGATGACGAGGACGATCGCCGCCGCGGCCAGCAGCAGGATGCCGTTGGAGAAGGTGAGTCGGTCGCCCTTCGTCGCCAGCTGCCGCGGCAGGAATTCGTCGCGGGCCAGCCGTGAGGCCAGTCCGGGGAAGCCTTCGACCGCGGTGTTCGCAGCGGCGATGAGCACGAGCGCGGTGATGAGGACGACGATGAAGAACATCGCAGGCGCATTGTCGAAGATCGCGTGCGCCAGCTGCGCGAGTACGGGTTCCTGTTCGTATTCGGCGCTGACCGGGCTGCCGTCGCCGCGGACGAGATAGAGATGCGGGTCGTCGACGTATTTGATTCCGGTGACCGACGCCAGATAGGTCAGCCCCGTGAGCATGAGGGCGGCGAGCAGGCCTGAGAGCAGCAGGGTGTTGCCGGCGTTCTTGCCGCGCGGCTTCTTGAACGCCGGAACCGCCGTGGCCACGGTCTGCACACCGGCCAGTGCGACGGCTCCGGAGGAGAACGCGCGCAGGACGATGAGCACGGTGGCCAGGCCGAGCGTCGCCTGATCGCCGATGTTGCTGTGCACGACCGTGTAGTCGGCGGTCTGGGCGTGCGGGGTGTCACCGAGCCCGACGCGGATGAGACCGACCGACATCGTGAGGAACACGGCACCGAGGAACAGGTAGGTCGGCACGGCCAGCAGCATCGGAGTGGCCCGGGAACCGCGCAGACCGGCGAAGCAGATGAGCAGGATGCCGACGATGGCCACGGGCACACGGTAGGGCGCGAGTGCCGGGAACGCCGTCGTGATGTAGGCGGCGAAGACCGTCATCGACACGGCCAGGGTGAGCACATAGTCGACGAGGAGGGCCGCAGCCACGATGAGCCCGGCACCGGAGCCGAGGTTCTTCGAGGCCACCTCGTAGTCACCGCCGCCGGAGGGGTACGCCTTGACGTTGATGCGGTAGCAGGCGACGATCACGAGGATGACGATGCCGACGGCCACGCCGATCCAGGGGGCGACGGTCAGGGCCACAAGTGAGGTCAGTGACAGTGCCAGCAGGATCTCATCGGGGGCGTAGGCCACCGAGGAGAGCATGTCGGAGGCGAAGACGGGCATCGCGATGCGCTTCTTCAGCGCAGGCGCACGCCTGTCCTCACTGCGGAAGGGCCGTCCAACGAGTAGTCTTTTGACGGCATCAGAAAAACTGCTGGCCACGGCAACCAATGGTAGATCACTGCGGGAAGGATTACCCATGCACTTCGTGATTATGGGCTGCGGTCGAGTCGGGGCCTCCCTGGCCAAAGCCCTTGATGCGAATGGGCACTCCGTCGCCGTCGTCGACCGGGACCCCGACGCATTCCTCAAGCTCGGTCGGGATTTCAGCGGTTCGACGATCACCGGGGTCGGTTTCGACCGCGAGACCCTGTCCCAGGCGAAGACCGCCGAGGCCTTCGCCTTCGCCGCCGTCTCCAGCGGTGACAATTCGAATATCCTCGCCGCGCGTGTCGCTCGTGAGACCTTCGGGGTGAGCAATGTCGCCGCACGCATCTACGATCCCGACCGTGCGCAGGTCTTCGAACGTCTCGGCATCCCCACCGTGCCCACCGTGCGGTGGACGGCCGAGCAGGTGATGCGCAAGCTCGTCCCGCAGGGGTCGATCACCGAATACCGTGAGCCCTCCGGCAACCTCGTCCTGGCGGAGGTGCATCTGGATCCTGGCTGGGTGGCCCGTCCGATCAAGGAGATCGAAACACGAACCAAGGCTCGGGTCGCCTATGTCACCCGCCTGTCCGAGGGCATCGTCGCCCACGACGATCTGCTCCTCCAGGACGGGGACCTCGTCCACCTCATGGCTCCGGTCGACCGCCTCGGCGAGATCGAACGGATCCTCGATCAGCCCGTGCGAACCGTGGAGGAAGAAGAATGAGGGTCATCATCGCCGGAGCCGGTTCCGTCGGACGTTCGGTGGCCAGGGAGCTGCTGGACAAGGACCATTCGGTCCTGCTCATCGACCAGAGCAAGGAAGCGCTGGGACATGAGCGCATTCCGGGCGCGGAATGGCTGCTCTCCGATGCGTGTGAGCTCGCCGGTCTCGCCGAAGCAGGGTTGGAGGAGGCCGATGTCGTCGTGGCCGCGACGGGAGATGACAAGACCAATCTGGTGCTCTCCCTGTTGGCGAAGACCGAGTTCGGGGTGCCGCGGACCGTCTCGCGCGTGAACAATCCGAAGAACGAATGGCTCTTCGACGACAATTGGGGCGTCGATGTCGCCGTCTCCACTCCGCGTCTGATGACCGCGCTCGTCGAGGAGGCCGTCGAGGTCGGCGGTCTGGTCCACCTCATGAGCTTCGAACGCGGGCAGGCGGGACTGCTCGAGTTCACCGTGCACGAGAA
The DNA here is from genome assembly GCF_051172395.1 of Brevibacterium sp. H602. Taxonomy (NCBI): domain Bacteria; kingdom Bacillati; phylum Actinomycetota; class Actinomycetes; order Micrococcales; family Brevibacteriaceae; genus Brevibacterium; species Brevibacterium sp. H602. Next base: position 23,442 of record NZ_JBPIZD010000023.1, on the reverse strand, counting down.
CGCCGAGCTCGTGGCCGAGCGCGTCGGTGGGATCACTTTCCCGCTCGACACGGTGCTGGTGGCGATCATCCGCAATTCGCGGGCGTTCGCTCCGAGCGCTGATGATGTCATCGAGGCCGGGGACGAGCTGTTCTTCCTCTCCTCCCCCGATCAGGAACCCGCGCTGCTCGCGCTGCTGCAGGAGACCGCGAGGACAGGCGAGAACGGCGAGAGCTGAGAGCTGGTCGTCTGCGACCGAGATCGACAGCTCCGCGGCCGGCGGCTGCCCACCCCCTTGCGCCGGTCAGTCGTCGGAGTCGTCGCGCGTCTGCAGGAGTTCGTAGACGGGGTTGTGTGCTGTGAGCACCCCGTCCTTGCCGCAGAACCGTCCTTCCAAGACGATAAGGGATCCGGGACGGACGCCGCTGATCTCTCGGCGTCCGAGGAATTGGGCACGGGCTTCGCCGGTGCCGTCGGCGACGGTGATGTCGAGCCTGGGGCTGTCCGCGCTGCACGACTGAGTGGTCGCTGAGACGACTCCGGCGATGCGTGAGGTCTTTCGCGCCTCTAGCTCTTCGACCGGAATGACCCCGGGGATCTGGCTGACCAGTCGCAGGTCGGCCCGGGCCTCGGCCTCACGGGATCCGAAGTCGCGCACGAGGCGAGGGATGAGGTTCCGCATCAGCGCTCAGCGGACCTCTGTGATCTCGGGGCCGCGTTCGAAGGGGTTGAGCTCGTCCTCGTCCTTCTTCTCCTCTGCCTCGTCCTGGTCGACCTGCGGTGCGGTCAGTGCGATGAGCTCGCGGGGAGCCATCGCTTCCTCACCGCGGTCGACGACGACTCCGCGGAAGAGCGCGGAGAGTTCGGCTCGCACTTCGTCATCGGTCACGGCCTTGCCGGAGAACACTGCGCGGACGAACCAGCGAGGTCCGTCGATGCCGGCGAAGCGCATGGCGCGTTTGCCGGGGCGGCCGGATTCCGTCTTCGCCGGAACCTCGATGGCCAGTTCCTTGCCGAGAGAAGTGTGCAGCTCGGTCGATTCCCCACCCTGTTTGGTCACGGATTCGGCGAGCTGACCGCGCACCGTGTTCCACAGGCCCTCGGAGCGTGGTGTCGCGAACGCCTGCAGCTGGATGCCTCCACCATCGTGGATGAGGGTGACGGCCAGCACGCGCTGCGAATCGTCGTCCGTGTCCAGGCGCACCTGCATGCCGTCGACGACGGGCACCTTGAGCGCACCGAGGTCGAGACGGTCATGCTCCGGATACTCTTCCGAGATGTCGAAGGGGCCCTTCTCGGACCGGTCGAAGGGTGCGGACTTCTCCAGCAGCGCTTCTTCCTCGTCGATGTCGTCATCGGTCTCGGCCGCCTCTGCGGACTCGGCCTCGTCAGCATCGGCGTCGTCGTCTGCACGATCGGCCGCCTCGGTGTCGGTGTCCTGAGCGTCGACCTCATCGTCGTCGGTGAGTTCGTCGTCGGCGCGGACGTCGTCATCGGTCGTCGGTGTGGATTTCTTGAACCGGGAGAACAGTCCCATGAGTCCTCACTTCTCCTTTTCGCTGAGGCCGGCGTCGATTCCGCCGGTGGATCCGAATCCCCCGGCGCCGCGGGCGCTGTCTTCGAGGGATTCGACGATGTCGAAGTCGGCGTGGGCGATCTTCTGGATCACGAGTTGGGCGATGCGGTCGCCGCGCACGACGCGCAGAGGGGTCTTCGCGTCGAGGTTGATCAGCGGCACCTTGATCTCGCCGCGGTAGCCGGCGTCGATGGTGCCCGGCGCATTGACGACCGTGACTCCGTGCTTGCTCGACAGACCCGAACGCGGATGCACGAAGGCCGCATAGCCCTCTGGCAGGGCGATCGCGATTCCGGTCGGAACGACACGGCGCTCGAACGGTTCGAGCACGAAGTCGATCGCCGAATGCAGGTCTGCACCGGCGTCGCTCGCGTGCGCGTAGCCGGGCGCGCTCATGCCCGCGTCGAGGAGCTGGAGGTTGATCTTCACGGTTTCCGTCACAAAGATGCACTCTAACGCTCCAGCCTGAGCGTGGCCAAACTTCTCGCTATGGGACAATGGCCGCATGGCAACAACTCAATCCGGAACCCATGTGGTCTATCAGGAGAAGGTCCGCCCCTCGGTCGGCATGTGGATCCTCGTCGTGGTGGCCGCTCTGTCCACGGCGCTCATGGTCATGCCCGTCTGGCAGCTCGGCACCATCATCCTTCCCGTCGTCAGCTTCGTCCTCTTCGCCTGGTGGCTGAATTCGCTGACGCTGACGATCATCGTCACCGAACGGCAGCTGTTCGTCGGCGAAGCTCATATCGATCGCACGTTCGTTCCGGGTGCGGTCGCCTTCGACGGCGAGGAAGCCCGGCAGGCCCGCGGAGTCGATCTCGACGCCCGCGCATTCCTCAAGATCCGCCCGTGGGCGAAATCCGTCGTCCGCATCGATCTCGACGATGCCTCGGACCCCACCCCCTACTGGCTCGTCTCGAGCCGTCACCCCCACAAACTAGCCGCCGTCAGGTAGTAAGGGGAGAAAAACGGACCGCGACCCTTTCGAGGGCGCGGTCCGTCTTCGGGATTTCGCGAAGAGAGGCGATTCAGCCTGCACAGTCCGTGCAGATGGGGACACCGCCTTCTTCGGTCGCAAGCTGCGAACGATGGCGGACCAAGAAGCACTCCATGCAGGTGAACTCATCGTTCTGCTTCGGCAGAACCCGAACGGAGAGCTCTTCGTTCGACAGGTCCGCACCGGGAAGTTCGAAGCCTTCGGCTACTGCAGTCTCGTCTTCGTCGATCTTGCTCGCCTGATCCTGGGAACGCTGGGCCTTGAGCTGCTCGATCGAATCGCTTTTGATCTCATCGTCTTGCTTGCGAGGTGCGTCGTAGTCTGTTGCCATATGGCCTCATCGCTCTCTGTCCGGAGGGGGTGCCGAAGAGGAGCATCTTCTCCTCTTCCGAGATGTGTCCCCAGCATTGTGCACTGTATGCTTGCCGTTGGCAAGATGGAATGAGCACCTGATGCGGTGATTCTCGTCACCAGCTTGTCCGCATGGACAGAGCACACATAGAGTTCACGAAATGCTCTGCAAGAATGCTTGTGATGGACAGCACCGACAGCACGCTCTGTCGGTCGAATACCGGGCTCGTCCCCTGTGGAGGCGGCCCGAGGAAGGACGGATCCACAATGAGTGAATTCGCTGATCAGCTCGACACCCGAATCGATGATGTCCGTCATCGCATTCACGAGGCCCGTTCCGCCGGTGACGACTTCCTCGTCGAGAATCTCATCGACGACTTGCAGAACCTGATGGAATTGGCCGGACGCAACGATGTCGACACCGGTCCCATCGCCGAGGTGATCCAGGCCGAGACGGGGGCCCTGCCGGTCATCCCAAGCCCCGAGGATCACTGAGAGAGAACACAGAGAAGAACCCTCCCCCACCGCTTCGGTGAGGGAGGGTTCGTTCGTTTCCGGGGATCAGTTCGCCATCGCCCAGTTCGGGTGGGTTGCGCGTTCGATGCGGCCGCGGCAGCAGTCGATGCTGCAGGCTCCGCTGCCGGGCACCAGAGCCTTCGTCCCGGGCAGAGCCGGTGCGTCGACGTCTTCTCCGCGCAGCTGAGACACGCGCTCCTCGACGAGGTCGACGAGTCCCCTGACGAAGGCGTCATGGGTGCCGACGGTGTCGACCCGGGTGAAGTCGAGACCGAGTTCTGCAGCGGTCTCCTTCGCTTCGGTGTCGAGGTCGAAAGCAACCTCCATATGGTCGGAGATGAAGCCGATGGGCACGAGCACGACACCGGTCACCCCCTCCTCGGCGAGTTCGGTCATCCGGTCGTTGACATCGGGTTCGAGCCAGGGCACCTCAGGTGAGCCGGAACGTGAGCAGTAGACGAGTTCGGACGGAACTCGATCGGCCTCATCGATGCGCCCCATGAGGTGGTCGATGAGCTCTTCGTGCTGGGCCCGGTATCCGTTGGTGGTCGCCTCTGAGGCGTCCTGCATGACGTTCGGGATCGAGTGGGTGACGAAGAGGATCCGATGCTTGGCCGAATCGATCTGCCCGACCTTCGACCGGAAATCGGCGAGGCCGTCGCCCAGGCAGTCGGCGCAGGCGTCGGCGTAGCCGGGGTGGTTGTAGAACTGACGGATCTTGTCGATCGAGACGGTGAGACCCTCGTCCTTGAGAGTGTCGATCGTCTTCGCGAAGTCCTCACGGTACTGCCGGCACGACGAGTAGGAGGAGTACGCGGAGGTGTCGATCGAGAGGAACTGCGTGGCGCCCTCCTGTGCCAGCTTGCGCACCTCATCGGTGAGATAGGGATCCCAGTTGCGGTTGCCCCAGATCAGCGGGGTCTCGATTCCGCGGCGATCAAGTTCGCCGCGCAGCGCGGCCAACAGCGCCTTGTTCTGATCGTTGATCGGCGACTTGCCTCCGAAACCGAAATAGTGCTCCCCCACCTCCTCGAGCCGTTCCTCGGGAATCCCGCGGCCGGCGGTGACGTTGCGCAGGAATGGAACCACTTCTTCTGGGGCCTCCGGTCCTCCGAATGACATGAGGATCAGGGCGTCGATGGGTGCAGTCGTATTCACGTACCCGATTTTACAGACTGCAGAACCACCCGGCCCGCTGTCCGCACAGTGAGCCGCGACCACTCACGGTGCAGACGCCTGGCGGAGGGTCTGTCGCCCTCCCTCGCCGGTGTCGTGGCGACGCCGTCCGAGCCGACGCACGGGTTCCCTTCCCGCACATTCGTGGCCGGTCTCACAGATTCGCACCCCTGACGGTCGATCCGCCCCGTGATTTCGCGACTCGCGCGGAAATCTGCCCGGCACGACGCGCCGAACGTGACACGATCTTTAAGAGACGCGACAAAGGAGCTTAAGGCAATGCGTGAACTGATCTTGAACGGAGTCAACGCAGACGGCACCCATCTGCTGTTGAACGACGAGAACGGGCTTCAGTACCGAGTCGTCCTCGATGAGGCTCTCTTCGCCGCGGTCCGCAGGGACCGCTCCCAGCCCAAGTCCGAGACTCCCGTGCGCCCGAAAGAGATCCAGGCCATGATCCGCGGCGGCATGGACGCCGAGGAGGTCGTGGCCGCCACCGGTGCCGACATCGAATATGTGCGCACCTATGAAGGTCCCGCGATGGCCGAACGCGAACGCACCGCCTACCTCGCCAGCCGTCATCCCATCTATTCCGATCATGATCCCAACGGTGAACCGACTCCGCTCATCGAGCTGTGTCAGGAACGTCTGGCGATGCGCGACGTCGATATCGAGACGATGGAGTGGGATTCCTGGAAGCAGCAGGACGGCAACTGGTACATCCAACTCAGCTTCACTGCCGCCGATCGCGTCCGTACCGCCAGCTGGCATTACTACCGCCGTTCGCTGACCCCGATCGACGATGAGGCGAAGTGGCTCGCCGATTCCGGTCCCACCGACACGGGCCCGATCCCGAACTACGGCAGCGGTGCCGAACGACAGAGGAACACCGAGGAGGTCGATGTCCTCCCGGCGACCGATCAGTCGTCTGCGGCGATCGCCGCAGACGGACCGGTCCGTCCCACCGCCGGTTCGGCTCCGTCGCAGCAGGCCCGCGATCATCAGGCCGAGACCGGCCGGATTCTGGAGAACCTGCGCAAGCGCCGCCACGCCGAGGAGGAGCCGCGGACCCGTCTGCGTGCAGTCACTGAGGATCCCGAGACTCACCCGCAGGGAGCGCACACCGCTCCGGGCCAGCCCGAAGCCGCCACCGATGACGAAGTCTTCGCCTTCGAAGATGCGGCTCAATCTCCCGAGGAGCCGCAGGAGCCGACCGAGAAGGTCGGTGTCTTCGACGACGAGAATCAGCTCTCCCTGCTCAATGAGCCCGGAGTGAGCGATCACGACGACCAGTTCAAGGACTCCGCCTCGGCGAAGGATCCGAAGCCGAAGTCGAAGAAGAACTCACGTGCCTCGATCCCGAGCTGGGACGAGATCATGTTCGGGTCGAAGCGGGACTGACCTCAGACTCTCGAGCGTTCGGCCTCGGAACCGCGTGAGCCGAGGTCCGCTGCTCCCGGTTCGACTGTGCCGAGGTCGACGACCTCATCACCGTCCGCGATCAGTCTCCTGTCATGGGTGACCATGACGGCCGTGCGGTCGCCCAGGCTCCCACGGAGATCGTCGATGAGCAGCCGAGCCGTCTCATCGTCCAAGTGTGCTGTCGGTTCATCGAGGACGATCACGTCGGCTCCGGTCAGCAGGGTTCTGGCCACCGCCAATCGCTGTCGCTGACCGCCGGAGATCTCCGCTCCGTGGTCGCCGACCCACCGGTCGAGCCCCTCGGCGTCGGCCCAGTCGCTCAGCCCTGCCGCTCTCAGCACGGAGATCATCTCGTCGTCCCCGGGAACCGACCGCCCGGCGAGTGCGAGATTGCCGCGCACGGTGGAGCGGAAGACGTGTGCCTCCTGAGGACACCAGGCGATGCGGCCGACGAGATCCTCAGGTGAGTAGGTGAGCATATCGTGGTCGGTCCCGCTCCGGTCACAGGCACGGTAGCGGCCGGACCAGGGGTCGAGGAACCGCAGGAGCACACTCAGGCTCGTCGTCTTACCGGTTCCGCTGTCACCGCACAGCACGGTCCATCCGCCGCGTTCGGCTCTCAGGTCCAGTCCTGCGACGACAGCCTGGTCGTCCCATCCGACGGTGATGTCGTCGAATGCGAGGGCGTCGACGTCGGCGAGCTCGTTCTCGGGGCCGGACCGGAGCGACGAGTCGTCGATCTCTCCGACCGTCGTTCCGGCGGCGGGTGCCTGCACGACGACGTCGTGCCCCGAGGCCTCGGCTTCGCGGTCCTCCGCACTGTCTGCATCTGGCAGACAGTCCAGTGCCGATCCCAGGGCGGGCAGCTGGCGAAATGCGTCGAGCGCCGAAGCGAACACTTCACTTAGTCCCAGTGCCATGAGGGACAGCACCGCGACGATCTCTGTCGGAGCATCCGTGGACACGGCCAGGATGACTGCGGTGGTGAACGTGCTCAGCTGCAGCCACAGTTGGGCGAGCCCGAAGTTGCGGGCAGAGGCCTTCTGCTTCTTCTCGAGGTCGGCCTCAAAGCCGGCCAGCAGGCCGAGAACTGCAGAGTCGACCCGGTTCGTGCGCAGATCGTCCTTGGCATGCAGGGCGCGAGTGAGCACGGACAGGATCCGGTTGCGGTCCTCCCTGATTCCGTGCGCCAACCGGCTCTCTGCCCGGATGACGAGCATCGGGACGATGACGAGGTTGATGGCGCCCACCAGGACGAACCAACCCAGCGACCTCACGTCGAGAAGTGCCGCGGTGATGCTCACGCCGATGACGACCATGGTGGAGACAAGAGGCGGGAACAGGGTCCGGGGCACCAGGTCGCGGACGTCGTCGGCGTCGGCGACCATGGCGCGCAGCGCCGAATCCGAGGTCAGCAGACGCCGATCGCTCATGCCGACGCGTTCGAAGCGCTTCCACAGCCGGGTGCGCAGTTTCGTGAGCGCGGCGAAGATCGCCGAGTGGAGTCTCAGCCGGCTGACGTAGAGCAGCACGGAGCGACTGAGCCCGAAGAAGCGCACTCCGACGATGGCGACCATGAGCAGCATGATCGGCGGCTGGTACGAGGCTTCGACGATGAGCCATGCGGAGACGGCGGTCAGGGCGATGGCCGCGAGGCTGGACGCGCAGGCGGTGAGCGCGGCTACCAGCATGGTCGGGGTGAACAGCGGCAGGCTCGAGCCCAGAATCGACCAGCGACGTCGCAGTGCAGCTGCCCAGGATTCGCCTCCGGAGTGCTGCGCCGAGGTATTCGGGCTCGGCTCGGCGCCGGACCGAGGCCCGGGCTCGAGACCCGAACCCGTCCATTCCGCCCAAGCCGGAGCTTCAGCGCGCGCCTGTGTTGCAGGCGCGTCGGCGGCGTCGGTTCGGGCCTGATCCGCGGTCACGGTCGCCTTTGAGTCCGCTGGTACAACGTTCTCTGCCGCTTCGACGTGCGTCTTCTCCGGGCGGATCTCTGTGTCGGCCAGTGCGCGAACCTGTTCGTCATGACTGGCGAGGATCACGCGGTGGGTGGCGGCCGCCTCGGCGATCATGTCGATGACGATAGCCGCATTATCGGCATCGAGGTGGGCGGTCGGTTCGTCGAGGACGAGCAGCTGCGCTCCGTCACCGAGGCGGGGCCGCACTCGCACGAGGGCCAGCCGACGCTGTTGGCCGGGGCTCAGCGCCGTCGTCTGCACCCGCAGATCAGTGGGCAGTCCAGCGGCGGACAGGGCCGTCCGAGCTTGGTCGTCGTCGAGACCGAAGAGTGCCAGTTCGGCACCGATGGTCTCGGCGAACATCCGTGGAGCCTGCGGCACATAGGCCGCGCTCATCGGATCGACGGCGGTGTGTGCATCGGCCGGCAGGCTGCCGACCAACGCACCGAGCACGGTCGTCTTGCCGGTTCCGGACCTGCCGCTGATCGTCGTCACTCCCGGCCGGGTGTCGATGACCCCCGACCACGTGATGAGTGTGCCGTCGGCGTAGAGGACCCTCTGCTCCCCCGGCCGGACGGGGGTGTCGAGTGCGTGTGCCTCCGCACCGGCCGCCTGTGTCTCCGACAGCAGCGCCCGAGCTCTCTCCCGGGCTTCGCGTCCGTTCTCGCTCGCATGGTAGCCGGCCCCGAGTTCCCGCAGCGGGATGAAGCATTCGGGTGCGATGAGCAGGACCAGCAGGCCATCGCCGAGGTCCATCGACCCGTTGACCAGGCGCAGGCCGATGACCACGGCCACGAGTGCCACGGAGATCGTGGCGATGAGTTCGAGGGCCAAGCTGGAGAGGAAGGCGATGCGCAGCGTCGAGAGGTTCGCCTGTTGGTAGCGCTCCCCCAGTTCCCGCAGCCGGCGCGCGTGATCGCGTGAACGGCCGAGACCGATGAGGACGGGCAGCCCCTCGGCGAGTTCGGCCAGGTGATCCGACAGCCGCTCCAGAGCGGCCATGGTCTCCGAGGTCGACTCTGCCGTATAGCGGCCGATGAGCACCATGAACATCGGCACCAACGGCAGGCACACCGCGATGATGACCGCCGAGAGGACATCGCTGAAGACGATGCGCACCAGCAGCACGATGGGCACCACCGCGGCCGCGGTCAGGGCCGGCACCACCGTGGTGAAATAGTCGTCGAGATCGTCGATTCCGCGGGTGACTGTGACCGCCGCATTCGTCCGCGGGCGTCCCCGGCCGCGCAGCAGACCGGAGAGGATCGAGCGCCGCAGACCCTGTTTCGAAACGACTGCCAGGCTGGTGCCCAGACTGCGGTCGAGCCAGAGGCCGCCGCCGCGCAGCAGCGCGCCGAGGGCTCCGAGGATCACCCACAGTCCGGGCGCGCTGTGGCCGATGATGGCTCTCACCAGGGCTTCGGCGATGAGGACGATTCCCACCGACCGGCACAGGGCGGAGAGCACGGACAGTGCCAACCCCCGCCGACCGGTCGGCAGCTCGAGCAGGATCGACAGGGGCGAGCTCACGATCGGATCGCCACCGGCAGCTTGTGAGCTTCGGGGATGTGGGTCTCGGCGATGCGGCCGAGGAACATCCGGTAGCTGAAGATCTGGTAGGCGATGATGATCGGCAGGATCACGATCGTCACGATGAGCATGACGTTCAAGGTGTAGTCCGACGAGGATGCCGCAGCGATCGTCAGCGAGTTCGCCGGGTCGATCGTCGAGGGCAGGACGTTCGGGAAGACACCGGCGAAGACCGCGGCCAGACCGGCGATGAGGTAGATCCCATGCAGGAGGAAGGCGCGCTTCTCGGCACCGGCGCGGACCGCAACGAACGCGAAGATGAGGGCGGCGATCGCGATGAGCACCGGGACGATGAGCCAGGTCCGCTGGGTGATCGAGGAGGCGAACCAGATGAGGAACGGAATCGCGGCCGGCAGCATGATCCGACCGGCCCAGCGCCGCGACCGTGCCCGGACCTCGCCCTGGGTCTTCAGACCGAGGAAGATGAGCCCGTGGGCCAGGGAGAACCCGAGGCCGCCGAGTCCGCCGACGAGCGCCGGCCACGACATCCAGGCGAAGGCACCGCCGATCATGTCGCCATGATCATTGAGCGGCAGCCCGACGGTCGTCAGTGCGAGCATCGCACCGATGCAGAAGGCTGTTCCCGCCGATCCCACGGCCAGGGCCCAGGTCCAGAAGGACTTCCACCTCTCCGAGTGCCCTTTTCCGCGGTATTCGATGGCCACGGCGCGGAAGATCAGCGCGAGCAGGCAGATGGTCAGTGGAATGTAGAGCGCGGAGAACAGTGAGGCGTACCAGTGCGGGAAGGCGGCGAACATCGCTCCGGCCGCGGTGATCAGCCAGACCTCGTTGCCTTCCCAGACCGGACCGATCGAGTTGAGCAGAACGCGCTTGCTGCGTTCGCTGCGGCTGAGGAAGGGCATCATCATGCCCACGCCGAGGTCGAAGCCGTCGAGGAACAGGTATCCCATCCAGAGCACGACGATGAGGACGAACCAGATTGTGGCGAGGATTTCCATCGTGACCTTCCCTCAGTACGCGAACGACAGGACGTCGTCGCCGTTGTCGGTGATCGTGGGTTTCGTATTCGTCTGGTCGAGTTCGGGCATCGCCGAGGCGACTCCCCCCTTCACGTACTTCGTGATCAGCCGCAGTTCGACGACCATCAGAATTCCGTAGACGGCAGCGAGGCTGATCAGTGAGAACAGCAGCATCGCCGGTGTCACCTCGGGCGACAGCGCCGCCTGGGTGTACATGTACACTCCATCGAGCTGAGCCGGATTCGGTGCGACGACGAAGGGCTGGCGCCCCATCTCGGTGAAGATCCATCCGGCCGAGTTCGCGAGGAACGGCGCCGTGATGGCCAGGACGAATCCGCGGCTGAGCCATTTCGACTCGGGCACCGTGCCCTTGCGGGCCAGCCACAGTCCGATGACGCAGACTCCGGCGGCCAGGGCGCCGAATCCGATCATCATGCGGAAGCCCCAGTAGGTGACGATCATGATCGGCTGGTAGTCGATGGGTTCGCCGGCATGCTCGCCGTACCGCGGGTCGTCGGGGATATGCGTGCCGTAGCGCTCCTGATATTCGGGCAGCAGCGTCGTCACTCCGTGGACCGGGGTGTCGAAGTCGCCGTTGGCCAGGAAGGACAGCAGTCCGGGGATCTCGAAGATGTTCTGCACTCCGTCGCAGTCGTTCGACGACGGGTCGGCGATCGTGAGGACGGAGAATTGGGTGCCGTCGTGGCAGGCCGCCTCGGCGGAGGCCATCTTCATGGGCTGCTGATCGAACATCAGCTTGGCTTGGACGTCACCGGTGATCGAGACTCCGGCGAAGGCGAGGACGCCGACGATCGCGCCGATGCGCAGGGATTTGATCCACACCGCATGGTCCGTCTTGTCCCGTCCGGGAAGCTCCTTCGAGGAGCCGACGATGACCTTGCCGTCGGCACCGACGGTGTCGATTCCGGCCTTGCGCCGGTGGTAGAGGTGGTACCAGGAGATGCCGAGGAGGAAGGATCCGCCCACTGCCAGGGCACCGAAAATCGTGTGCGTGAAGGCGGCGATGGCGGTGTTGTTGCCGAGCACCGCCCAGACGTCGGTCATCACGGGCCGGCCGTCGACCATCTCGACGCCGACGGGATGCTGCATCCAGGAGTTCGCGACGATGATGAAGTAAGCCGAGATCCATGTGCCGATGACGGCCAGCCACAGCGAGCCGAGGTGGACCGCACGAGGCAGTCGGCCCCAGCCGAAGATCCACAGGCCGAGGAAGGTCGATTCGAGGAAGAAGGCCAGCAGAGCCTCCAACGCCAGGGGTGCGCCGAAGACGTCGCCGACGAATCGGGAGTATTCGCTCCAAGCCATGCCGAACTGGAACTCCTGGACCAGGCCGGTGGCCACGCCCATGATGAAGTTGATGAGGAAGAGCTTGCCGAAGAACTTCGTGCTCCGCAGGTACACCTCGTTGCCGGTGCGGTGGTAGATCGTCTGCAGGACCGCCACGAGCATGCCGAGTCCCAGGGTCAACGGCACCATCCAGAAGTGGTAGACCGTTGTGATTCCGAATTGCCACCGTCCGATGAGGACCGGGTCCAGCTCCATGGGTGCTCCATTCAGGTTTCACGCGAGCAGTGTTTCTACGTCACGTAGAATTCTACAGTTCGTAGAAACGCCGCCCGAGCGGTTTCATCATTCAAGACTCCCGGTTCCAAGTATGCTCTCGGGCAAGCTCCCCTGACCAGGGTCGTCCCTCTGCCGGTGCTCACGTGTCTATGTGGAATTCGACAGCCTGTAGAGATATACTGGAGCGATCAGACCGACAAAGAAATTGAGGGCGAAAGAACTGTGGGAACACTGGGTGAACTCGAACGCAGCGTCATGGACGCCATCTGGGTCCACGACGACGGGTTGAGCGCCGCCGAACTCCGCGAAGTCCTCTCGGATCGCGAGCTCGCGCTGACAACGGTCCATACCGTCCTGTCTCGACTCGAGAAGAAGGGCTTCGTCACTCGCGATCGCAGCATCCGTCCGCATCGCTACGTCGCGGTTTCGACCCGTGAAGACCACGTGGCGGAGCTGATGACCGAGATGCTGTCTCAGGCACCGGACCGTCAGGCTGTCCTCGCTCGCTTCCTCGGCACCGTCTCGGAGGCCGATACCAAGGCGCTGCGCAATCTGCTCGGGCGCAATCACTCGACGCAGTCCTGACCCAGGCCGGTCACCTCAATGACCATCGTGGGAATCGTTCTGGCCGTGCTGGCTTTTCTGCTGGCATGGCCTATTCCTGCGGCCCTTGCGCGTTTCCGCGGTGACCCGATCTCCGAGGTCGTCCTCTGGCAGGCAGTCGGACTGTCCGGCGGCCTCTCCCTCATCGGCGCCGCCCTCGCTTTTGCTGTCGCCCCGGGAACGACGAGTCTCCCGCAGGGACTCTTCGACCTCATCCGGGGCAAGGACCACACTCAGCTCTCACTCGTGGCCTGGATCTTCCTCATCATCGCCGTGCTCCTCATCGCTCGTCTGCTCGGCTGCCTGGTACTGACCCTCTATTCGGCACGGCAGACCCGCCTGCGCCACGACGAGATCCTGCATCTGCTCAGCGAACCGTCGGTCGCCTACCCCGATACGCGCATCATCACCACCGATGAGGCCGTCGCCTACTGCCTGCCCAAGGGGCCGCGGAAGGGCACTGCCGTCCTGTCGACCGGTCTGCTCAAGGCCCTCGACGAGGATGAGCGCACCGCCGTCATCGCCCATGAGCGGGCGCATCTGGATTTCCGTCACGATGTGCTCGTCATTCCCTTCGCCGCCTGGCATCGGGCCCTGCCGTACTTCTCGGCCACGGCGATCGGACTGAACTCGGTGAATCGGCTCATCGAACTCATGGCCGATGATCAGGCCCGCGACCGTGTGGATCCGCAGATCCTGGCTCAGGCAGTCAGCTCGGCAGCAGCGATCAGCCCCGACCACCGCAGTGATCTCTCCGCTCAGCGCATCCACCGACTGTTGCACCCCTTGGATCCGGCGCGGATCCCCGTGCGGCTGATGTCGATCGGACTGGCCGTTCTGCTGCTGCTCCTGCCGACCTTGCTCATCGTCACACCGTCCGCATTCGGCATCTGAGCCCGGACCGAGAATCGGTCCGGGCTCAGATGAGGCGGTGCTGACTCAGCATAGGTGCCGACTCAGCAATCGAGGTCAGCTGTCGATGCGTTCGGCGTCGAGGACGGCAGCGCCGGAGACGATGAATTCCTTGCGCGGCCCGACCGAGGATCCCATGAGAAGTTCGAAGGTGTTCTCCGCCATCTCGGCATCGGCCATCGTCACCCGACGCAGGGTGCGCATGCCCGGGTCCATGGTCGTCTCGGCCAGCTGGTCGGCATCCATCTCACCGAGGCCCTTGTACCGCTGGATGGGCTCCTTGTAGGTCTTCTTCTGCTTCTCGAGCTTCTTCAGCAGAGCATGGAGCTCGGCTTCGGTGTAGGTGTAGACGATGTCGTTGGGCGTTCCACGCTTCGTCACGACCTCGACTCGGTGCAGAGGCGGCACGGCTGCGAATACGCGACCGGCCTCGACCAGCGGCTTCATGTACCGGAAGAACAGAGTCAGCAGAAGAGTGCGGATATGCGCTCCGTCGACATCGGCGTCGGTCATGATGATGACTCGGCCGTATCGGGCGGCGTCGATATCGAAGCTTCGTCCGGAGCCGGCGCCGATGACCTGGATGAGCGCTGAGCATTCGACATTGGCGAGCATGTCGGCCAAGGTCGCCTTCTGCACATTGAGGATCTTCCCCCGGATGGGAAACAGCGCCTGGTGATCGGAGTTGCGGGCGGCCTTCGCCGTCCCCATCGCCGAGTCCCCCTCGACGATGAACAGCTCCGTGTTCTCCACCCCGTTGTCACGGCAGTCGTAGAGCTTCGCCGGCAGCGACGAGGCTTCCAGCGCGGTCTTGCGTCGCTGGTTCTCCTTGTGGGTGCGGGCGGAGATGCGCGACTTCATCTCGGCCACGACCTTCTCCATGAGCACAGCGGCCTGCTGCTTCTCTGCACGCTTGGTCGAGGCAAGCACCTCACCGAGCTGAGACTCGACGGTCTTCGCCACGATCTGTCGCACTGCGGCGGTGCCGAGGACCTCCTTAGTCTGCCCTTCGAACTGGGGTTCGGCCAGCTGCACGGTGACGACGGCGGTGATGCCGGCGAGCACATCGTCCTTCTCGAGCTTGTCCTTGCCGACCTTGAGTTTGCGCGCGTTGGCGTCGACTGCCTTGCGCATCGCCTTCAGGCAGGCCTGTTCGAACCCGGCGAGGTGTGTGCCGCCCTGGGGGGTGGCGACGACGTTGACGAAGGACTTCAGCTTCGTGTCGTAGCCGGTCCCCCAGCGCAGAGCGATATCGACGCCGACCTCGCGTTCGACTTCCTTGGACTCGAGGTGACCCGAGGAGTTGAGGACCGGGACGGTCTCCTTGAAGGTTCCGGTGTTCTGCAGTCGCCAGGTGTCGGTGATCGGCGGGTCGATGGAGAGGTGGTCGACGAATTCGGTGATTCCGCCGTCGAATTTGAAGACCTCTTCGCGCTCCTCGATGACGGCTCCGGTCTCGTCCCGGGCGACGCCGCGACGGTCGACGATGCGCAGTTCGAGGCCGGGCACGAGAAAGGCGGTCTGACGGGCGCGTTCGACCAGATGCGAGTAGTCGAACTGGGCCTTGGACAGGAAGATCTGCGGATCGGCCCAGTACTGGACCCGAGTGCCGGTGGCGCCGCGCTTGGCCTTGCCGACGATGTCGAGACCGGTCGGCTCCTGGAAGGCCTCGAAGGGGTTGTCGGGGCTCGGGGTGCCGGAGGAGTCGTCGAAGCGGCCCGGCACGCCTCGGCGGAAGGACATCTTGTGCACCTTCGATCCGCGGGTGACCTCGACGTCGAGGCGAGCGGACAGGGCGTTGACGACCGAGGCGCCGACTCCGTGCAGTCCGCCCGAAGCGGCGTAGGAGGAGCCGCCGAACTTTCCGCCGGCATGGAGCTTGGTCATGACGACTTCGACTCCGGTCAGTCCGGTCTTCGGTTCGATGTCGACGGGGATGCCGCGGCCCTTGTCGGTGACGGCCACCGATCCGTCAGCGGCGAGTTCGATGAGGATCTCGGAACCGTGTCCGCCGAGCGCCTCGTCGACGGAGTTGTCGATGACCTCCCATAGACAGTGCATGAGACCACGGGAATCGGTCGTGCCGATGTACATGCCGGGTCGCTTGCGAACCGCCTCAAGACCGGACAGGACGGACAGGTGCCTGGCGCCGTAGCTTTCGTCTTCCACACAATTCCTCTCGTTCGATTAAATTCTAATCGCTGCACGCTCAGGACCCTATTCCCTCGGGCTCGTGTCGGGAATCCATCCGGTCGACCCCGACCATGGGCACTCCTGAGCTGAAACAATGGAGTCATGCCGCATCGCCTCCTCGTCCCGAGTCTCCTTCTCACCGCCGCTCTCAGCCTGCCCGGCCTGGCGGCCTGCTCCCAGGACGCAGGTGCCCCCGGACGAACGACTCAGGCGGCCGAGACAACCGGCGAGTCTCCGACTGCCGGCAACGGTGCAGGAGGAGGCGACGACGCGAAGTCAGGGACCGCCTCGGCGAAGGAGGAGGAGGCTGATCTCAAAGGGAAGGTCATTGCGATCGATCCGGGACACAACGGCGGAAATGCGGACCATCCGGAGAAGATCAACCGCCAGGTTCCGGACGGACGCGGCGGAACGAAGGCCTGCAACACCACGGGCACCTCGACGAACTCCGACTATCCGGAAGCCGATTTCACCTGGGCCGTGGCGCAGAAGCTGGAGAAGTCGCTGACCGACGCCGGAGCCGAGGTCGTGCTCAGCCGGAAGGACAACACAGGAGTCGGACCGTGCGTGGACGAGCGCGGAAAGTTCGCCGACGACGTGGACGTGCTGGTGAGCATCCATGCCAACGGCAGCGAGTCGAGTTCGGTGAAGGGCTTCCACATCATCGTCGCCGACCCCGGTGAGGATGAGAAGACCGAGACGGCCTCCGGGGACCTGGCGAAATCCGTGGGGAGTTCGATGGGTGAGGAGTTCACCCCGAACAAGGCCTATGGAAAAGATGCGATCAGCCGTCGCCCGGATCTGGCCGGGTTGAACAACGCATCGGTTCCCGCCGTCATCGTCGAATGCGGAGAGATGCGCAACCCGTCGGAGGCTAAGCTCATGGAGTCGGAGTCCGGGCAGAGGAGATACGCCGACGCCCTGTTCGACGGCATCGTCGACTGGTTCTGACCCGGATAAGCGAAACGCCCCTGGGAAGTTCCCCAGGGGCGTTCGCATCAGACTGAACCGATCATGGACCGGCCGAAGTGAGACTCAGTCGAGGTAGTCGCGCAGCACCTGCGAGCGGGACGGGTGACGCAGCTTGGCCATCGTCTTCGACTCGATCTGACGGATGCGCTCACGGGTGACGCCGTAGACCTTGCCGATCTCGTCGAGGGTCTTCGGCTGACCGTCGTTGAGTCCGAAGCGCATGGACACCACTCCCGCTTCACGTTCCGAGAGCGTGTCGAGGACGGAGTGCAGCTGCTCCTGGAGGAGGGTGAAGCTCACCGAGTCTGAGGGCACAACTGCCTCGGAGTCCTCGATGAGGTCGCCGAACTCCGAGTCACCGTCTTCACCCAGCGGGGTATGCAGCGAGATGGGTTCGCGGCCGTACTTCTGGACCTCGACGACACGCTCGGGCGTCATGTCGAGTTCCTTCGCGAGCTCCTCCGGGGTCGGTTCGCGACCGAGATCCTGCAGCATCTGGCGCTGCACGCGGGCGAGCTTGTTGATAACCTCGACCATGTGCACCGGGATGCGGATCGTCCGAGCCTGGTCAGCCATCGCGCGGGTGATGGCCTGGCGGATCCACCACGTGGCGTAGGTCGAGAACTTGAAGCCCTTCGTGTAGTCGAACTTCTCGACGGCGCGGATGAGGCCGAGGTTGCCTTCCTGGATGAGGTCGAGGAACAGCATTCCGCGGCCGGTGTAGCGCTTGGCCAGGGACACGACGAGTCGGAGGTTGGCTTCCAGCAGGTGGTTCTTCGCGATGCGGCCGTCGTGGATGATCCACTTGTAGTCCATCGTCTCGCGCGGGTCGGTCACCTCTCCGCCGTCGAGCAGGTGCTCGGCGTACATTCCGGCTTCGATGCGCTTGGCGAGATCGACCTCTTCGGCGGCGTTGAGCAGAGCCACCTTGCCGATCTGCTTGAGGTAGTCCTTGACCGGGTCTGCGGTCGCACCGGCGGAGACGACCTGCTGAGCGGGCGCGTCCTCCTCGTCGGCATCGGAGACGATGAAGCCACCGGCCTCGGCCACGGCGGCGTTCTTCTCCTTCTCTTCCGAGTTCTTCGTCTCGGTCGCCTCGGCGGGGCTCTCCTCTGTGGCCAGAGCGTCCGCGGCCGGTTCGACTTCCTCGGTGGTGTCGATATCGTCGTCGGCCTTCTTCGCCTTGGTCGCCTTCTTGGCTTCCTTGGCGGCGGTGGCCTTCGTCGTGGTCTTCGCCGGAGCAGCCGTCGACTTCGCGGCGGCTGTCTTCTTCGCAGCAGTCGTCTTCTTCGACGCAGCCGTCTCGGTCTTTGCGGCAGTCGACTTCGCAGTCGCCGACTTCGCGGTCGCTGCCTTCTTGGTGCCGGGAGCGGTCGTCTTCTTCGCAGTGGTCTTCGACGCCGCAGTGGTCTTGGATCCACCGGTCGAGGTCGTGCCGGCCGTTCCCTCCGACTTCTCCGTCACCGTTGTGGATTCCTTGTCGACTCTGGGCACGTGTTCACCTTTCGCGAGCGTTGAAACTTCCCCATGCATTCGGACAGTACTAAGACCCAAGTCAAGTGGTCCGCGTGCGGTCCCGGGCGAACGCAGAGTCCGCCCATCATGCAATGACTGGGTCAACGCTTAATTTTCTCACGTTATTCCCCGCTTTGCGAATCGGCCGTCGATGACTCCGGGACGATCCGTCCGGCCTGTCCCCGACAACAACGTGACCTGCGGATCTGTTCCTCCTGCCTCATTCTCACGTCGATCTCGCCGAGGCGGCCGACCGCCCACCCCGATCGCGTGGCCCCGGCCCATCTGCGACGGACCAGCCCTATCAATGGCGGCCCCGATCCCTCATAATTGGCACCGAACAATCGGACAGCCCCACATCCCGGCCCGATCAGATGGTCGAACGCTGAGTCTCCGTCAGCCAGCGGGGCAGGCATCCCATATCGACCGCGCTGACGATGAGCTCGGCCAGCCCGTGTCCGACTTCGAGCCCGAGGGCGGCGCGCGCATAGTTCAGCGCCATCGTCGACCCGCCCAGAGACCATTCGAACCAGGCGATGACGGCATAGGTGTTGGCTCTGGCCCGTGGGTGGCCTGCCTGCAGGTAGTCCTTGAGGAAGGCGATCGTGAGCATGATGTCCCGCGGCCTGGGCGCACGCGCTGAGAGCCCGACGAGCTGCTGAGCCGCCCGTGCTTGGGAGACCACACGGCGGCTCATCACGATGAGTTCGTCACCGTCGAGTCCCTTGACCACGGAGGGTGGGAAGTCCGGGTGGTCGAAGCTGAGGATCATCTCGAGTGCGTCGCGCGACCATTTCTCGACGAGCAGGGTATCGAGCGCCATCACGGTCGGCAGGTCCATGAGGTCGTGGATGCGCGCCTCGTCGATCGCGTCTTCCTCACACCGCATGGCGTCCAGGCGCGGGTAGACCTCGGCGAGGATCGCGAACGCTTCGTCCGTGCCCATCCACTCCTCGGCGTGTCCGCGGCGGCTGTCGGCGAAGGCTTCGGCGGGCATCGGGGTGATGACGAGGTCCTCCGGATCGGTGACGGGGTTGGAGCCGCCGGCGACGAGTTCCGTGGCACACGCCGAGGTGGTTGCCTCGATCAGCGGTGTGCAGTCATAGCCGTCCTCGTCGATGCGGCCGAAGTGCTCTTGGTTGACCCACCATGCGCTGAGGGTGTCGACGCTTCTGGCGGCGAAGGTGATGGCCAGTTCGTCGATCGCCGCTCGGATGAGACCACGGTGGACCTCTGCGTATTCGGCGTCTGCACCGGCGCCGAAAGCGCTGACCGGCTGATAGTCGTCATCGTAGAGAACGAGGAAGACCCCGGAGACCGTACCGGAGCGCATGACGAGGTCGGCGTACCAGCCGCCGCCTTCGGACAGCGTCTGCGCCGCGCTCTCACGGTCGAAGTCGATGCGCAACGTGGTCGAACTGGTCTGTGAGCCGTTGTGCTCGGTGCCGACGATGACAGCGACGAGGCTGCGACGCGGGGTGTACCCGAGAGTGTGGGGGATGATCCCGATGATGTCCTCGGGTGTGCGGGCCGGTGTCTTCACTGCGTCCTCCTTGAGCGGTTCGGAACCGGCCGTCTGGAGCGGTTCCCGTGCCTCAGGCGAGGCCCATGCCTGGGATGAGCCGCCCGTCTGGGTACCCACTCCAACCGATCAGGCAGCCGCTCCTCCAGGTTCCGGTCGGCACCTGTGGACGGACCGCACGGGTCCACAGCGCTCTGATGGGCGAGTCGGGCCCGTCATCCCCACGAGAATCCGGGGCGAATTGCCTCAATCGCCTTACTGGCATACAAGTGAGGGGTGGCGAAGAGACGGATATACACAGCTCCTGGTTCTCAAGTGGTCGACGTCTCGACGGGTGAAGCCCGGCTGGAGAAGCTCGACGGTGAGGCAGATTCCTATGTGCTCCACGTCAATGGGGTCCCTTCTTCGTCGATCACCCTCAGCGATCCGCAGCGACTGGACTTCGAGTACCTGGACTGGATGCGACGCATCATCGACGTTCAGCTCCCTGACCGGACGCTGCGGGCCGCACACATCGGTGCCGCCGGCTGTGCTCTGGCCCGGGCGCTGGACTCGGCACGACCGGGATCGAAGCAGACGGCGATCGACATCGATGCCAAGCTGCTCGACTTCGCCCGCGACTGGTTCGACTTGCCCCGCTCCCCCGCCCTGGCTCTGCGCGCCGGCGACGGAGCGGTGGAGATAGGAAAATTCCGGCCCGATACCCTCGACGTCCTCGTCCGCGACGCCTTCGACCACGACTCGGTTCCTGCGTCTCTGCAGACTTCGGAGTTCTTCGCCGCCTGCGCCGAGGCGGTCAAGGACTCCGGCATCTACGTCGCCAATGTGCCTGACTCCGGTGACCACCACCTCCTCCGGGCCGAACTCCGCAGCCTCGGCGACCACTTCGCCCATCGTGCCGCCGCCACGGAACCGGCGATCCTCAAGGGACGTCGACGCGGCAACGTCGTCGTCCTCGCCTCCAATACTCCCCTCGACACGGGCGCGCTCGACCGCAGTCTGCGCACCGCCGCCTCCTCAGCGACCTTCCTGGCGGGAGCAGATCTGCGCTCCCGGTTGGGTCTCTGACCCTCCCGCCGGCCCGGGCTGGCCCTGCAGTCCCAAGCTCCTCCACCTTCCGACCCGTCTGGTTCTCTGCCCTCGCACATCCCGACTCAGCTGGCTCTCTGCCCTCGCACGTCCCGACCCAGATGCCTCTGCCTACCACCGAGACAGCCGGAATGTGAGGTACGCCCCGGTCCGAAATGACGATGCGACTACAGACGCCGGGGAAAGTTCGGCATAATTGAATGCCGACCCAAGAAGGTGAGATGACCGAAACTTCAGAAATTCGTGTCGAGCAGACCAAGCTCGACGAGCTCTATGCCCGCCTCGATGAGCTCCGGGAGGAGACGACGGCCCGCCTGGGCACGGTGAGGGTCTCCGAGGTCGGAGGCAACCACCAGCACCGCACCGAACGCGATGCCTTCGCGACGATGTACGAAGATCAGCTCATCCGTCTCGACGGCGCCGAGGAGGGACTGTGCTTCGGTCGCCTCGACATCATCGACGAAGACGACCCCACCTACATCGGCCGCATCGGACTCACCGACGAACAGCGTCAGCAGATCCTCATCGACTGGAGGGCGCCGGCCGCCGAGCGCTTCTACCAGTCGACGGCTGCCAACCCCGACGGGATCGCTCGCCGCCGTCACCTCGTCACCGCGAACCGGAAGGTCACCGGCATCGAAGACGATGTGCTCGACATCGACGCGCTCGATGACGCTCAGCGATCGAACCTCCAGGGCGAAGGCGCCCTCCTCGCCGCCCTCACCACACATCGCACCGGACGGATGGGCGATATCGTCGCGACCATCCAGGCCGAACAGGATGCGATCATCCGCCGCCCGCTCTCCGGCGTGCTCGTCGTCCAGGGAGGGCCGGGAACCGGCAAGACCGCCGTTGCGCTCCACCGTGCCGCTTTCCTGCTCTACCGTCACCGGGAGCGCATCGCGAAGTCCGGTGTCCTCCTCGTCGGCCCGTCGACGGTGTTCCTCAAGTACATCGAGAAGGTTCTTCCCAGCCTCGGCGAAACCGGGGCCGTCCTGCTCACTCCCGGTCAGCTGTATCCGGGACTCGACACGGATGCCGCAGATGCACCGGCTGTCGCCGAGATCAAGGGCCGCTCCATCATGGCTCGGGTGCTGAAGAACCATGTTGCGAACTATCAGCGCATTCCCGATCACGATGTCGAGATGCGGGTGCGTTCGCACACGATCGTGCTGCGTCGCAGGGATGTTCAGTCCGCGCGCGATCGGGCTCGTCGCAGCGGGGACCCGCACAATGCCGCCCGCACCGGTTTCGTCACCGGTCTGCTGAAGATCCTCGCCGAGGATCTCGCCCGTGAGATGGGGATGGATGCGGCCGGCGAACGCCTGCCCGAGCTGCTCGAAGACCTGCGTTCCTCTGTCGACGTTCGTCGCGCCCTCAACCTTGCGTGGTTCCCCATCGGCCCTGCCGCAGCTCTGCGTTCTCTGCTGGGCAGGCCGCACAAGCTGCGGGCCGCCGCACGCAAGCTCCTCACTCCTGCCGAGCAGTCGATTCTGCTCGAGCAGCGTCGGGACGAGTTCACGGTCGATGATGTGCCGCTGCTCGACGAGTTGGCCGAGCTTCTCGGTTCGGCCCCGCAGCAGACTCAGGCGCGAGATGACTCGGCACGCGAGTACGCCGAAGCCGTCGTCGATATGACCGAGACCGGCGGGATGGTCTCAGCCGAGACCCTCGCTGCCCGCTGGGAGGAGCAGGGACCGGCGATGACTCTGGCCGAACGTGCTCTCGAGGATCGGGAGTGGACGTACGGCCACCTCGTCGTCGATGAGGCGCAGGAGCTCTCCCCCATGCAGTGGCGGGTGCTCTTCCGCCGCGTGCCGTCGAAGTCGGCCACCGTCGTCGGCGACCTCGCCCAGTCTTCGCAGGCCGACAATGCCCGCACCTGGTCCTCGATCCTCAGCGAGTTCGTCGGCGATCGGTTCGCTCTCCAGGTGCTCACGGTCTCGTACCGCACCCCGCAGTCGGTGATGGATCTGGCCAACCGCTACCTGCATCGGCATTTCCCGCAGCTCGAGCTCGTCGAGTCGGTGCGCCAGGGAGGATCGGATCCGCGCCTGGATTCCTTCGCCGACGAATCGGAGCTGCTGGCCGCCCTCCCCGAGAAGGTGGCGGCCGAGGTGTCCGCCGCCGAAGGTGGGAAGATCGCCGTCATCGCTGATGAGGAGCTCATCGAACCCGTCGCCGAGGCGATCGCGGACTTCGATTTCGGACGATCGGTCACGGGCTTGGACCACCAGATCGCCCTCATCACCCCGCAGCAGGCCAAAGGCCTCGAGTTCGATGCGGTGGTCATCGTCGAACCCGGACGCATCGCCCCGATCGGCGGCGAGCAGGGCGTCGGCGGTCTCTATGTGGCGCTGACACGCACGACGGAACGTCTGCGTGTCCTGGCGTCCGTGTCGACGGAGCTCACCGAGCTCTTCTCCGCCGACACGATCCGCCAAGCCGGCTGACCAAAACCCAATTACTACCTGACGGCGGCCCAGCAACCTCGCGCGAGGTTGCTG
>NZ_JBPIZD010000022.1:0-59239 GCF_051172395.1 Brevibacterium sp. H602 | reverse complement strand
AGTTCGGGGAGGAAACGGGCGCTGGGGCTGAGGCGGGGAGCAGGGTTCAGCGGTGGTGGCGGATGAGGGCGACCATGCGGTAGTCGAATTCCTGCCAGCTCGTGATCGAGGCGCCGGATTCCATCGCCGACTGGAAGTCCTCGACCTCGGTGCGGTCGGACTCGAGCGGAATGTCGAAGGGCATCTCCACGTAGATCAGCCCGCTGGCGTCGGTGTGGACGATGTCGAATCCGGCCTGCTTCGGGTCGAGTTCGTTGTTCATCACGATGAGCAGACGCTCCGCCGACGCCTCGTATTCGGTTTCGATGCCGTCGACGTAGCCCTGCTGCGAACGCAGCTCCCGCTGGGCCTGGATGACGAACGCCGAGTACGCGCCGATGCCGATGACCGGAATCCGTGAAGTCAGCGCTTCGGTGGCGACATCGATGAGCCTCGACCGGGCCTTGCGCCCCAGGGGAGAGAGATCCCCGCCGGACATTGCGACCCCGTCGAAGCCGACGAGGGAGATCCGCCCGTCATCGTGGTTGGGGTTGAGGATGGTGATGTCGAGGCCGAAACGCGAATACCAGGGGCGGGTCACCTCGGCGCTCTCTTCGTCCCACCACACGTAGAAGAGGAACGGCACGTTGATCCCGGCCTCCGAGTAGAAGAATGGGGGACGCCGCTCACCTGCGGTGACGTCGAAGGGAACGACGTTTCCCTCGATCGGGGCCGGGCAGGTGGCGAATGAGGTGAACGCGAACGGGTAATTCACCGCACGGTTGAAATCGATGACGAGCGACCCGTCCTGATTCGGCACTCCGAGGTCGATGGTCCGCCACGCGGCGGTGGTGCTCCCGTTCGTCGAATCGTGGAAGTCCAGTTGGAGTCCGGTCTTCGGGCACCCGGTGGCGAGCAGGCTCACCTCACCGTGCGAGGTCTCGAAGGTGACGGTTCCCGCCGCCTGTGTCTGCAGCTGCAGGTCCTCTTGGGCAGTTTCGATGGTGTAGGTCTTGAACGGGTCGAACCTGGTGAACCGGGCGAGGAAGACGAAGTCCGGGTCCGGGTCGAAGACCGGAACCTCGAAGAACTTCCCGAGCAGCGGGGACTTCGAATTGCGCACACGCACGCCGAGGCGGCCGCCCCGATCGATGAGTTCGTAGAGGACGTTGCCGACGGTGAACCAGTTGAGCGAGCCGCCGTTCGGAAGCTTCGCGCTGAACCCGTTCTCTTCCACGCGGACCTGTGGCTTGGCGGGCGCTGCTGCGTGCCCGTCGGATCCGCCATCGGACCCCGCATCGGATCCGGCATCCGTTCCGGCAGAAGAGTCGGCACCCGCAGCGTCTGCCGCAGCCGCGCCCGCACCGGACTGGTCCATCACCCTCGGCAGAGTCGAGGTGTCGCTGGGCACGGCCGGGCTGGTCGCACGGGTCGGTCCTCCGCCGTTCGCACCGGAGCCGCCTGCAGCCCCAGCAGTCCCGCCGTTGTCGACCTTGCTGAGCAGGTCGAATGTCTCGGCTGCGGGGCCGGCCTTGATTCCGGTCTTCAGAGACACGGTCACCCATCCGTCGTCGACGGTGAACGTGCCGGGGGCGTCGGTCCAGGTCGACTCGGCGTCGAGCCAGTGAAGTCCGACGACACTGAGCCAGCCGAACGGTTTCGCAAGGGCTGAGTTCCGTGAGTCGCGCCAGGTGTTCCACTCCGTCACGAACTGGTTCACGTCGAACACTCCTTGCCGTCGCTGGTGCGGTCGCAGGGTCGCTGCCCCCGCCTGATTCTCGGACGCGGTGGCAACCCGTCGCCTGAGACCTGATCTTCTTCACCTCCAAACTACCGCAAACGATAGGCTGGGGAAATGAATGAATCACTCCCGAGACCGGATGCGGCCGCGACGACAGCGGCCGACCTCGGCGACTTCGTCAGCGCATCTCCCAGCTCGTACCACGCGGTGGACACGGCAGCGAAACGCCTGGAAGGGGCCGGTTTCTCCCGCCTCGACGAGTCCGTCCCCTGGGCGCTGACGCCAGGGACCGGAAACTACGTCATCCGCGACGGCGCGCTCATCGCATGGATGAATCCCACGGTCACCGAGGCGGCTCCCCGGTTCCGTGTGTTCGGTTCCCACACCGACTCCCCGGCGTTCAAACTCAAACCCGGCGGTGAGTTCACCGCCGAAGGCACCCGCCAGGTCGGGGTGGAGATCTACGGCGGGCCGCTGCTGAATTCGTGGCTCGACCGTGAGCTCGCATTCGCGGGTCGACTCAGCCTCGCCGACGGCAGCATCGTACTCGCCCGCACCGGGCCGATCGCTCGCATCCCGCAGCTCGCGATCCACCTCGACCGGCAGGTCAACGAGGGTCTGACCCTGGACAAGCAGCGTCACACCACTCCCGTCATCGGTCTGGCCGACCTCACCGAGGCAGACATCATCGAACTGCTCGCAGAGTCGGCCGGGGTCGATGCCGAGTCCGTCGTCGGCCACGATGTCTACACCATTCCCGTCCAGGAGCCGGCCCTCTTCGGTGCCGCCGAGGAGTTCTTCGCCTCGCCGAGGCTGGACAACCTTCTGTCCGTGCACGCCGGCGTCACCGCTCTTACCCAGCTCGATGCCGATAGGCTCGACGGCATCCCCCTGTTCGCGGCGTTCGATCATGAGGAGATCGGGTCGAATTCGCGCTCGGGCGCGTGCGGTCCGTTCCTCGCCGATGTCACCGAGCGCATCGTCGCCTCCTTGCTGCCGCAGTCGACGCGCAGCGATTATCTCGCGTCGATGGCCACCTCGGTGTGCGTCTCCTCCGATGCCGGGCATGCTGCCCATCCGAACTATCCAGAACGGCACGATCCGCATGTCCGCCCCCGCCTCGGCGGCGGTCCCCTGCTCAAGCTCAACGCTCAGCAGCGCTACGCCACGGATGCGGTGGGCACCGCCGTGTGGTCGCAGGCGTGCGCGGCCGCAGGAGTCGAGTACCAGGATTTCGTGTCGAACAATGCGATGCCCTGCGGGTCGACGATCGGACCGCTGACCGCAACCCGACTGGGCATGACGACCGTCGATGTGGGTCCGGCCCTGTACTCGATGCACTCGGCCCGCGAAATGGTCGCGGTCTCCGACGTCGTCGCCCTCGGCGCGGCTGCGAAGGCGTTCCTCCAGGGCAGCTGACCCTCAGCCTGTCGCTCGAGGCGCCGCAGTTGTCCTCACTGCGTCAGTCGTGATACGAATTGCACGACCCCACGGGAGCCCACTGCAAGGGCTGAGATCGGACTGGATCGTCCGAGACCGTAGAACCTGATCCGGTTGATACCGGCGTAGGAAGTGAGGACTGCAGATGACTGCATTCACCCCGGAAACCCCTGCCCCTGCCACGACTTCGGCCTCCGCACCTTCGCACGACGAATTCACCCTCGAGCAGTATCCGACGCATTCGCCGGCATGGGTTGATGACGAGGAACACGGCATCCGCGTTCCCGTGACCCGCATCGAACTCGAGGACTCGAACGGCCGGGCGAACGATCCCGTCGACGTCTACCGCACCGTCGGACCGGGCAGTATCCCGGAAGAGGGACTGCCCGCTCTGCGATTCCCGTGGATCGAGAACCGCCTCGACACTGAGACCTACGACGCCCGCGGCCACCGCATCGCCGACGACGGTCGTGCCGCCGTCCGCCGAGGTGCCCCGTCGCAGCAGTGGAAGGGACGCAAACCGGTCCCCCGTCGGGCCAAGTCCGGCCGCACGGTGACCCAGATGCACTACGCAAGGCAGGGCATCATCACCCCGGAGATGCGGTTCGTCGCGCTCCGCGAACAGTGCGATGTCGAACTCGTCCGTGCCGAGCTCGCCGCCGGTCGCGCGATCATCCCGAACAACATCAACCACCCCGAATCAGAGCCGATGATCATCGGCAAAGCGTTCCTCGTCAAGATCAACGCGAACATCGGCAATTCCGCGGTCACCAGCTCCATCGCCGAGGAGGTGCAGAAGCTGCGATGGGCCGCGAAGTGGGGTGCCGACACCCTCATGGATCTGTCGACCGGCAATGACATCCACACCACCCGGGAGTGGATCATCCGCAATTCGCCGATCCCCATCGGCACCGTCCCGATCTATCAGGCGCTGGAGAAGGTCGACGGCGATGCGAACGCGCTGACCTGGGAGATCTATCGCGACACCGTCATCGAGCAGTGCGAGCAGGGTGTCGACTACATGACCGTGCACGCCGGTGTGCTGCTGCGCTACGTTCCGCTCACGGCCGACCGGGTGACCGGGATGGTCTCACGCGGCGGGTCCATCATGGCCAGCTGGTGCCTTGCCCACCACGAGGAGAACTTCCTCTACACCCACTTCGATGAACTCTGTGAGATCTTCGCTCGCTACGATGTCGCCTTCTCGCTCGGCGACGGACTGCGGCCGGGTTCTATCGCCGATGCCAACGATGCTGCCCAGTTCGCCGAGCTCGACACTCTCGCCGAGCTCACCGAACGCGCGTGGGCCCACGACGTCCAGGTGATGGTCGAAGGGCCCGGGCACATTCCGCTCCACCTCGTGCGGGAGAACGTCGAACGTCAGCAGGAGCTCTGCCACGGGGCGCCGTTCTACACCTTGGGTCCGCTGGTCACGGATATCGCGCCCGGATACGACCACATCACCTCGGCGATCGGGGCGACGGAGATCGCCCGCTACGGCACGGCGATGCTCTGCTACGTCACCCCGAAGGAGCATCTCGGTCTGCCCGACCGCGACGACGTCAAGACCGGAGTGATCACGTACAAGATCGCCGCGCATGCCGCCGATATCGCGAAGGGCCACCCCGGTGCGACGGCCCGCGATAATGCGCTGTCGAAGGCTCGGTTCGAATTCCGGTGGCGGGACCAGTTCGCCCTCGGCCTTGATCCGGAGACCGCCGAGGCGTTCCACGACGAGACGCTGCCGGCGGAACCGGCGAAGACCGCGCACTTCTGTTCGATGTGCGGTCCGAAGTTCTGCTCGATGCGCATCTCCCAGGACATCCGTGACACCTACGGCAGCGCCGAGGCGCAGGAGGCCCTGGCCGGAATGCTGCGGAAGAGCCGCGAGTTCCTCGCATCGGGAGGAGAGGTCTACCTGCCCGATCCGACGGTCGGACTCAAGGCAGACTGACCGTCGTTCAAGGCGTGGCGCGCCCACCGAACAGTACACAGACCGACAGACGCGCCACGCCTTGAACGAGCAGTTCGAGGACGAGGTAGGTTGACGGTATGAGCGAACCCCAGCGTGCCTTCGACGCGCACCTGCACATCATCGATCCGAGCCATCCGCTGATCGAGAACAACGGTTATCTGCCCGATCCGTTCACGGTCACTGATTATCGCGCGCGACTGCAGAGCCTGGCCGATGTGGGAGTCGAGGTCGCCGGAGGAGCCGTCGTGTCCGGTTCGTTCCAGGGCTTCGACCAGAGGTACCTCATCGAGGCGCTGCGCCAGCTCGGCGACAACTATGTCGGCGTCACCCAGCTGCCGGAAGAGACCACCGATGATCAGATCCGACGCCTCGACGAGGCGGGCATCAAGGCACTGCGATTTAATATCGCCCGCGGCGGCTCGGCCACCCTCGACGCCCTCGACGGCTTTGCCCGACGAGTCCATGACCTAGTCGGATGGCACGCCGAGCTCTATATCGACGCCCGCACGATCGCTGACGACCTCGCCGCACGCATCGCCTCACTTCCGGCGGTGAGCATCGATCATCTGGGCATGCACGAGGACGGACTGTCCACCCTGCTGCGCCTCGTCGAGGCAGGAGTCAAGGTCAAGGCCACCGGTTTCGGTCGTGTGGAGCTCGCTCCCGCCGAGGCGGTCCGCCGCATCGTCGACACCGACCCGACCGCTCTGATGGTGGGGACGGACCTGCCGTCGACGCGAGCACGTCGCCCCTTCGCCGATGCCGATTTCACGCTCCTTCGTCAGGTGCTCACCCCCGCCGAAGCGGACGCCGTGTTCTGGTCGAACGCGGCCCGGTTCTACGGCCTAGAGTCCAAAACCGCTGAGTAGGCGATCATCTCCACCCAGTAGCATGAGTGAAATGAGTTCACGTCAGTCGAGTCTCGCCTCCACTCTGCACAACCTCGACGGTCGCAGCTACGGCAATCTCAAGCAGATCCGCGGCCGCTACACCTTCGGACCGGTCACCGTGTTCATCGACCGGGTCCAGGCCGACCCGTTCGCTTCCCCGTCGAAGGTCCGGGTCCGCGTCGACCGTGCGGATGCGAGGTTCCCGCTTGACCTCACCACTGATCGCGCCGACCGCATCGCCGCCACCGACTATCTGCTCCGCGCCGGCAATGAGGTGCTCGCGAACATCAATCAGCGCGCACTCATCCTCGGCCACCCCGGACAGGAGATCCTCGAGCGGACGAACATCCTCATCGACGATGCCGGGTTCGAGGCACGACTGCTCGTCAATCTGCCTGCACGCGGCCGCCGCATCCTCGGCCATCAGGCAGCGGACATCCTCACCCGCGATCTCCCGGAATTCGCCGAACGGCTCTTCCTCTTCGACCGTTGGTCAGACGTCCCGGCAGGCAGCGGAGGGAACACTCACGCTCCGTCGGCCCAGGGGCTTGCCGACCACGTCCAACTGCACCGGGATCAGCTGGAACTGCGCAGCCACCTCGGCGAAGCAGGACTCATCGGGTTCGTCGGAAATGGTGCGATTCTCCCGCGGACGTCCGGGGATTCGGACCTGCCGATGAAATCCTCCGATGCGGTAGCGTTCACCTCCCCTCCCGAACTCGAGCACACGGTCGAACTCTCCAGCGGCCGCACCGTCACCGGCATGGGCATCCCTCACGGGGTCACCGTCATCGTCGGCGGCGGCTATCACGGGAAGTCGACGATTCTGCGCGCGCTGGAACGCGGCGTCTACCCGCATATCGCCGGCGACGGGCGCGAATGGGTCATCGGCGACCCGACTGCCACCTCCATTCGAGCCGAGGACGGTCGCGCCGTCACCGGCGACGACATCTCGGCGTTCATCAACAACCTACCCTCGGGCTCTGACACGAGATTCTTCTCCACGACGAACGCCAGCGGGTCGACCTCGCAGGCGGCCAATCTCGTCGAAGCGATCGAGGCGGGCGCGAACACCCTGCTCATCGACGAGGACACTTCGGCGACGAACTTCATGATCCGCGACGAACGTATGCGTGCGCTCATCCCCGCCGAGCGGGAACCGATCACCCCGTTCGTCGACCGCGTCCGACCTCTGCTGACCAGACAGGGCGTGTCCACGGTGCTCGTCGCCGGCGGATCGAGTGCGTTCTTCGAAGTCGCCGACCACGTCATCGCTCTCGACGCCTACGTACCCAGCGAAGTCACGGATCAAGCGCACGACCTCGTCGGCGTCACCGCCGCCGACTTCGAAACGGCTCCAACCGGCCTTGGCCCGGACACCGGTTCGGACGCTGCCCCGGAATCCCCCACTGCCCCTGCTTTCACCGCCGCACCGCGCGTGCCCACAGCGAAAGCCCTGCGTCCGGCGTCGAAGACGAAGACCGCTCGTGCGAAGGGATCCGACCGGATCCAGTTCGGCCGCGACTTCATCGACCTCATCGCCATCGCTCAGCTCGTCGACGCTCAGCAGGCGTCTGGAGTGGCCGAAGTTCTCGAATACCTCGCGGAGATCTTCGACGGACGCACCTCCCTGACTGAGGCGCTGGCCGAGGTCGAAGGCATGCTCGATGCTGAAGGCATCGACGGAATCACGGGGCACCGCGACCATCCGGGCCACCTGACCAGGCCGCGACGTCAGGAGATCGCCGCCGCGCTCAACCGCTACCGCGGCTTGAGCCTCGAACGCCGAGCGGAGCCTCGAGCCTAGGCCCGACCTTCAATTGTTGAACTGAACCTCGCCCCTACCTGTCCAACAGCCCAACCAGCTCCGTGGCGGTGCCCACTGGCAGTGAGCACGAGGTCCCTCGGCACACGATCGCCGTCCCCGCGGGGACGTCGACCTCTCGGCCGTCCGGCCCCGGCACCCCCGTCGAGGCCGTCAGCAGAGTCAGCGACGGATGCCTGGCCGCGATGTTCCGCAGTGCCTCGTCGACGGTGACGACCCGCACAGGAGACAGGGCCCGCTCGGACTGCCACAGAGCATGCCCGCACCCGCGTGGAGCCTGCCCGGCCAGCGCCCGGTAGACCCCGAGCAGCCGATCCCGAACCTCCAAAAGCCGTCCCGTATCCAGCTCGGCGCCTTCACCCGGGAACGCCGCATCGCCCGATGGCTCCCAGCCACCGAATTCCAACCCACCAGACGTCGCAGCTTCGACACCGATTTCGGCGAGCAGCAGCACCGCCTCGGCGGCCGCGGATCGTCCCGAAGGCACGGTGTTGTCGACGGGGTCCACCGACTTCACGTCGATGATTCCGTCACCGAGCGAATCGACCGCTTCGAGGACCCCATCGCCACGTTCGGAGGTGAAGAGGTCAAGCATCGCCGACCCGAGATCGACCAGATCCTCCACCCTCACCGAGGCGGCCCCGTCCGGGAGCTGCCGGACCGTGGTCCCAGCGGTGATGAGTTGCGCCCAATCGGCGAGCCCGCCCCGCCCGGGGCCGGCGACTCCGCCGGTGAAAGAACGCCGCACATCGAGCGCAGCCGAGTCGGACGAGTCCCCCGATTCGGACGCACCACCCGGCTTGAGTCGGTCATGCGTCGCCGTCCAGAATCGCACGGCAGTTTCTGCCCATCGCGCCGAATCCGCAGATTCGGTGTTCCCCGTGCTCGCACCACCATTCGGGTCCGCACTCCCTGTCGAATCGGCACCACCGCCAGTCGCAACTCCCGCACCGAAGTACAGGGCCGCCTCGGCGAGGGCGGTGACAGCCAGGGAATTCCATTCGGTGATGATCTTCTCGTCGCGGGCCGGCTGGGACCGGCGAGCGCGCAGCTGCTCGAGCACCTCGCGCTGATGCCGCGTCGCGTCAATGTCCCACGGCGCGGGGTGCTCGGCGTCGAAGGGCACGTCTTCCATGCCGAGCCAGTCGATGATGCGCACGGCCGCGACCACCTGGCCGGATAGTTCGCCCCCGGCCGGGGAATCGACAAGCCCGAGCAGACCGGCCTGCCCGGCTTCCGCGAATTCCTCGGGGGTGAAGACGTAGGCTGCGCCCTCTTCGGAGTCTCCCGCCGAGTTGAGCGAATCCGCGTCGAGTGCGGCGATGAACCCGTCGTCGGTCGACAGGTCGCTGATCAGGAAGTTCGCGGTGTCGGCGATCTCGCGTTCGGCCAATGCGAGCCATTTGGACGCCGGGTCCAGGGTGCGTTCGACCTTCGCCCAGGCGACGACGGCGCGCAGGTATAGGGCGTTGTCGTAGAGCATCTTCTCGAAGTGCGGCACGAACCACTGCCGGTCGACGCTGTAGCGGGCGATTCCACCTCGCACCTGGTCGCGCATGCCGCCGCTGGCGATCCGAGCCAGCGTCGAACGCACCGCGATGAGGCAGTCGAGGACGAGTTCGCCGGTCAGGTGCCCGTCGGCGCCGAGCCAGCCGAGCCGTCCTTCGGCCCGGACCCGATCCATCGGATGTTCAGCGGCCGCTCCCCCGTCCGCCGAGGCGGTCCCACCGGTTCCCGGGCGCGCCGAATCACCGCTGTCGGGTCCCTCACCCGCCGAGGCGGTCCCGCCCAAGCGCACGAACGCCGCGAGGAGCTGGAGGACGTTCATCATCGGCGGGAACTTCGGTGCACCGCCGAACCCGCCCCACGCCGGATCGTAGGAATCGAGGAGCGCCGCGGCGGCGGAATCGAGTTCATCCGGGGTCAATGACTCCGCGGTTGCCTCGGCGGGAAGAGCACTCGTCACTGCATCGGCCATTTCGGCCAGTCCGCGGTCCATCCGGGCCGTCATCTGGTTGACCTCGTCGCGGCGGTCCGTCCAGGTCGCCGATACGGCGGAGAGCACCTGCGTGAACGCAGGCAGATTGCCCCGCGGCGCGGGCGGGAAGTAGGTGCCGGCATAGAAGGGACTGCCGGCAGGTGTGGCGAAGATCGTCATCGGCCATCCGCCTTGGCCGGTCATCGCCTGCAGGGCGTTCATGTAGTAGGCGTCGATGTCCGGCAGTTCTTCCCGGTCGATCTTCACGGGCACGAACCGGTCGTTCATCATCGCCGCGACTGCTTCGTCCTCGAAGGATTCGTGGGCCATGACATGGCACCAGTGGCAGGTGGAGTAGCCGATCGAGATGAGGATGGGGACGTCACGGCGGGCCGCCTCGGCGAGGGTGTCCTTCGTCCACATCCGCCAGTCCACGGGATTGTCGGCGTGCGCGCGCAGGTAGGGGCTGGTCGAGTCGGCGAGTTCGTTCGGCATGACCCCAGCGTCTCATTTCGCGCGGTCTCGTGCGAGATCACGCTCAAGACAGTGCGAGATCTTCCCCATTCAGCCGACAAGGGAACTGGTTTTTATGGGAGCATGAGGCCATGACCACCGCATCGAACACCGACTCCCACAACCCGAGAATTGGCCTTGACGCTCGCAAGATGGGCATCACCGCCGTTGCCGCGCTCGTCTTCCTCGTCACGTGGATCGGCGCAGGGCTCCTCGAGGTCAAGGCTCAAGACTCCTATGTGTCGTCACCGGGTCCGAGCCTCCTGCGCCTCGCGCTCATCGCGGTCTCCGGCGCCGCCGCGATCACGATCGCCCGCGGTCTTCGCCCGATCCCCCGCAGCGTGTTCATCGTCGTCACCGTGTTCCTCTGCGCCGTCGAAGCGCTCAAGTCGATCTTCACCATCGACATGCTCGGCACCGACGCCGGGGGTCTGGCCGGCAATCCCACGCTCACCACGGCCCTGGGCGCCCTGAGTCTCATCGTCACGGTGACTTTCCCGATCGTCGTGGCCCTTGCCTTGGCCGGGGTCACGGCCCAACTCGTCCCTGTCGCCGAGGCGGCCGCCCCCGCAGTCCTCCGGCGCCGTTCCCGTGCCGCCGCCATCGGGTTGTTCGCCGCGACCGGGATCGTGCTCCTCGTCTGGTTGCTGCGAACCATGTTCGTCGACGCCATGTTCCTGTTCGAGTACGGTGATGCCGTCAATGCTCTGGGCGCAGCGATCGGGCTCGTCTCCGCCATCGCCGCCCTGCGGGTCATCGCCGAGTCTCGGTCGCTGCCGGCCGATGAACCGGCCGTCGGCCCGGCTTCGTCCGGCACCACACCGCGATCGGCTCGCACTCTGGCCTTCGTCGTCATCGCCTGCGGACTGCTGTTGTGCCTGGAGTCGACCTTGCTGGCGGTCGGATATCCACCGGTCTCCACCCTGGGATACCCGGGCTGGGTCGTCTCCATGTTCGGCCTCGTTCTCGGCAGCCTCGTGCTTGCAGTCCGCACTCTCAACTGCGCTCCGACTGACAACACCGAGACCGACGACGAAGAGTCGGCCCAATCCGGCGACGTGGAGAGCGACAAGTCCCACGACCGCGACCGCGCGATCCGTCGCCCCGCCCACGGCTGAGCCGGCCCGCGACTGCCGCAGACTGCTCGCCCACAGCTGAGCCGCCCCACGTGGTGAGACCACATCATCCGACGGGCAAACACCTCTTCCTCCTCAGCCGCGCTTCTTCTACACTATGTAGAACTCAGCGATGAGGGAACCGAACACGGTGACCACCGCTGTCGGACAAGGAGGACGACCATGAGCACCGAATCACCCTGGACCCTCGACGCCAAGGACTGCTGGGAGCACCTGCGGTCGACCACAGTCGGCCGACTGGCGGTCATCGTCGATGACGCCCCGGAGATCTTCCCGGTCAACTTCACCGTCGAGCATTCCGCTCTTGTCATCCGCACCGGGGACGGCACGAAGATCGACGCCTTGCGCGGTCATCCCCGCGTCGCCTTCGAGATCGACGGCGTCGATGAGGAGACCGCATTCAGCGTCGTCGTCAAAGGCGATGCGAAGGAGATCACCGCTCCCGACGACCTGCGCAGCACCGTCTCGCTCGACGTCTCCCCGCTGCAGCCCGGCACGAAGAATCACTTCGTCCGGATCCTCGCCGAGGAGGTCACCGGCCGCAGCTTCCCCGTGACCGATCCGACGACGTGGAAGTCAGCTCTCAGCGACGTGGCACGCGCTCCGCACGAGTGACCGATGCGGCGCGTTCGGGCATTGTGATTCGAACTCGAACGCTGGGGCAGCGCCGGGTCATCAGAGAGCTTCGACGACCTCGACGAGACGGTCGGGAGCGTTGGTGATGATGCCGTCGGCGCCGACGTCGATGGCCCGTTCCATCTCACCGAGATGGTCGACGGTCCACACCAGGCTCGTCATTCCGAGTTCGTGGATGGCGGAGAGGAAGTCTTCGTCGGCCGCGCAGAATTCGGGGTTGACCTGGTCGACCCAGTCGGCGAAGTCCTGGAGTTCGTCCGGGCACGGGCGGCCGAGCACACCCACCGGGATCTCCGGGGCGAGGGCGTGGAACTCTTCGACGAACGCCCAGTTCGCGGACTGGACGACGAGCATTCCGGCGGCCAAAGCCCGGTCGAGATAGTTCGGCACGGTGCGCAGGGCGGACAGGACCGCCTCGGCGATTCCGGGATAGAGCTCGGGATGCTTGACCTCGAGCAGCAGGCCGGTGCGGGTGTCGTGGGCGAGGGTGAGCACCTCGGCGAGGCGGGGCACGCGGACACCGGCGAATTCCTCGCCCTTCCAGCTTCCGGCATCGAGCGTGGCGATCTGGGCGGCGTTCATGCCGGCGATGCTGCGGTCTTGACGATTCGGGTACAGGGTGCGGGCATCGGTGGTGCGATCGACGGTCGTGTCGTGCATGATCACGAGCTCACCGTCGGCGCTCATGTGGACGTCGGTCTCGATCATGTCTGCGCCCTGGTCGATGCCGGCGATGAACGCGGGGATCGTGTTCTCCGGCCAGTCGGCGGACGCACCTCGGTGTGCGATGACCAGGGGCGGGACCCGAACGCGGGCGGGATCGATCACGGTATCGGTGACGCCGGTGCTGAGGTCGCGGGGCGAGTGATCGGAGGTGGGGGTGGCGAGGGTGATGGGCATTTCAGAACTCCTCCACGGAGACTGCGGGTGGCATTCGGGCTCCGGATCCAACTGCTGCACGGTGGCCGAACGATGAGTACTAGGCCGCCCAGAATAGGGGTCCCGAGCAAGTTCCGGATGATGCGCGAGTGGACGGAACATGAATCCTGACGGTGTCGGCACTGGCCGTCGCCTGGGCTGACGCTGACTCGGCCGAAAGGGAATGTCGCACTTCGGGCAGGGGCCACTGCCACAACCTCGGGAGCAAGGGTGGCAGACTGGGAGTAAACACGGACGGAGTTCTCGCGTTCCGCGCCTCCGATCCTCTCCAGCATAATTGCCGAAGGAGGCGCAGTTCGATGGAGATGCTCCAGAGTGCTTTCGACAGTGTCAGCACCGTATCGTCGTACATCCTCGTGGCTGTTCTCATCCCCACTGGTCTGTATTTCACCATCCGCACGGGAGTGGTGCAGGTCCGCCTGCTGCCCGAGATGTTCCGCACCCTGACCGAGCCCGGCGGACGGGATTCCGAGGGCAACCGCAACATCTCACCGTTCCGCGCCTTCTCGATCTCCGCGGCCTCGCGCGTGGGAACGGCCAACATCGCCGGTGTCGCTTTGGCGATCTCGCTCGGAGGACCGGGTGCGATGTTCTGGATGTGGGTGACGGCCATCGTCGGCGGCGCCACGGCCTTCGCTGAATCCGCACTCGGCCAGCTGTACAAGCTCAAGGACGGTCCGAACTTCCGCGGCGGTCCCGCTTATTACATCAAGCACGGGCTGAACATGAAGTGGCTCGGACTGGTCTTCGCCGTCATCGTCGCCATCACCTACGGCATCGTGTTCAACTCGGTGCAGTCGAACTCCATCGTTGACGCTGTCGGGGCCTCCTTCGGAGTCGAGAGTTCGGACGGCGTCTTCGCTGCCGTGGCCGGTGCGATCATCGCCGTCGCCGCCTTCGCGATCTTCGCCGGCGGCGCCAAGCGCATCTCGAACATCTCGGCTTATCTGGTGCCGATCATGGCCGGCCTCTACCTCATCGTCGGCATCATCGTCGTGGTGATGAACATCGGTGCCGTGCCGTCGATGATCGCCACGATCGTCACCGACGCGTTCAGCATGGATTCGATCGCCGGCGGCACGCTGGGATCGATCATGCTCATCGGAGTTCAGCGCGGCCTGTTCTCCAATGAGGCCGGTATCGGTTCGGTGCCGAACGCTGCGGCCACCGCCTCGGCGTCCCACCCGGCCAAGCAGGGCTTCGTGCAGGCGCTGGGTGTGTACTTCGATACGATCCTCGTCTGCTCGATCACTGCGTTCATCATCCTGCTGTCGAACCCGGAGTACGGCAGCTCCGCCGAGGGCATCCAGCTCACGCAGACGGCGTTGAGTGGTCAGCTCGGGCAGTGGGCGATCCACTTCCTCACGCTGGCGATCTTTCTCTTCGCGTTCTCGTCGATCCTCGGCAACTACTACTACGGCGAAGCGAATATCGAGCATCTGACGACGAACCGCGTCGCGCTGCGCGTGTATCAGGTCATCGTCATGGTCTCGGTGTTCATCGGTGCGATCGCGGCTCTCGATCTGGTGTGGACCGCGGCAGATATCTTCATGGCGATCATGGCTCTCATCAACCTCTTCGCCCTGTTGATGCTCTCGCCGCTGGTGTTCTCTCTGCTGAAGAACTACCAGCAGCAGCGCAAGGCCGGCTTCGAACCGGTGTTCCGCCGCGGGGATCTGCCGACTTATCGGCGCATCAACACCGAGGTCGACGCCTGGGACGGCACCGACGAGGTGACCACCGCGAAGTTCTGGCACGATCGCGGCAAGAAGGTTCGCTCCGACGGCGAATGATGCTGCGATCATTCTGATTTCGCAGACACATCGGGCGCTCCCTTCTCAGGGGCGCCCGATGTGTTTTCATTCCCCAAGGCCCGCAAGCAGCCCCCCGACCCTCAGGAGGTCCCGTTGAGTATCGATCGCGCTGAGTTGGCAACTGCCCTCGCCGAGGCGACCGGATGGTCGGTCACGGCCGATTCACACCGAGTGACGTTCACCAATGATGATCCACCACAGGTGGTCATCTGGACCGTCACCGATTCCGAGATCGGTCAGCTGATGTATAACGAGAATCGCCGTGCCCAGGGTTACGGAGGCAAGAGAACTGCCGATCTAGGTGCCTTGTGGCTTCCCCTCATGGAAGCGCTAGGCCCATTCGAGGGATCCCGTGGCGTGATTCGTGGGACTGACCTGTGGATCATCGAGTAGCCGCGACTCATCGAGGTCTGTTGGAAGGCAAAGGGGTCCGGCGCCGCGACTGCGGCACCGGACCCCTTCTGTGCAGATGCGCTCACTCCACGGGGAGTTCCAGGCATGGGCGAGGCATCAGCGGCCGGCCCGATTGCGTATGTGGAGTCACCTACCGGCTGGAGTGAAGTCAGTGCTGCCGACGAACTCCGGTCGCGGTTTCGGCGCTGCGAACGGTTCCACACACGTGTTCTCCACCGAGTTGTACACGATGAAGATATTCGAGCGCGAGAACGGAGTGACGTTGCCGTTCGACGCATGCATGCAGTTGGAGTCGAACATGATCGCTCCGCCGGCCGCTCCTTCGAGCACGTCGATGCCGTATTCGTCGGCGAAGTCACTGAGAGTCTGACGATCCGGGGTGCCCGCACCCTGCATGATAAGTGACTTCCGATAGTTGTCCTCGGGAGTGCCTCCCACGCAGCTGATGTAGCGCTTGTGCGAACCGGGCATGATCATCAGCGGGCCGTTGAATGAGTAGTTGTCCGTCAGCGACAGCGAAAGACTCACCGCGCGCGGAGTGGGCATTCCGTCCTCAGCATGCCAGGTCTCGAAGTCCGAATGCCAGGAGAACTCTTTGCCCACGAATCCCGGCTTGTAGTTGATCCGGCTCTGATGGATATAGACATCGGTTCCGAGGATCTGACGTGCACGGTCGACGAGGCGCGGATCGTTCGCGATCTTTCTGAAGATCTCATTGGTGCGATGGATGTCGAATATCGACCGGACCTCGTCGGACTCGGCTTCGACGACGGTACGCTCATCGGCCTTCACCTCCGGGTCACGCGAAAGCCTTTGAAGCTCGTCGGTGAAGAGTGTGAGCTCTTCGCTTGTGATGAGCTGATCGATCGTCAGATAGCCCGTGTCCTCGAAGTGCTTGAGATCAGGCGCCTCGAGGGGCCCGTCTTCGGGAGAGCCGAAGACGATCGGACCCGTGCGCGGGAGAACCTCTGTGGTCTCACCGGAGCGAGTCGGATAGAGATCTGTGGTTGCGGTCGCAGCTGATACTGCTGTCATCATTTCTCCTTCCTTCGCTATGTGCCGTCTGCCCGGCCGGTGGCGTAACTGCTCATCGGCCCCGCAGAACGGGTTGTGCGGCCACCGTAACAGGAAGACATCGTCCCCGGTACCCCGGTCAGAGCCAGGACAGAGAGACCGGCACTTTCAAGCGATCCAACAGAGATGAATCGCCTCCAAAGGTGCCGGTCATTCTTTGGACGGTCAGCGTTTGACCGACTTCGAGGTCGCTCCGGTTGCCCAGCTGACCTGGCTGAAAGTGACGCGGTAGGTCTTCTTGCTCTTTGACTTCAGCTTGTAGGTGGCCTTGCCCTTCTTCGCGGAGACCGTCTTCAGCGTCTTCCATTTGCTGCCGGACTTGACCTGGAACTTCACCTTCGGGTTGTAGTTCCGTTTCTCGTCCCATTCGGGGTTGTAGTACTTCGTCGAAGACGTCAGCGTGACGGTGCTGCCGCTGCGTTTTGAGGACAGAGAGGCGTAGGTCTTCCCGCGGACGTAGAAGTAGCCCTTGGTCGGATCAACATCGTCAACGATTCCGACTAAATCCGCAGTATTCGCCCACACGTCGGATGGTCCAATCGTGTACTTGCCAAGGCCATCCATATCGGGGCAGATGTCAGTAAGAGTGCGCTTCGACTCGTCGTCATCATAGAAGTACGCACGAGAAACTCGTTTGCCTTTGCTGCTGATCCCAGAGCTAACTTTCCACCTGTCGATACTGCCGGACCTCTTATGGGACATATTCACCACGATGTTCCGGCAACTGTCGCTCGAGACAACAATGCTGTTTGCGGACAGCTTGGTGACATCAAAAGAAATCTTCGCTGCTTCGGCAGACAAAGCAGGACCGATGGCAAGAGCAAGAGCAGCAACTGACGCCACGAGGGCGCGCTTGAGGAACTTCATGGAGACTCCAACTGAAGAAAGGATGGAAGGGTATGCCTGAGTCGGAGTCAACGAATGTGCAGTCGGCAACGAGAAGTCACGAAACTTGAAAGTTGTATGACCGAAGATTATCACACCTGCAGTGCGACTGGCTTCGGCTCAACCTTGCCGTTCAAGCGCACAACTCAACAACACGAAAAAGGCGGCCCGAGCGCAATGCTCGGGCCGCCTCGGCGAGGGGAACTGATTCAGCTCGCGGGTGCCGCCTCATCCTCGAGGATGAGGGGGTACACGCCGTTTTCGTCGTGGACCTCACGACCGGTGACCGGCGGGTTGAACACGCACGCCATCCGCAGCTCTTCCTCGGCGACAACGGTGTGCTTCTCGTGTCCGTCGAGCAGGTACATGACGCCATCGTGGAGCGGGTATTCCTTGCCGGTCTCCTGATCGGTCAGCGTGCCCTTGCCCTGCACGCAGTACACGGCTTCGACGTGGTTCTGGTAGTGGAACGTCGAGGTGGTTCCGGCGTAGATCACGGTGTCGTGGAACGAGAAACCGACGCGTTCCTTGCCGAGCACCATGCGGCGTGAGCGCCAGGTTTCGGACTTCACATCGCGGTCGGTGTCGTTGAGGTCATCGCGGTTGACTACGTACATTAGTGGTCCTTTCGCAAAAGGTCGGTGAAAGTGTTCAGGGGTGGGCCGCGGACTTCCGTCTGACTTCAACGGCTCCAGTCGGCCCGGGTAGGCGATCGAGCAGGTGAGCTCGAATCCGCCCAAAGCTCGGGCCGGCGCCACAGCTGCGACGCCGGCCCGGCAGAGGTGGGTCAGGCCAGTGCGGCCTTCGCGGCGGCGGGAGCGAACTTGAGCACTCCGGCCTCGATGATGTCCAGGCCTGCCTGCAGATCGCGCGAGTCGATCGTCAGCGGCGGCATGATCTTGATGACTTCGTCATCGGCGCCCGAGGTCTCGAGCAGGAGACCGTTCTCGAAAGCATAGGCGGCGACCTTCTCAGCCACCTCGAGGTCCTCGAAGCAGACGCCGGCCAGCAGGCCGCGTCCACGGATCGAAGCGCCTTCAGCCTTCTCGACGATTCCGTCGAGGCGCTGGTGCAGCTCGGCAATGGTGTCGGCGAGCTGGTTCTGGAACTCGTTGTCGGCCCAGAAAGTCTTGATGGCGGCGGTCGCGGTCACGAACGCGGGGTTGTTTCCGCGGAAGGTGCCGTTGTGCTCGCCGGGCTCCCAGACGTCGAGCTCGGGACGGAACAGAGTCAGTGCCAGCGGCAGACCCGAACCGGAGATCGACTTCGACAGGCAGACGATGTCGGGCTCGATACCAGCCTCTTCGAAGCTGAAGAACGAGCCGGTGCGGCCGCAGCCGGCCTGCACGTCATCGACGATGAGGAGGATCTCGTGCTTCTTGCACAGATCGGACAGGGCGCGCAACCATTCGGCGCGAGCGGCACGGAGTCCGCCCTCGCCCTGCACGGTCTCGACGATGACAGCGGCGGGCTTATCGACGCCCGAGCCGGAGTCCTCGAGGACCTTCTCCAGCCACAGGAAGTCCGGGACCTCACCGTCGAAGTAGTCGTCGTACGGGATCTTCGAGCTGTTGGTCAGCGGGATGCCTGCGCCTTCGCGCTTCATCGAGTTGCCAGTCACCGACAGCGATCCCAGCGTCATACCGTGGAACGCGTTGGTGAACGAGAGCATGTGCTGGCGACCGGTCACCTTGCGAGCGAGCTTGAGCGCCGCCTCGACGGTGTTGGTTCCCGTCGGTCCGGGGAACATGACGGAATAGTCGAGTCCGCGCGGCTTGAGGATCAGGTCCTGGAAGGTCTGCAGGAACTCACGCTTGGCCGGGGTCTTCATGTCCATCGAGTGCAGAACGGCACCCGACTGCAGGTATTCGATGAGCGGGCCCATCACGGCCGGGTTGTTGTGGCCGTAATTGAGCGCGCCGGCGCCGGAGAAGAAGTCGAGGTACTCGTTGCCGTCTTCGTCCCACTGCTTGGCACCTTGTGAACGGGCGAAGGTGGCGGGCCAGGAACGGCAGTAGCTGCGCACGGCAGACTCGCGAGTTTCGAAGATGTCGGGCTTGTCAGAAGGTGTTTCGGTCATCTTTGGAGTCCTTTCGACTTCTTGATTGTGCGGCTACATCGTGTGCAGTCGCCGAGGCGGTGGCCGCTGCCGCTCATTGCGGGCGCTTCCTTCCGCCTCCTGGCACCTGTCGCGTTCGCTCCCTTGAGGCAGGGGGCCGCGCGGCACCGGGGTGGGGCTCGTTACAGGGGTGCGATCTCGTAGAGGTACTCGGTGTCGTGGCCGTCCGGGTAGAGGTCCGGGGTGAACAGCGGGCGACGGTTGAATCCGGCCCCACGCTTCTCAGCGAACGCCTGGAACAGGCGGTTGGACGCCGCATTGTCCTCGGTGATCGTCGTCTCCATGCGGAGAGCGCCGGTCCGGTCGGCCAGTTCATGGAGCATGGTCGATGCGAGTCCGTGTCCACGGAAGTTCTCGTTGACGGCCACCTGCCAGATCATCAGGGTGTCCGGGTTCTCCGGACGGGTGTACCCGGTGATGAAGCCGGCGGGTTCTCCGTCGATTCGTGCGATCACCGAGGTGTCCGCGAAGTCGCGGCACCACAGCAGGTACGAGTACGAAGAGTTCAGGTCGAGCACGGCTGTGTCTTTCGCGAGCCGCCATAGATGTTGTCCGTCCTCCAGTTCTGGAGTCCGGACGTCGATTTGCGTCTTCGGTTCAGCGAGTGCGTTAATCACGCCAACAAACCTAACGAGCTGAGATCGAGCGTCAACCTCGAAAGTGCCGATTCCGGGGTACTTCCGCAACGATCATCCCGAGCTACCGACATGTAACGGACCTGGCTTTCCCCATGGCATCTCTGGGATGTGACGGGGCGCTCCTTCGCGCTCATACCGCGCCATAGGTTCGTTATCGTTTCGTTACATTTGACTGGAGTTGGAACAAGGGTTCCACGTGTTCCATGTCACTTCGGTCGATTTGGGACAGCAAGGAGGCCTGTTGCCGCGGAGGCGTCCGAACGGCTCTGTGAGCGGCTTCGCGGCGGCTGTGAAGATCAGGTCGCCTGGGCAGCGCGATGGGCAGTGCGAAATGTTGTCGCTTTCGGATGCCTGCACCCGAATATAGGTCGCTATCGGATACTTTTCGGCGCTGAAAGTATCCGATAGCGACCTATTCTCAGAGGGCAGACGGCCGGCGGGCTGCCAGCCCCACGCCCAAAGACGCACTGACCTCAGCACTCGACGACGTTGACGGCGAGGCCGCCCATCGCTGTCTCCTTGTACTTCGAGGACATGTCCGCGCCGGTCTGGCGCATCGTCTCGATCACCTCGTCGAGGCTGACCCGGTGCTGGCCATCGCCCCACAGAGCCATGCGGGAGGCGTTGATGGCCTTGCCGGCGGCGATCGCATTGCGTTCGATGCACGGCACCTGCACGAGCCCGGAGATCGGGTCGCAGGTCAGTCCGAGGTTGTGCTCCATCGCGATCTCGGCGGCGTTCTCCACCTGCTCGGGTGTTCCGCCCATAACGGCAGCCAGTCCCCCGGCGGCCATCGATGAGGCGGATCCGACCTCTCCCTGACAGCCCACCTCGGCGCCGGAGATCGACGCACGTTCCTTATAGAGGACTCCGATGGCCGCCGCGGTGAGCAGGAAGTCGACGATGGCCCGGTGCTTCGCGGACTCGCCGCCTTCCCTCACCGCGGGAACGTAGTTGAGCGCATAGTGCAGCACGGCGGGGATGATGCCAGCAGCCCCATTCGTCGGCGCGGTGACGACGCGGCCTCCCGAGGCGTTCTCCTCGTTCACGGCCATCGCGATGAGGTTGACCCATTCGAGGTAGTAGCCGGGATCACGGTCGGGGTCCTCGGCCTTGAGCTTGAGGTACCAGTCGTGTGCGCGGCGGCGAACCTTGAGCCCTCCGGGCAGATAGCCCGAGCGGTCCAGGGATGCCGAGGCGCATTCCTCCATCACCGAGTAGATGTGGAGCAGTCCGTGCCGGATCTCGTCCTCGTCGCGCATCGACAGTTCGTTGGCGTGCATGATCTCGGCGATCGACAGGTCGTTCTCGCGGCAGCGTTGGAGCAGCTCGACACCGGAGTGGAAAGGATAGGGCAGCTCTTCGTCGTAGGACTCGAGTTCGGCATCGACGACAGAGTCCGCGACCGCGAACTCGGCATCACCGTTTCCCGCA
This sequence comes from Brevibacterium sp. H602, assembly GCF_051172395.1. Lineage (NCBI taxonomy): Bacteria > Bacillati > Actinomycetota > Actinomycetes > Micrococcales > Brevibacteriaceae > Brevibacterium > Brevibacterium sp. H602. The sequence goes on along the minus strand of NZ_JBPIZD010000022.1, from coordinate 37,809 downwards.
CCATCCTCGGCGGTCTTCTCCTTCTCGAGGAATTCGGTCTCCGAGGTCACGAATCCGCCGCCGACGGAGTAATAGGTCTCCTCGGCGAGGGTCTCCCCCGCAGCGTCGTAGGCGGTCACGGTCATGGCGTTCGTATGGCGAGGGAGGACAGTCAGCGGGCGTTTGACCATGTCATCCTCGGTGAACTCGAGTTCGACGCCGTTGCCGGTCGAGTCGCCGAGGATGATCGTCCCGGTCTCGGACATCCGTGTCCGCCGGGCGGTGAGTTCGTTGGCTTCGATGAGATCGGGGCGGCAGCCCTCGAGGCCGATGAGGATGGCGTCGAAGGTCCCGTGACCGGCGCCGGTGGCGGCCAGGGAACCGAACACGTCGACGCGCAGATCCGCCACGGATCTCAGCGAATCGCTAAGTAGGTCGATGAAGCTCGCGCCGGCACGCATCGGTCCGACGGTGTGGGAGCTCGACGGTCCGATGCCGACCGTGAAGAGGTCGAAGACACTCAATGGCATGGCAATCACTTCGTTTCTGATGAGATGACAACGGGGCCGACCGAACAGCCGTGCACTCACGTGCATGGCGAGCCGATGCCGACGATGTGTCGGCACCGACCTCGACCGACCCCGTTTCAGGGTTTATATCCTCCGCCCCTAACAGGGAGGAGCGAGACTCAGGTGAGTCTCGCGCTGAGGCTCAGAGGGAGTTCGCCTCGGCGTAGCCGGCGGCGTCCATGACTTCGCCGACCTCGGTCACGGCGACCTCGAACAGCCAGCCCTCACCGTAGGGGTCGGAGTTGAGCAGTCCGGGTGAGTCCACGGCCGCCTCATTGATGGTGACGACCTCGCCGGTCACCGGGGTGTAGAGGTCGGAGACGGACTTCGTGGATTCGACCTCACCGCAGGTCTCACCTGCGGTGATGGTGTCGCCGACCGCGGGCAGGTCGACGTAGACGACCTCGCCGAGGGCATCGGCGGCGACGGCGGTGATGCCGACCTTGACGGTCTTGCCGACGAGCTCATCGGCAGCGCCGTCGACCCATTCGTGTTCGGCGGAGTAGGTGAAGTTCTGCGGGAGCGGGGGCAGCTGTGCCATATGTCTTCCTTACTGTGACTGCCGCCGGAAGGGGCGGTCACGACGTTGTTGTGCCAGGTGGGACCAGTCTACGAGTCACCGGTCCCACCGGGATGAATTATGGGTGAGAGCTTCAGTGAGCCTGACGCTTGTAGAACGGCAGCTGCGTGACGGTGAAATCGTGCGCCTTGCCGCGGATGTCCACGGTCACGGCGGTGCCGACCTCGGCACGGTCCCGGTCGATGTAGGCCAGGGCGATCGGGTGGCCGAGCGTCGGTGAGGGCTGACCGGAGGTGACGGTGCCGACCTCGGAGCCGTCGATCGACACGGCGGCTCCGGAGCGGGCGGCGCGGCGTCCTTCCGAACTCAGACCGACGAGCACGCGCGGCGGTTCGGTCTCTCCGAGCTTCGCCAGCGCCTCGCGGGCGAAGAAGTCGTCCTTCGTGTTGAACCCGATCATCCGGCCCAGTCCCGCATCGAACGGGGTGGTGTTCTGATCGAGTTCGTTGCCGTAGAGCGGCATTCCGGCTTCGAGGCGCAGCGAATCGCGTGCGGCCAGACCGCAGGGAACGAGCCCGTAGTCCGCGCCCGAGGTCACGAGCGTGTTCCACAGGCGGGTGGCGCCGATGTTGGGGACGTAGAGCTCGAACCCGTCCTCACCGGTGTATCCGGTGCGGGCGAGCATGAGGTCGATCCCGGCGATCGTCAGCGGCATCCACGCGTAGTACCCCAGTTCGCGCACCGCCTCGCCGATGGTGATCTTCTCATCCCCCGCCGAGGTGGCTCCCCCGTTGGCATCGTCGGTGACCTCGGCCTTCGCCTGGTCACCGGCGCCGTTGCGGGGTCCGAATTCGCCGTGGCCGGACTCGTCGAGGGCGCGCAGGATGATCGCCTCGGAGTTCGGTCCCTGCACGGCGATGAGCGCGGTGGCGTCGGATTCGTCGGTCAGGTGCACATCGGAGCCGGGTGCGACGGTCTGGACGAACTGGTGCACGCGGTCCTTCAGCGCGGCGACCACGGTGGGCGTGTTCGAGGCGTTGGGGACGATGAGGAACTCTTCGTCGCCGATGCGGTAGGTGATGAGGTCGTCGAGGAGGCCGCCTGACTCGTTGACGATGACTCCGTACTTGGCCTTGCCGATCTTCATCTTCGAGTACTTCGCGACGAGCGCGTAGTCGAGGAAGGCTGCGGCGTCGGTTCCGGCGATGCGCACCTCACCCATGTGGGAGAGGTCGAAGAGACCTGCGGCCTCACGCACGGCACGGTGTTCGGCGAGTTCCGAACCGTACTTCAGCGGCATGTCCCAGCCGCCGAAGTCGGTGAACGAGGCACCGAGCTCGGCGTGGATGCTGTGCAGCGGGGTCTCTTTGGGTGTGTTCGCGGTCGTATCGGTCATCACTTGTCCTCTTCCTCGAACTCTTCGAAGGCCTCTGGCGGCGGGCAGGAGCACACCAGGTTGCGGTCGCCGTAGGCTCCGTCGATGCGGCTGACCGGCGGGAAGTACTTCGTGAGGCGCAGCCCGGGAACGGGGAACACCGCGGTCTCGCGGCTGTACTTGCCGTCCCAGTCGTCCATCACCGCGGTCGCCGGGTGCGGCGCGAGGGCCAGCGGCGACTCCTCGTAGGTATAGGACTTGCCGATCTCGTCGATCTCGGCGCGGATGGTGCGCATGGCCTCGATGAAGCGGTCGAGTTCGTCCTTGTCCTCGGACTCGGTGGGTTCGACCATGAGGGTTCCGGGCACCGGGAAGGCCAGGGTCGGGGCGTGGAAGCCGAAGTCGACGAGGCGTTTGCAGACATCTTCGGCGGTGACTCCCGTCGCCGAGGTGATCGCGCGGAGGTCGAGGATCGTTTCGTGGCCGACGAGTCCGTTCTCACCCGAGTAGAGGATCGGATAGACGTCGCCGAGCTTCTTCGCCAGGTAGTTCGCACCGAGCAGAGCCGAGCGTGAGGCTTCGCGCAGTCCTTCGGCACCCATGAGCTCGAGGTAGGCGAAGCTGATGGGCAGGACGCCGGCGGAGCCGAACATCGATGCGGAGATCGGCAGCTCCTTGGCGTCCGGGTCACCGGCGACGAGTTCCGGCAGCGTGGCATCGCCGGGCAGGTACGGAGCGAGGTGTTCGCGCACCGCCACCGGGCCGACTCCGGGGCCGCCGCCTCCGTGGGGGATGCAGAAGGTCTTGTGCAGGTTGAGGTGGGAGACGTCGCCGCCGAATTCGCCGGGCTTGGCGAGTCCGACCATGGCGTTGAGGTTCGCACCGTCGACGTAGACCTGACCGCCGGCGGCGTGGACCTTGTCGCAGACCTCGCGGATCTGCGGTTCGAAGACACCGTGGGTCGACGGGTAGGTGATCATGATGCCGGCGATCTTGCCTTCGTGCTTGGTGATCTTGGCATCGAGGTCGTCCATGTCCACGGAGCCGTCATCGGCAGTCGCGACGACCTGCACCTGGAGTCCGGCGAGCACCGCGGAGGCGGCGTTCGTGCCGTGCGCGGACTGCGGGATGAGCACGACGGTGCGGGCATCGTCGCCACCCGCCACATGGTAAGCGCGGATGGCGAGCAGTCCGGCCAGTTCACCCTGCGAGCCGGCGTTGGGCTGCAGGGACACACGGTCGTAGCCGGTGACCTCGACGAGGGAGTCCTCGAGGCGGCCGATGAGTGCGCGCCAGCCCTTGGTCTGTTCGACGGGGGCGAAGGGGTGGATGGAGGCGAATTCCGGCCAGGTGATGGGTTCCATCTCGGCGGCGGCGTTGAGCTTCATCGTGCACGAGCCCAGCGGAATCATCGTCCGGTCCAGTGCGAGGTCACGGTCGGCCAGAGTGCGCAGGTAGCGCATCATCGAGGTCTCGGAGCCGTGGGCGCTGAAGACGGGGTGAGTGAGGAATTCGGTGTCCCGGTGGAACTTCGCGTCGAACGCGGGTTCGGGCACGGCGTTGGCTCCGAAGGTCCCCGCCGAGGCGGCTTCGAATTCGTCCGCGTCGACCCGGGCATAGATGCCCAGAGCCTCGAGCAGGCCGTTGGCATCGGCGACGGTGTGGGGTTCGCCGAAGGAGACGCCGACGGTGGTGTCGTCGATGACGCGGATGTTGTATCCGACCTGGTCGGCGACGTAGCGGGCGGCTTCGGCGTCGGCCACGCGCAGGGCCACGGTGTCGAAGAATTCCCAGGTGAGAACCTCGGCGCCGGGGGCGGTGTCCGCGGCCTTCGCGAAGGCCTGGGCGAGGCGGTGGACGCGGGAGGCGATGCGGGTCAGGCCGACCGGGCCGTGGTAGACGGCGTACATGGAGGCGACGTTGGCGAGCAGTGCCTGCGCGGTGCAGATGTTCGATGTCGCCTTCTGGCGGCGGATGTGCTGTTCGCGGGTCTGCAGGGCCAGGCGGTAGCCGGGCTTGCCCTGGGCGTCCTTGGACACTCCGACGAGGCGGCCGGGCAGCTGGCGCTGGAGTCCGGATTTCACGGCCATGAAGCCGGCGTGGGGGCCGCCGAAGAACAGGGGCACACCGAAGCGCTGGGCCGAGCCGACGGCGATGTCCGCACCCTGGGAGGCGCAGTCCTTGAGCAGGGTCAGTGCCAGCAGGTCGGCGTCGAAGGTGACGAGCGCCCCGCGGTCGTGCGCACCGTCGACGGCCTCGGTGAAGTCGCGGATGGCTCCGGTGGTGCCGGGCTGGGCGCAGACGATGCCGAAGATGTCTTCGCCGACGAGGCCTTCGGCGAGGTCGGCGACAGTGACGCGGAAGTCCATGGCCTTGGCGCGGGCGCGGACGACGGCGATGGTCTGCGGGTGGAGTTCGGAGTCGAGGACGACGGTTGTCCCCTTCTTCACGGCTCGACGCATGAGCAGGACCGCCTCGGCGACGGCGGTGGCCTCATCGAGGAGGGAGGCATTGGCGATGTCGAGACCGGTGAGGTCCTGGACGACCTGCTGGAAGTTCAGCAGCGCTTCGAGCCGGCCCTGGGAGATCTCGGGCTGGTACGGGGTGTAGGCGGTGTACCAGGCAGGGTTCTCGACCAGGTTGCGGCGGATGACGGCCGGGGTGATCGTGTCGTAGTAGCCCTGGCCGATGAGCTGGGTGCGCATGACGTTCTGGTCGGCGAGGTCGCGCAGGTCGTTCAGAACGTCGAATTCGGAGCGCCCGGCGGGCAGGTTGAGCTCGTCGTTCTGGATGGATTCCGGGACGGCAGCATTCGAGAGTGCTTCCAGGGAGTCATAGCCGAGTTCGGCGAGCATGGCCGTAACGTCGTCGGCGCGGGGGCCGATGTGGCGGTCGGAGAAGGGGCGTGCGGTGTCCCCTGTTGCCTGCGTCGTATGGGCGAGTGAACTGGTCAATTGCCGTCCTAGGGTCGGTGTTGCGTCCACCGATGGGAGGACGCAGCGATCACTGAGTGTCCTCCCCGATCTGTCGGACTTCAGGTCCTTCAGATATGCCTGCAATCGGTGGTACTGGGCCTGAGAGTTTCCCGGGGAGGGAATTGCACCTACGGCGCTGCTCGGTTGTCCGGCTCGATTCGGCCCGACTGCGGCAGCTCTCCCACGTCTTGTCTTAGCGGCGTATGAAGTTGTGTGCAGAACCAGGTGGACCTCTGAAGTCCCCGGCTGAGACTGCGCCTCCGATTCTAGTGAATGAAATCACCCCCGACAAACCCCGGGCTGGCCCCCTCGCTGCAGATGCGGATCCCCACGGTAGCTCCCCCGCACCTCCAACGCGGAAATAGGTCGCTATCGGATACTTTCCTTGCTCAGAAGTATCCGATAGCGACCTATGTTTAGGGTTGCTGTCTCCGATTGCGACCTATATTCGCCGAGGCGGCGCTGTGGTCCCGCTGCGATGCTCAGATCGAGTTGAGGTCTTTGCCCTTGGTCTCGGGCAGCTTGACCACGGCGACGATCGTGGCCAGGCAGAGCAGGACCACCCAGCCGCTGGAGAGCCAACTGAGGTCGAGGGAGTTGAACAGTCCGTTGAGATACGGTGCCGTTCCGCCGAACACAGCCACGGAGACCGAGTAGGCGAAGCCGATCCCCTGGGTGCGGACCTTCGTAGGGAACGCCTCGGACAGAACTGCCGACAGCAGGGCTCCTGCCATCGAGACCACGAGCAGCGCCAGCGTCGATGCGACGAACAACGTCCAGCCGGTGTCCGTGATCATGCCCATGAGCGGATACTGCAGGATCGCCATGAGCACTCCGAAGCCGATGAGCACCGGCCGACGACCGATCCGGTCGGAGAGGAATCCCCAGAAGGGCAGCGACGCGAGTGCGATGATCTGCGCACCGACGGTCGCCCAGTAGGCGGTCTGCGCATCCATACCGCGCTCGGTGATCGCCAGGGTCGACGCGTACGACGTCCAGGTGTAATGAGCCGCGGTGATGCCCGAGGTCATGAGCACGACGAGGACGATCGCACGGGCCACGCGACCGCGATCGAGAGGAGTCGGGGCGACGGTCTCTTCGGCCTCGTCGGCTTCGAAGACATCGCTTTCGACCATTCCGCGCCGCATCCACAGCGCGACGAGCGCGAGCAGACCGCCGAGCGCGAACGGGATCCTCCATGCCCAGTCGGAGACCGCGGCCTCGGAGAAGACGTTCGTGATCACGCCGCCGATCGTGTAGGCGACGACCGAACCGCCGAAGATGGCGACGAAGACGATGGAGCCCCAGAATCCGCGGCGATGAGCCGGAGCGATCTCGGCGATATAGGAGTTCGCCGTCGCCGACTCCCCTCCGTGGGCGAAGCCCTGTGCCACTCGGATGAGGAGGAGGATCAGTGAGGCGAAGACGCCGATCTGACCGTAGGTCGGCAGCACGGCGATGAGGAACGAACCGCCGGCCATGATGAGCATCGTGACGATGAGGACGAACTTGCGCCCCTTCACATCGGCGATCTTGCCGAACACGATGCCGCCCAGGGGTCTCATGAGGAATCCGACGGCGAAGACGCCGAGGGTCGCGAGGACGGAGGAGACCGTGTCCTCGCTGTTGAACATCGCGGCGGCGATGAATGGTGTGAACACCGCGTAGGCGCTCCACTCGTACCATTCGAGGATATTGCCGATGGTGCTCGCGACGACGGATCGCCGTTTCAGCTGCAGAGGCACCTTTGTCTCTGCGATCGTATCGGTCATGGCTTCCTTTCCACTGCTTCATTGGATGTGGTGGTGCTGTCTATCTCGGTGGTGGTGCTCGGTGGTGCGGATTTTCCTGTCTGCCGCTCGCCGTCACACGACGGTGGCGGCGATGGCTTCGGCGGCTGCGATGAGTTCGGGGACCCCGGTGTCGAGGCTGCCGGTGAAGTCACCGGCCGCCGGTGCCTCTCCGTTGCGCCATCTGGTGTAGATGGCTTCACTGAAGATCGCGGCCTTCCACAGCGCGAACGCCTGGTACCAGGGCAGGTCGGACAGATCGAGGCCCGTCTTCTGCTGGTAACGATCGGCGAGTTCGGAACGGGTGAGGAATCCCTCCCCCGCCGTGACGGGAGTGAGGTCCATGACCGTGCGCGGATGCTCGTCGTCGGTGTAGGTGACGAGGAAATAGCCGAGGTCGGCGAGCGGATCGCCGAGAGTCGACATCTCCCAGTCAAGGATCGCTGCGACCTCGACCGGCGTCGACGACGCGATCATCGCGTTGCCGGCACGGTAGTCACCATGGACGACCGCGTGCCGCTGAGTAGTCGGGATGTTCGCAGCCAACCACTCGCCGAGGCGGCTGACCTGGGGCAGCGACCGCTGAGTGTTCTTCTCCCAAAGGGAGGCGAACAGCTTCACCTGGCGCTCCAGGTACCCGTTCGGTCGACCAAGCGCGGCCACCTCGGGAACGGTGACGTCGACCGAGTGGAGGTCGACGAGGCGGTCGACGAGGGCTTCGCTCAGTGCGCGACGGTCAGCCACCTCGGCGAGGAAGTCCGGCAGGGTGTCGGTGACAACAGTGCCTGCCACGAAATCCATGATGTAGAACGGGGCGCCGAGGACCGATTCGTCCTCGCAGACGTGGAGGATCGTGGGCACGGCCACTCCCTGAGCGCCGAGGACCTTCTGGATCTTCGCTTCGCGGACCATGTCATGGGTCGATTTCGGGATCGGCGGGCGCGGTCCGCGGCGCAGCACCACATCGAGGTCATCACGCCGGATCCGGAAGGTGACGTTCGACTGGCCCTCGCCGATGCGATCCCAGCGGACGCGACCGGACCCGAGGCCGTGCGTGTCGAGGTAGTCGGTGAGGACGTCGACGATGAGCAACGGCGGTGCGGACAGTGCCTGCGCCTCGGCGGCGGTGTCGACGACGTCGACGAGCTTCTCGGTCACCGGGCCTCCCCCACGATGTCGAGGCGGGGAGCTCCCGCAGCGACTTCCTTGCGGCGCTTCGATGAGGCACGGCGGGAGATCGCGAACTTGTGCGTCTCGGTGGCGCCGTCATAGATGCGGAACGGACGGACGTCGTTGAGGTACTGGACAAGTGGCAGCTGGTCGGAGACTCCGTCGCCACCGGTGATCTGAATGGCGCGGTCGATGACGCGGTAGACGGCTTCGGAGCAGTAGACCTTCGCGATCGAAGATCTGGAGTTCGCTTCCTTCGCATCGGTGGCGAGCACCTCGGAGGTCTTCGTGATCATCGCGTCAGAGGTTTCGATATCAATGACCGACTGCGCGATGAGCTCCTGTGCGAGGCCCTGACGCGCGAGGACGTCGCCGAATGCCTCGCGATGTTCGGCACGGTCGAGAGCCGTGTCCAGCGCCCGGCGGGCCAGTCCCAGCCACCGCATGCAGTGCGTGAGGCGGGCGGGTGCCAGGCGCACCTGGGCGTAGGCGAAGCCCTTGCCCGGTTCGCCGAGGATCGCCGAGGCGGGGACGCGGACACCGTCGAAGTGGACGTAGGGATGGCCGCCGGCGATGGTGCGATCGACAGTGTGGATCGACCGGCCGACACTGACACCCGGGGTGTCTTTGGGCACGAGGAACATCGTGGCGGCCTGGCCCTTGCGAGCCTGCGCGGAGCCCGACCCCTCGGTCGCAGCGGCCGACTCCTCGGCGTCGGTGGCGGCCATGACGATGAAGAAGCTGCTCAGTTCAGCACCGGAGATGAAGCGCTTGTCGCCGTTGATGACCCACTCGTCGCCGTCCTTGACGGCGCGGGTGGACAACGCCGACGGGTCGGAGCCGGTGCCCGGATGTGGTTCAGTCATGGCGAACGACGAGCGGACGTCGCCGGCGGCCAGCGGGGCGAGGAACCGCTCCTTCTGCTCCTGCGTGGCGATCTGGGCGAGCATGTGCATATTGCCCTCATCGGGTGCCATGCAGTTGAGAACGGCGGGCCCGATCGGCGAGTATCCTGCCTCCTGGAACACCGGGGACCAGAATTCGATCGGCACGCCCTGGCCGCCCCACTCGGTGGGCACGTGCGGGGCGAATACGCCGGCTTCCTTGGCCTTGGCCTTGAGATCGGTCAGGACCGCTTCGTCGAGGTAGTCACCCGGGTGGGGTTCGGCGGGGATGACGACCTCGCGGATGAAGGTGCGGGTGCGCTGGCGCAGCTCCTCGACCTCTGCGGGAATCCGGCTCATGCTGTGCCTCCTGCTGTGATGAGTCCGCCGTCGGCGGTGAGGATCTGGGCGGTGATCCAGTCCGAGTCGGACGACGTAAGGTAGGCCGCAGCTGCGCCGATGTCGTCGGGAGTGCCGAGGCGGCCGGCCGGATAGGCGGCGGTGACTTCGGCTTCTCTGCCTTCGTAGAGCGCGGTGGCGAAGCGGGTCTTGACGACGGCCGGAGCGATGCCGTTGACGCGGATGTCGGGTCCGAGTTCGACGGCAAGGGTCTTCACGAGGTGGGCGACGGCGGCCTTCGAGACTCCGTACATGCCGATGCCCTCGCTGGGATTCTGTCCGGCGACCGAGGAGATGGACAGGATCCGGCCCTTGTTCTCACGGAAGTGCAGACCCTCGTGGTTGACCGCGCCCTGGATCCAGGCCAGGGTTCCGAGCACGTTGACCTCGAGGATCTTACGGGCGGCATCGAGCTCGATGTCGACGGTCTCGCCGTAGACCGGGTTGATGCCGACGTTCGTGACGAGGACGTCGAGGCGGCCGTACTTCTTCTCGATTGTGTCGAATACTTCGGCCCGGTGAGCCGAGTCATCGGCCTTGCCGGCGATGCCGATTGCGGTGCCTTCGGGGAATTCGGCGACCGTCTCGGCCAAGGGCTCGGGCTTGCGAGCGGTGAGGACGACGGTCGCGCCTTCGGCCTGCAGCCGCTTGGCGATGCCGAGGCCGATGCCGCGGCTCGATCCCGTCACGAGGGTGACCTGCCCTTCGAAACGGCGTCCGAACGATGATTCGCTCATTGCTTCTCCTGTGTTGCTTAGTTGTCTGTCAGTGGTGCCTATTTGTTCGACGCTGCTTCTCTAGCCGAATCGCGCAGCAGCCTGCGTTGGATCTTTCCGGTGTGCGTCTTCGGCAGGTCGGACATGACGTGGACGATGCGCGGGTACTTGTACGCTGCGAGGCGCTCCTTCGCGAAGGCGATGAGCTCCTCGGCGCTGGCGCTCTGTCCGGTGCGCAGGGAGACGTAGGCGACGACGGTCTCGCCGCGGTAGTCGTCGGGCTGGCCGACGACGGCGGCTTCGAGCACGGCAGGGTGTTCATAGAGGACGTCTTCGACCTCGCGCGGCCACACCTTGTAGCCGGAGGCGTTGATCTGGTCCTTGATCCGGTCGACGAGGTAGATCCAGCCGGCGTCGTCCATGACTCCGACATCGCCGGTGCGCAACCAGCCCTCGTCGAATGCCGCCTCGTTGGCTTCGGGCTTGCCGAGGTAGCCGGGCGTGATCTGAGGCCCGCGCAACTCGAGTTCGCCGGCACTGGAATCGGTGATGACGGTCCCGTCGGCGATGTCGACGATGCGGGCTTCGAGTCCGGGGAACGGCACGCCGATGGCCAGGGTGTCGGTGGCCGGGTCGACGGGCGCCTCCGTGTTCGGCGGGACTCCGATGACCGCCGAGGCGGTCTCGGTCATTCCGTAGATGTTGTGGATGTAGTGGCCGAACCGCTTCCGGAAGCGCTCGACCGTGGCCGGCGGCACGGGGGCTCCACCGGAGTAGAGGTAGCGGATGCTCTGCAGGTCCTCGGCCGTGGCCGATTCGTGTTCGAGCAGTGCGTTGTAGACGGTGATCGAGCCGATGGTCACGGTGACCTTGTCATCTCGGATGGCGGTGATGATCTTGTCCGCGTTGACGCGGCCGATGAAGTCGAGCGTGATCGGGAAGATCAGCGAGGTCGCCGCGCAGGCGACGGCTCCGGTGATGTGGAAGAGCGGGGCGATAGCGAGCATGACGTCGCCTTCGCCGAGGTTCAGCCACTCTCCGTACGACCGGGCCACGGCGAGCACATTGCGGTGGGTGCCGACGGCGCCTTTGGCCGGTCCGGTCGTGCCTGATGTGTAGGTGAGCAGCGCGGCGTCGTCGAGGCCCGGCAGCAGTTCGGTTCGGTGGTCGGGCGCGTTGGTCCGCTGGGAGCCGAGGAAGGGACCCCACGAATCGACGGCGATCCCGGACTCGACGGGGGTCGCCTCGGCGGGGGTGGTTTCTGACTCAGGGAAAGCTGCAGTCTTGGCGTCGCCGGTGAGGGCTGAGGGGTCCCGGTCGTATTCGTCGTCATCGGTGGTCAGCACCCAAGTCACCGATCCGCCGGCGAGCGTCTCCTGGACCTGAGCGAGGTCGCTTTCGTCGCAGATGATCGCCGAGGCGGCCGAATCGTCGATGAGCGCGCGCAGTTCGCGGCCGCGGTACATGGGGTTGAGGACGAGGGGGACGACGCCGATCTTCCAGGCCGCGAGCAGCGCCACGGCGAACTGCGGGACGTTCTGGAGGTAGACGCCGACGATGTTCGACTTCTGCAGGCCGCGGGAGAGGAACCCGGCGGCGAGCGCCTCGGCTTCACGGTCGATGTCGGCGGTGGTGAACCTGCGGCCACGGTAGGTCACGGCGATCTGGCTGGGGGCCGCCTCGACGCGGGCGTTCCACGCATGAGCCGTGGATGCGTCGTGGATCTCCGGCGTCTCACCGACTCCGGCGGGGTAGAGCCGCGTCCACACATGCCGCGTGGTGGTGGAAGTGCTGTCGGCTGCCATCTGACTGTCGCCCTTCATCGTGTCGGGACCGGAGCACCTCAGCTTCGGCCGACCGAGCGCTCGCTCGGTTAGTTCTGTATCGTAGGTCACACGATGACCGGGCGCAAGGGCGGCCCGGCATGACTGTCGACCGCTCGGGCAGCAAAGCGATCGAACTCAGAGATGGAGGGACGCTTCGGGGGTCGAATGGAACCGCGGGGTCCGAATGCCCGTAGATTAGGGATGAGAAGACAGTGAGACGGATCAGGCAGGGACAACTCGTGAGCAATGCAACCATGACGAACTGGCGGGACTACGACGCCCCGCTGCTGTCGCCGATCCTTCAGTCCGCTCTCAACAGCTTCGTCACGGGCGGATTCCACGGCACGAGTATCCGCCAGCTGGCTGGCGCGGCCGGGCTGTCAGTGCCAGGCCTCTATCACCACTTCGCATCGAAGCATGCGATCCTCGCCGAGATCGACCGCCTGGCGATGGAGGATCTGTGGCAGCGCAGCGTCGCGGCACTCGCCGACGGCGGGCAGGAGCCGACCGCCCGCTTCGACCGCCTCATCGAATGCCTGCTGCTCTTCCACGCGCACCAGTCCGATCTCGCCTTCATCGCATTCAGCGAGATCCGAGCGCTGAAGGATCAGCACCGGGATGCTCATATCGCCGCTCGTGACCGGCAGCAGAAACTCCTCGACGAGGTGGTCGAGGAGTGCGTTGCCGACGGCAGCTTCACCACGGAGTTCCCGCGGGATGCCTCACGAGCGATCACGACGATCTGCACGGGCGTCTCGCAGTGGTACCGGGCCGGCGGCGAACTCGACCCAGCTGGGGTGGCCGAACGCTACGGCGAGATCTGTGCGCACGCCGCCGGCCTCCCGGTGAAGTAGGGCTGGCACCTCGGGCCCTACTGCCTGGAAACACCTCCAGCACAGCATTGTTTGGTCGATCCACGGCGTTCTGAGCGCCTGAAACACCGTGGATCGACCCAACAATGCCACTCAGAATGGCACCGCAGAAAAATCCAGGTCGCCATCGGATACTTTCCGTCAAGAGAAGTATCCGGTGGCGACCTGGATTCGGGTGCAGATGTCCGATGGCGACCTATGTTTCGGGCTGCCGTTTATCGGCAACCGAGGTTCAGCCGCAGGCTCAGCCTCCGTGTCAGGCGCTGCCGCCGGCGGTGACGACTCCCCCATCGACGGTGAGCACCTGAGCGGTGATCCAGTCGGCGTCCTCCGAGGCCAGATAGGCGACGGCACCGGCAATGTCTTCAGGGGTCCCGAGGCGCTTGACCGGGTACGCAGAGGCGACCTCTTCCTCCCTGCCTTCGTAGAGCGCCGTGGCGAACTTCGTCTTGACCACTGCCGGGGCGACGGCATTGACGCGGATGTCCGGCCCGAGCTCCACGGCGAGCGTCTTCGTCAGATGCGAGACCGCGGCCTTCGAAATGCCGTAGAAGCCGATGCCTTCGCTCGGGATCTGGCCGGCGACCGACGACAGGGTGACGACGCGCCCCTTGTTCTCACGGAAGTTCAGGCCCTCGTGGTGGACGGCGTCCTGCACCCAGGCCAGCGTGCCGAGGACGTTGACATCGAAGATCTTCCGCGCGGCATCGAGCTCCATATCGACGAGCGGGCCGTAGACCGGGTTGATTCCGGCGTTGGCCACGAGCACATCGAGGCGACCGAACTTCTCAGCGACCGTGTCGAATACCTCTGCCCTGTGCGCCGGGTCGTCGGCCTTGCCGGCGATGGCGAGCGCCGTGCCTTCGGGGAACTCGGCGACCGCCTCATTGAGCGCTTCCGGCTTGCGCGCGGTGAGCACGACGGTGGCCCCCTCCGCGTTGAGCCGCCGAGCGATTCCGAGGCCGATGCCGCGACTGGCGCCCGTGATGACGGCGACCTGGCCTTCGAAACGACGACCGGATTGCGGAGCCGCCGAGGTGGCTGCCGACTGAGTGGCTGAGGTGCTGTCTGACATTGATGAACTCCAGTGTTCGTGCGGTGACGTGAGCGTTCGGCGCTGACCTCGCGAAACGCCGTGAAGCGAGCGTTCGTTCAGCGTTCGCTTCTCATCGTAGGCATAGCCGTTCGAAGAAGACAAGGACTACACATCATCACGCGAGGGCATAAGACGAGAATGGAGTCATGAATCATCTCGAGTTCCATCTCGATCTCGGCTCGGGCGACCAGTTCCCGCTCGCCCGGGAAGCGATCTTCTCCTGGATGCTGCAGGACCTCGCCGGCGTCGTCGTCCACCCGGCTCGCCGAGTGGCCGAAGGTCGGATCGTCAGCTTGGGACTCAATCCCGTTTGGCCAGCCTCGCCGAGGCGGCTGCGCGGTCGCGATCTGCTCGTGCCCGTCGGTTCGTGCGTCGTCACACGGGTGATCGATGAGAGGGATCGCGCCGGATTCACCTATCGCACCCTGCCGGGCCACCTCGAGAACGGAGAGGAGACCTTCCTCGTGTCCATCGGCACTGACGGCCGCCTCGGCGTGACCATCAGCGCCGATTCCGTCCCCGCACATCCTCTCCTCCGTTTGGGCGCTCCGGTGACCGTGGCGGCCCAGGAGTTGATGGCCAGGCGCTATGCCGAGGGGCTGAAGAGACAGCTCAGGACGGCCGAGCGAAGCCGCCGCGCACGCGCCCTCGCGACAGCTTCGGCGCTGATCGGCCGGGAGCTGAGATTCGTCGAGACCCTTGCCGGCGGTCAGCACGCGCTGACCATGTCCTCCCGCGACGGAGACGCGGAGCTCGTCGTCCGCGCATTTCCCACGGGCCACGATGCGGCTGTCAGGGAAGCCGAGGTGCTCGATCGGCTGAGCTCGATCGGCGATCTCGTCCCCCGCCTCATCGCCCACAGCACCGACACCAACGACCCGGTCATCGTTACGACCCGCGTCCCGGGCTCAGCACCGGATCCGGCGACGCCTCTGACCACCATCGCCCGCGAGATGGCCGCGGCGCTGATGCGCATCCACGAACTCGACGGCACCGGTCTGCCTCTGACTCCGCAGTCTCCGCCGCCAGGAGACTCTGCCATCGCGATTCGCGCCCAGCGGGAGTGGGCGAACCTCGACCGCGACGAAGAGGTCCTCACGCACACGGATTTCTGGGCAGGCAATGCTTTGTGGGCAGGCGGGCGCCTCACCGGAGTCGTCGACTGGTCGAGCGCGAGCCACGGACCTCGCGGAGTCGACCTCGCGTGGTGCCGTCAGGATCTCGTGCTGCTCGGTTCCCCCGAGGCGGCCGCCGACTTTCTCGACGAGTACGAACGACTCCTCGGCCGCCGCATCCATGACATCCGCGCCTGGGACGTCCAAGCTGCGGCACGTGCCCATGATCGCGTCGAGACCTGGCTGCCGAACTATCACGGGATCGGCCTCACCGACATGACCGCCGAGGATCTCCGCCGCCGACTCGACACCTGGAACGCGCAGCTGTGAGCCGCCCCGCCACCGCTCTCATTCCACGGTCGGCAGGACCACCTCGGCGAGGGTGAGCACCGCTTCCACGGAGGCTTTTCCGTGGTCGGTGCGGTGGGCGAGGTAGAGCTTCGTGGGCTCCTCGGGAATGTCGAGGGGCACGGCCACGGTGCCGGCCTCACGGGTGGCGGCGGACACCGAGTCGAAGGTGATCGAGATGCCGAGGCCGGCCGCGACCAGGGCGCCGATCGTCTGCGAATCCGGCGCGCTCTGAACTACGCGCGGTGCGAATCCCGCTTCGTGGCACAGACGCAGCGTCGCTTCCCGCAACGTCGAGGAAGGATGCTCGGGAAGAGCGATGAAATCCTCGTCGGCAAGCTCGTCCACCCGCACCGAGGCGCGTCCCGCCAGACGATGGCCCACCGGCAGGGCTGCCGAGAGACGCTCGACCATCACCGGCCGACCTGTGACTCCGGGTGGCTGCTTCGCCCACCTCACGAGGGCGAGGTCGAGCGAGCCGTCGACGAGGCGGGTGATTCCCTCCTCGGCGTAGACGTCGGAGTGAAGCCCGAAGCTGACCCCCGGCTTGTGCGCGGTGGATGCAGTCACGAGCGCCGCGGCCAGTCTGCGCGATGAGGAGTGGGCGAATCCGAATTCGATGTGCCCGGTCTGCCCGTCGGCGGCCCGGCGCACCGCCTCGGTGGCCAAGGTTCGATACTCGATCATCTTCCGCGCCGGCTCCACCAGCGCCTCCCCCGCTGCGGTCAGCGCCACATTGCGGGTCGTGCGTCGGAACAGATCGACGCCGAGGTGGTCCTCGAGCGCGCGGATCGTGCGGCTGAGCGGCGGCTGCAGCATTCCGAGCCGCTCGGCCGCACGACCGAAGTGCAGCTCTTCGGCGACGGCGAGGAACGCTTTGACCTGCTGAATCTCCATCGACTGCCTCATTTCCGAATCCGTGCTGGAGCCCGTGCCGTTACCCCGACCGACTTCCCAGCCAATACCTGTTCCGATAATAATCCATGTACATTATTGCCGATCCTGCTATATAGTGGGACAGACCACGCGCCCACTGCCCAAGCACGGGCCCGGGATGCCGAGCTCGACTCCACTGACAGCACTGTCAGCACACAGCAGCGCCGCCGGCCCGACGAGAGGAAGACATTCGACGATGAAGCAGTCGACCACTTCTGAGCCCCACGACAGCGGCTCTGCCCACGACCACCATCGGTCACCTGCCCACGACCGCATCGAGGAGTTCCTCCCCCGCGCCGGCTCGGGTCCCCTGTCGGGACAGATCGTCGTCGACTTCTCCCGCGTGCTGGCCGGACCGTACTCGACGATGATGCTCGCCGACCTCGGCGCCACCGTCATCAAGGTCGAAGGACCCAAAGGCGATGACACCCGGCACTGGGCGCCGCCGGTGCGCGACGAGGATGCCACCTACTATCTGTCGATCAACCGAAACAAGTACGACATCGTCCTCGACTTCACCGATCCCGATGACCTCGCCACCGCACAGAAGCTCGCGGCCGAAGCCGATATCGTCGTCGAGAACTTCAAACCGGGCGGGCTGGCGAAGTACGGACTCGACTACGACAGCGTCTCCGCTGCCAACCCGACGGTCATCTATGCCTCGGTGACCGGCTTCGGGCCGCAGAACCCACTGCCCGGATACGACCTCCTCATGCAGGCGCTGTCCGGTTTCATGTCGGTCACCGGCAGCCCCGACGGCTCGCCGTACCGCGCCGGTGTCGCCGTCTTCGACGTCATGACGGGTCTGCACACGACGATCGGCGTCCTCGCCGCGATCCAGCACCGCACGCTCACCGGCGAGGGCCAGCTCGTCGAAACCAACCTCATGTCCTCGGCGATGTCCGGCCTGGCCAACCAGTCCGGTGCCTACGCGGCCGCAGGGGTGAATCCGACGCGGATGGGCAACGCCCACCCGAGCCTCTACCCTTACCAGCCGATGGCCGCGAAGTCCGGTGAGATCATCGTCGCCGCGGCCAATGACGGCCAGTTCCGGATCCTCGCCGAGGTGGTCGGCCGACCCGATTGGTGCGACGACGAACGATTCGCCCAGGCGAAGAACCGCAACGCCAACCGCGACGCCCTTGAGCCCGAACTTCTCGAGGCCCTGCAGGCTCACACCGCGCAAGTTTGGTTCGACAAACTCTCGGCGGCGGGCCTGCCCTGCGCCCCGATCAACACGATCGCCGAAGGCGTCGAACACGCCAAGAGCCTCGGCCTGGAACCGGTCGTGGACACCGGCAGCGGCGACCGCGTCATCCCGACGGTCCGCAATCCGATCACCCTGTCGAAGTCGCAGGTCTCCTACGACCTCGCTCCCCCGGAGCTCGGAGCCGACTCCGATCAGGTCCGCGCCTGGCTCGACAGCCTCTAGATCGTACCGTTTCGGACTCATCCCGACCGAACCGCAATCCCGACACTTGCACGCAGACTTCTGCACAGCATCCATCTGAAGGAGACACAGCAATGGACAACTCAGAACTCGACGACATCCTCACCGCCGTCCGAGAATTCGTCCGCGAGAAGGTCGTCCCCCTCGAGACCCAGGTCGAGGACGAGGACGCCTTCCCCGAGGCGATCATCAAGGAATCCACAGAAATGGGACTCTTCGGCTGGGCTCTGCCCGAGGAGTACGGCGGTCTCGGCCTCAATGCCGAGCAGGACGCACTGCTCGCCATGGAGCTCGGCTACACCACCCCGTCGTTCCGGTCTCTCTTCGGCACGAACAACGGCATCGCCGGACAGGTGCTCGTCAACTACGGCACCGATGAGCAGAAGTCCGAATGGCTGCCCAGTCTGACCTCCGGAGAGGTCGTCGCCTCCTTCGCCCTCACCGAATCCGAAGCCGGTTCCGACCCCTCGGGCCTGCGGACGAAGGCCACCCGCGACGGCGATGACTACATCATCAACGGCTCCAAGCGGTTCATCACCAACGCCGAGTCCTCCGACGTCCTCATGGTCTTCGCCCGCACCGACCCGAATGCCACGGGGTCCAAGGGCATCTCTGTCTTCCTCGTGCCCACGAAGTCCGAAGGTGTGACCGTCGGCCCGCACGATCACAAGATGGGTCAGGCCGGCGCCTGGACCTCGGAGATCTTCTTCGACGACGTGCGCGTGCCTGCCGCCAACCTCATCGGCGGTGAGGAGGAGAAGGGCTTCTACGCCGCGATGGCCTCACTCAACAAGGGTCGCCTGCACATCGCCGCGATCTGCGTCGGTCAGTCGATCCGCATCCTCGACGAATCCGTGCGCTTCGCCGCCGAGGCGAAGCAGGGCGGGGAACCGATCGCCCGGTTCCAGCTCGTCCAGGCGATGCTCGCCGATATCTACACCGACGTCGCCGCCGCCAAGGCCCTCGTCCTCTCGGCCGCACAGCGCTGGGACGCCGAGACCGATCGCAAGCTCGGCCCCTCCTCGGCGAAGCTCTTCGCCTCCGAAGCACTCGCCCGCATCGCCGACAAGGGCGTGCAGATCCAGGGTGGAATGGGCTACATGCGCGAGTCAGCGGTCGAACGCTTCTACCGCCACGCCCGCCTCTTCCGCATCTACGAAGGCACCTCCGAGGTCCAGCGCGTCGTCGTCGCCAAGCAGCTGCTGGGTGGCGCACACAAACCGCAGTTCAACCTCTGATCCCGGCGGCAGCATCCTCCACGCATCATCACAACGGCGGGCCGCCTCGGCGAGGTCCGGCTCCATCTGATCATCACCGCACGAAAGGCATCCCATGACTGAATCCACACCCGCGAACTCCGACATCACCATCAACGAACTCGGCGGAGTCACCGCCATCCCCGGCCTGCTGAGCGGCAAGGTCGCCGTCGTCACCGGCGGCGGACAGGGCCTCGGCCTGGCGATGGCGCGCAGCCTCGTCGACTCCGGCGCGAAGGTCGTCCTCGCCGATATGAATGAAGAGAGTCTGCAGGCTGCTGTGACCGAACTCGGCGGCGACGGCGTCGCCACGGGCGCGGTGTGCAATGTGTCCGACCTCGAGGCCGTCGAAAAGCTCGCCGAGGCGGCCACGACCGCATTCGGCGGCATCGACATCTGGGTCAACAACGCCGGCATCACCCGCGATGCGACGATCCGGAAGATGACCGAGCAGCAGTTCGACGACGTCATCTCCGTGCATCTGCGCGGCACGTGGAACGGCCTCAAGGTCGCCACCGCACTCATGCGCGAACAGGACCGCGGCGGCTCGATCATCAACGTGTCTTCGATCAGCGGCAAGGTCGGCAACCCCGGACAGTCGAACTACTCCGCGGCGAAGGCGGGCATCGTCGGCATGACGAAGGCCGTGGCCAAGGAGGTCGCGTTCAAGAACATCCGCATCAACGCGATCCAGCCCGGCTTCATCAACACCGCTATGACCGCGGCCATGCCGCAGCACGCGATCGATTCGAAGCTCGCCGAGATCCCGCTCGGCCGTCCCGGCGAACCCGAGGAAGTCGCCTCCGTCGTGCTGTTCCTCGCCTCCGGACTGTCGAGCTACCTCACCGGCACCGTCACCGAGATCTCCGGAGGTCGGAACATCTGCTCGCGTTCACCCTCGCCGAGGAGGGGCGACGTCTGTGTAGAACCTCGCCGAGGCGGCCCGACGTTCCCGTCGCACCTTTGCCGAGGTGGATCACCCGATCACCGTGAGAAACGGCCCGACGTCCCCGCGGGGACGTCGGGCCGTTGTCGCTCGGTGGGCTCGGTGTCTCACCTGGCTTTCTGCGTCCCCGCGGGGACGTTTCAGCCTGACGGTCGGGCCGCCTCGGCGAGAGTCAGCTTTTCGCGGTTCGCCTGCCGGGCAGGCGGACGACGCCGAAGGCGACCATGCCGATGAGCGGCAGCAGCGGCCAGATCCAGGTCACGCCGTTGCCGTCGACCATTCCGGTGTCGGCCATAATGGCCAGGCCCGCGCAGATGGCCGCCGAGGCCGCGATCGGCATCCACATGGGAGGGGCGGGACGGTCGTCGAGGGACGGAGTTTCGAACCGGCCGAAGATCGCCACGAGCACCCCGGTGATCGCCAGCAGAACGAATGCCCACAGCGGACGGGTGAGCCACCAGATTCCGGTCAGCGGAGTCGGCAGCAGGGCATCGGCGTCGAGGCCGATGAGGACGTTGGCCAGGGCAGTCAGCGCGGTCAGATGCCAGAGGAACCAGGTCATGATGCGCTGGTTGACGAGCACTGTGAGGAACCACAGTCCGGGGCTGCGCAGGAGAGCGGCCAGCGGGCGCTGGAGCATGAGCACGATTCCGGCCTGAGCCATGCCGAGGAAAGCCATCGTCACGCGGGTCGGGGCAGAATTCGAGATTGTGTCGGTGCCTGCGGTGATCATCGACACCGGGTAAGGGCCGAAGCCGACGAGGAGCCCGAGCCCGACGGCGCCGATGACGAAGAGCAGCAGGCAGCGTCTGATGCTGGAGAGTCGGCCGTCGAGCCACGCATAGCCGAACTGATGGAAGCTCGCCCAGACGAGCAGGTAGTTCGGATAGCCGGCGAGCGTGCTCTCGGTGACGATGCTGATGAGGTCGATGATGCCGGCCAAGCCGATGCCGGCGATGATCGACCACCAGCCCCATCGCTCCCACAGGATCAGACACGGCGGTGCGACGATGACGACGAGCAGATACGCGGCGAGGAACCACGTCGGCACGAGTGCCATCTGGGAGGCCAGTTGGACCGCGGCGGGTTCGGCGCCGGCGGCCAGGGCGATGACGCAGGTGGCCAGCCAGACGAGCAGCAGCGGAATGAGCGGGAGGCCGAGGCGGCGCAGGCGTGCCCGCAGCCATTCGGCGTAGCCGGTCTGCCGCCGCCTGGCCGAACGCCAGGACAGTGCGTTGGAGTAGCCGCCGACGAGGAAGAAGATCGGCATCACCTGGAACACCCAGGTCAGCGGGTGCGTCCACCTGGCCTGGTCGAGCAGACCATGCGGTTCGATGCCGCCGGTGGCGCTGACGGCGATGATCGTCCAATGGCCGAGCACGACCACAGTGATCGCCGCGGCGCGCAGGAAGTCGACCTCGCGACTGCGAGAGTCCGGGGTCGCCTCATCGACCTTGCGGGCCTGGGCCAGAAACGAGCGGGGCATGCGGGGACGTCCTTGTCGGTTGGTCGAGGGAGCAGTTGGTCGAGGGAGCAGTTGGTCGAGGGAGCGGGCAGTGCGGGTCCCGCCCATCGCCGAGGTGGTCGACCGCCTCGGCGTGGTCAGGCGCGGTATTTCACCTCGCCGCCGACGACGGTGAGCGCGACTCGGGTATCGCGGATCGCCTCGGCGTGGGCGAACAGGGCTTCTTCGGAATCGTAGCCGAGGAGGCCGTCGCGCTCTGCCGCGGCGACCTCGGGATCGAGCCCTTCGGCTGCGCACGGGTCGGTGTCGACGATGATGAAGTCGGCGTCCATGCCCGGCGCCAGATATCCGCGCCGGTCCTCGAGCCCGGCGGCGAAGGCCGGTCCCTGAGTGTGCAGGCGAATGGCCTCGACGGCGCTCAGGCGACGGTGCGGCTGGAAGGTCGTCGACGCCTCACCGGAGATGTTCGCCCTGGTCATCGCCGCATAGATCGCAACGAACGGGTTCGCATGCTCGACAGGACCGTCGGAGCCGAAGACCACGTGCGCCCCCGCATCGAGCAGGTCCGGCCAGGCATAGGCGGCCAGCTGCGCGGACTCGTCGATGAGGTGGAGCAGGTGCAGGTCGGAGATGCAGTGGCGCGGCTGCATCGACGCGAGCACCTCGAGCTCGGCGAACCGGGCGACGTCGGCGGGTTGGATGAACTGGGCATGTTCGACGCGGTGACGCATGGGTCGGCCGAACTTCTCCTCCGCGGCCTTCGTCGTCTCCTGCAAGCGGTCGTAGACAGCGAGCACATGATGGTTCGCCTGATCGCCGATGGCGTGGATGGCCACGGAGATTCCCGCCTCGGTGGCGATATGTGCCTGGTCGAAGAGCTCGTCTTCGGTCATCTGCACGACACCGAAGTTCTCGTCCTCACCGTCGACTGCGGGAAACGCTGAGGACATGTGCGAGGTATGCGAGCCGAGCGCCCCGTCCGAGAACAGCTTCAGCCCGCCGCACTGCAGCCAATCATCGCCGTCACCGGTGTGCCAGGCGGTTTCGATCGCCCACGGCACTTCGGGTGAACGCAGGAACAAGGTCACGCGCATGTCCTGGCGACCGGCCGCGTGCAGGTCGTTCCAGCCCAAGGTCGAGGCGATGCCGTCGAAGTCATGGATCCCCGTCAGGCCCTGTGACAGGAAGAGCTCCTGGGTGGTGGCGAGGCGTTCGACTTGGTCCTCGCGGCTGGGTTCGGGGATGAAGCGGGCGACGAGATCGGTGGCGTCTTCACGTACGAGACCTGTGAGCTGACCGTTCTCGTCGCGGACGAAGCTGCCGCCGGAAGGGTCGGGGGTCGCCTCGTCGATGCCGGCGATCTCGAGAGCGTGGGCGTTGACCCACAAGGTGTGCAGATCGAGTGACCACATCGCCACTGGATGGTCGGGGACCTCGGCGTCGAGGAGCTCACGGTCAGGGTAGCTCGGGTCCTCCCACTTGTTGAGGTCCCACCCGGAGCCGACCACCCAGGTGCCCACCGGGAGGGAATCGGCGCGTTCGCGGATGAGTGCGACCGCCTCGGCGAGGGATTTCGTCTGGGACAGATCGAGGTCGGTCAGGGAGTCGGCGTACATGATCGAATGGATGTGGCCGTCGACGAAACCGGGCAGGATGACCTGTCCGCCGCAGTCGATTTCGTCGATCTCGAGTCCGGGGATGACCGTGGTCGCACCGACCCCACCCGCCGAGGCGAGCGCCGCCGTCGTCGACGACCGCGCGGCGGCGATGTCGAGCAGTTCGGCCCGGGTGCCGACGGCCACGATGGTCTCCCCATCGACGAGGATCGCGTCGGGAGCCGGCCGCGAGGGGTCGGAGGTGGGCGAGGGGTCGGAATCGGGGGCCGTTTCAGGGGCCGTTTCTGCGTTCGATCCGATCGGGTCGGATGCGATCGACGCAGGGGTGTTCGAGTCGGGGGCACTCGAGGCGGCTTGGGGTGCGAAAGTGCGCACCACGGCGTTGGAGAACAGACGCATGGACACCAGTCTAGAGCGGGTCCGGCGAAGGCGCTGAGCGTCCCGACCACCACCCCTTCTTGCTACCTGACGGCGGCCCAGATACCTCGCGCGAGGTTGCTGCGCCGCCGTCAGGTAGTAATTGGTGGGGGACGGTGAGGGCGCGGCAGACGAATTTCTACGAGGAGTAGAATCGAAGGCATGACTCACTTCTTCAGCACCGATGACTCGCGGCTGGCGGCGAGCGCTCGGATCATCCTGCCCGCCATCTGGCTCGGACTCATCATCGGCATCTCGCTCATCGAGGCACCGCTGAAGTTCACCGCCCCCGGCATCACGATCCCGCTGGGGCTGGGCATCGGTCGGCTGGTGTTCGGAGTGATGACCTGGGTCGAGCTCGTCATCGCCGTGATCCTGCTGTGGGCGCTGCTGAAGTCGGGTGTCGATCGCGTCTACCGCAGTGTGGCATGCGGGCTCATCGGAGTGCTCATCATCAAGGTCGTCGTCATTCGGCCGCTGCTCAATCAGCGCACGGATGCCGTGCTCGCAGGTGTCGCCGAGGGTGGGTCGTCCCTGCATCTGCTCTATATTGCCGCCGACGGACTGCTCATCGTGGGGCTGGTTGCCGCACTCGTGATGGCAGTGCGCCGTTGGGTATTGATCCGCCCGGCCGTCGCGGCAGACGACAGATAGAGGAGGCCGCTGGGTCGGCTCAGACCGAAACCGCAGCCGCCTTCCGCGCCCTCACCTGATCGAGGAAAGCTGAGAAGAGGATCCGACGGTCACGGACATCGGCGCCGTTCTCCTCCAGGTGCCACTCGAGGCCGCCGCAGCGATTGGTGCTGGGCCGCGCCTTCACCGAGCACCGAGCACCGAGCACCGAGCACCGAGCACCGAGCCATGGCAACTCAGCGGCCTCTTCGGCGAACAATCGCCTTCTGATCAGGTCATCGGGATAAAACTCGATGCGCCACACAAAACTCGATACCCGACTGTACAAAACCCGATGGTTACCGGCACAAAAGTCGATGCGCGAACCTTACATCATTCGTCCGGGCTCCCGACCATCTGCTTCAGCTCCGGCACCTGTGTGAAGATCTTGTCCCGAAAGTCGTTGAGTCTGAGCACGTCGTCGAAACTCAGATGGATGACCTTATAGCCCAAGCTGAGAAGCCGATTGTGCTGTTCGCCTTCCCTCCGGATCAGCGAGGGACCCACCAGAGCGTATTTCTCACTTCCGTCGACCGCGAGGATCGTTCGTGCCTGTTCATTGAGAAAATCGACTCGAGCAATGAAGCCTCGGCTGTCTCGGACTTCGATCTGCTGTTCGAACCCCGTCAGGTTCAAAGCGATGAGGTTGAGTCGGCATTTGCTCTCGGCGGGGCTCTCAGAGAACGGCCCGATCGCATCAACCATCCGCTGCGCGGTGACCTGGCCCGATCGCATGCGAGCAACCGCAGGATAGAACGCCGTCTTGATGATCCGACGTGCCTCGGACTGAAACTTTTCTGTATACCCGGACCTCGGATTGAAGCCAGGGAAATGATCGGCCGTCGCCTGACGCAGTACCCATTCCAGTGCTGCAAAAGCTTCGTGTTGACCCGAAATCCGAATGAGGTCCAAGGCCGTCCTGATCGCCGAGGTGGCCGCAAGGTGACCGAATCGGACCTGATCCTCTGCGGGTACCTCATCCCGCACACGGATAATCTCCTTAGTGTGCGAATTGCTCCTTGGGTGTCTGACCGTGATCGCTTGCGATGCGTCCTTGTACAAAGGTATTCCGTGGAGGACAGCCGCCGATTTGCCAACGATCACGTCCTCTGGCCGGTACCAGCGGTAACTCTGAATGCGCAGCGCTCGGAGCTGGGTCTGATACCTGAAATCGCGCTTCAGGTCGGCTGGAGTTTTGCCGACGTGGAAACTGATCCAGTCGACGTCTCTGATAAATGCCGCAATCCGACTGTGGTCTTTCACTCCGCACTCACGGATCACCGAGTACACCCCGCGGCAGAGACGAATCAGACAACAATCCAGCGCGCTCTTGATCGTTTTGGAAGAGATGCCGGCGGCGGAGAACTCTTCACGATAGATCGTATTCTTCATCTGGCGAGTATCGGCATCAGCGAACTGCCGTTAGTACCCCTTGCGCTGAGGTTGTGGACAACGTTTCGTCGTCCACAAGTCAACGACGGTCGAGTCGAGATATTCTCCACAGGCCACTGATGAACGTCTCTGCACACGAATCCCTGAGAACTCGCAGATGCTGGGCACCGCTGAGACGGTTTAGCCCATTTGAACCTATGAACGCGCCGACTGTCTGGATTCTCTAAAGGTGCCGAATGAGAAGGTACTCCACAGTGTCTGGTGCGCAAGTGAGCGCTCAGTCCACTGGAGCCCAAGTCTGGTGATCGGCTTTTGCACCATCCGTCATCGACTTACGGGGCATCTGTCATCGCCTTCTGATCGATGCATCTGGTTCGAACCCGATGGTTCGGTCAAAAGGCGATGAGCGCCCGAGAGTCGCCTCAAGTGGCTCCTCACCATCCCCATGCTTCCCGGAACGTACCCTCCGCCGGCCCCGCCGGCGGCATGAAATCAGCGCAAAGGCAAAACTCACGCGCAGACTGAGGCCAGGTGGCCGCAACCGGACTCAGAAGTACACCGCCAGCGGACCACGAGGTCCGTCGATGACGTCGACTGGAGTGTCGAAGACACGTGAGAGCACCTCGCCGGTCATGATCTCCTCGGGCGCACCGAATTCGATGACGGCACCGTCTTTGACCGCACAGATGTGGTCTGCGTAGTGACCGGCGAAGTTGATGTCATGGAGGACGATGACGATGGTCCGTCCCATCTCGGCGGCGGCACGACGCAAGTGCTGCATCATCTGCACCGATCGCTTCATATCGAGGTTGTTCAGCGGCTCATCGAGCAGCACGTAGTCGGTGTCCTGCGCCAGCACCATCGCCACATAGGCCCGTTGCCGCTGCCCGCCGGAGAGCTCGTCGATGAACCGATTCTCCAGCTCACCGAGCTCGAGGAAGTCGATCGCCTGCGAGATCACTTCCTCATCGGCGGTCGTCAGTCGACCTTTCGAATGGGGGAACCGTCCGAAGCCGACGAGCTGCCGGATCGTCAGCCGGGTGATGAAGTGGTTCTCCTGCCGCAGGATGGACACGATCTTCGCGAGATCCTTCGACTTCGTCGAGCTGACGTCGAAACCTGCCACCGAGATCGCACCGGAATCCATCCCGAGCAGCCGCCCGATCATCGTCAGCAGCGTCGACTTCCCAGCGCCGTTCGGTCCGACCAGGGCCGTGACTCCCCCGGCAGGGATCTGCAGATCGACGGGTCCGATCGAGACTTCGTCGTCGTAGGATTTGCGAACCGATTCGAGCGTGATCACAGGCGCCCCTTTCTCAGGATGACGAGCAGGAAGGCGCCGCCGCCGACGATCTCGATGATGATCGACACGACCCCCTCGGCGTAGAAGATGTTCTTCATGACGAAGTACGCCCCACCCAGGACGACGAAGCCGAGGAGCGCGGCCATCGGGAAGAGGCGTTTGTGGTCATAGGTGTCGGCGAACTGGTAGGCGAGCATCGCGACGAGGAAGCCGAGGAAGACCATCGGTCCGATCATCGATACGGACACCGCCATGAGGATGGAGACGAAGAAGAGGACCTTGAGCAGCTCGCCTTTGTAATTGAGCCCGAGGTTGCTCGTCATGTCCCGGCCCAGCGCCATCACATTCAGGCGTGAGGAACAGAGGTAGAGCCCGAGGCAGGCCAACACGCACAGCGGGATCGACACCGGCAGGTAGCTCGAATCCGAATTCGAGATCGACCCGAACAGTCGGGCGGAGAGGACGTCGAACTCGCTCGGCGTCAGCGTCCGCTGCATGAATGTCGCCACCGATCCGAGTCCGCCGCCGATGACCACGCCGATGAGCAGCATGAGCGCCACCGAGGAATGCCGTCCGGACAGCAGCCATCCGTAGAGCGCCAGGGACAGTCCGACCATGAGCACCAACTGGACGACGAAGGGCACGAGCCCCTTGAGTTCGACGATCGCCGTGACGCCGAAGAAGTACATCGCCGAGGTCTGGATCGCCACGTAGAGGGATTCGAATCCCATGATCGAGGGGGTGATGATCCGGTTGTTCGTGACCGTCTGGAAGGCGACCGTGCCGAACGACTGGCACAGCGCCACCATCGCGATGACGACGAGGTTCGTCAGCCGCAGCTCCGCGATCAGCCAGAACCCCGGGTCGGTGATCGGCATCGGATTGTCCCAGGCCAGGATGCCCAGAGCGATCCCCGCCGAGGCGACCGCCAGCACGATGATCATCGCCCAGTAGCGACGCTGCGACCGTTTCGTCGGAAGCGGTCCCGACGACCGCTGAGCAGTCGCGGACCCTCGCCGAGGCGGCCGACCGTACCGTGCGCCCGCACCGGACCGATCCCCGCCGTTCACGACGGTGGCCGCGGTCGGGTGGGCCGCCTCGGTGCCGGTCCCGGTCGATTCGGTTTCATCGTTTGCGCGCATCCGAGTTCACCCGACCTTTCGCTGACGCAGCAGCAGGGCGACGAACACGGCCGCGCCGACCACGCCGAGGATGAGGGAGACGGGCACTTCGAAGGGCATGACGATGATCCTGCCGATGAGGTCGCAGACGGTGACGATCGCGATGCCGAGCAGACACACCCAGGGCAGGTTCGAGCGCAGGTCGTCGCCGCGGATGAGGGAGACGATGTTCGGCACGATGAGGCCGAGGAACGGCAGGTTGCCGACGACCACGGTGACCACTCCGGTCGCAATCGCCACGAACACGGTGCCCAGCAGCAGGATCTGGTTGTAGTTGAGGCCGACGTTGGTGGCGATCTCCTTGCCGAGCCCTGCCACGGTGAAGCGGTCGGCGAGGACGAAGATGGCGACGACGACGGCCGCGACGATCCACAGGGTCTCGTACTGGCCGCGCAGGATCGACGTGAAGCTGCCGGCGAACCAGATGCCCAGGGACTGCAGCATGTCCGTCTGCACGGCGATGAATGTCGAGACGGCGCCGACGACGGCGCCGAGCATGATGCCGACGATGGGCACGATGAGCGAGGATTTCAGAGAGACGCGGCGCAGGAAGACGAAGAAGACGAGGGTGCCGATGAAGGCGGCGATGATCGCGCCGACCATCCGCGCGACGATCGAGGCGTCGGGGTAGACGATGACGGTGAGCATGAGGCCGAGTCCGGCCCATTCGGTGGTGCCGGTCGTCGTCGGCTCGACGAAGCGGTTCTGAGTCAGCAGCTGCATGACCAGTCCGCACATCGCCATGGCGGCGCCGGCCAGGACGAGGGCGATCGTGCGCGGGATCCGCGTGATCTGGAACATCTCGGCCCCGCCGTCACCGCCGAAGATGTCATAGACGCCGGTGAGCAGCGACAGCGCGAGGAGGATGACGACCCCGACGATTCCCAACAGCAGGGGCCATCCGAAAAGAGGTGCCTTCGCCGAGGCGGTCCCCCGTGAGGACGGTTCCGACGTCCCGTTCGGGGACTCAGCCGTCCGGTTGCGTCGGGCTTCGTTCCGACGTCGGGCCGCCTCGGCGAGGGTCTTCACTTCTGAGCTTCGAGCTTGTCGGCGAAGTCGTTGAAGAACTCGGTGTACGTCTGGATGCCTTCGTTGAGGTAAGTGTCCTCAGGGAAGTAGACGATCTTGTCGTCCTTGATCGCAGGAACATCCTTGAGTGCTTCGGAGTCTTCGAGGACTTCGGCAGCCGGGGCCGAACCTTCGTCGCGTTCTTCAGGGGCGAAGGAGGCGTCGCGGTCGAGGACGATCATGAGGTCGGGGTTCGACTTCGCGATGGCTTCGACGGAGACGTCGTCGCCCTGGTGGTCTTCGCTGCCTTCTTCGACCTCGAGGGCCGGGTCGAGGTCGAGGATGTCGAAGACCGGTCCGACGGTGCGGCCGACCGTTGGTGCGGCGTAGCCGATGTCGCCGGCCGAGGTGATCAGCCCCATGGCCTTGTCGCTGTCGTCGTAGGCGTTCTTGGCGCGTTCGATGGAGGCGTCGAAGTCGTCGACGAGCTTCTTCGCTTCATCCTGCTTTCCGAAGACCTCGCCGAGGACCTCGGTCTGACGGCGCAGCTCGGCGTCGAAGTCCTCTTCGTCGCGGGGATCGAGCTCGAGCACGGTTGCTTCGGGGGCCAGCTTGGCCAGGTCGTCATGGAACTGGGCGAATCGCTGACCGTTGACGATGAGATCGGGCTTGGCCTCGACGACCTTTTCGAGGTCGGGTTCGCGGTGGCTGCCGAGGTCGAGGATCGAATCGTCCTT
Source organism: Brevibacterium sp. H602 (assembly GCF_051172395.1). Lineage (NCBI taxonomy): Bacteria > Bacillati > Actinomycetota > Actinomycetes > Micrococcales > Brevibacteriaceae > Brevibacterium > Brevibacterium sp. H602. The sequence continues at coordinate 7,796 of NZ_JBPIZD010000022.1, read as the reverse complement.
GGTGTAGTCCAGGTCCTCGCTCATCAGGGAGACGGCGCCGCCGCTGAGTTCGATGCCCCAGTCGCTGAGGGTCTGGAATGTGCGGTTGTCGGTGGCGACGACCGACTTCGGCGGGGAGGCGACGGTCTGCTTGCCGTTGTTGTCCTCGACCTCGATCGTGGATCCGGAGTCATCGGCCTGAGCCGAGTCGGAGTCTGCCGATCCGCAGCCGGCCAGAGTGAGAGCGACAACGCCTGCCAGGGCGCTCAGTTGAAGGCGAGTCGAAACCATGGGGTCCCACTTTCAGGAATGAACGTATAAGAAAAGCGTGTGCGCACACTGAAAGTAAGCTTAGCCTATGCTTTGAAAATAAAGTCAAAGAAATATGACGTTATCTGCATCACATTTGAAGTGAGGTCGGGAGGCTTGCGGTCGGGTGGGCGTGCGGTGGACCCCCGGATCAGATAGCGGCGATGAGGCGGTCGACCTCTTCCTGAGTATCGGCAGCGGCAGTCGGTCCGCCGGATCCTCCGCGACTGACACCCAGTCCGGCCTCTTCGACGATGACCGCCCCGCCGGCGTAGTCGTAGATGCCCAGTCCGCGTTCGGCGTAGCCGTTGACCCGCCCTTCGGCGACCATGCACAGGTCGAGTGCCGCCGATCCGCAGCGGCGGATGTCGTCGTAGCCGGTCATGAGGTCTTCGAGCTTGGCCAGCTGGGCGCCGCGGTTCCTCAGTGCATAGGCGAATCCGGTGGCCAGGAGCCTGCCGGACAGTCCGGGCGGCGTCCCGCGCAGTCGTCGCGCCGGAATGGCGGAGTCGCTTTCGCGGTGGTCGGCCAAGCGCCCGTCGATCCGAAAGGCGCCGCGACCGGCAGCCGCCAACCAGGTGGCATCCAATCCCGGCGAGGCGACGAGTCCGATCTGCCAGTCGCCGAGACCGAGGCCGGCGTCAGCCCCATCTGCGACTGCGCAGACTCCGACAGAGAACGCATGGTGTTCGATGTTGCGGACATAGTTGACGGTGCCGTCGATCGGGTCGACATGCCATTCCAGACGCGGGCCGTCGTCAGCGACCTCGTTGAGTGCGCCGGCCTCCGGATCGAAGGTGTTGAGCTTGAACAGGAAGTCCGCCGGGAAGAATTCGACCGGGTCGAGGGCTTCCGAACCCTCTTCGCCGACCATGAGGTCATGAGGCCTGACTCGGTTGAGGTAGCCGCGCACAAGCGCCTCGATCTGCGCGTCGGCGCGAGTGACGAGGTCATTCGGCGACGTCTTCGTGTCGACGACACTGGCGTCGAGGCTCGCGCCGAGCAGCGGCCTCCAGGCGAGCATCTGCTCCCACGCCATGAGTGAGAGGTCGGAGGCGATGCGGATCAGAGAGTGGTCGACGATCTCAGCGGGCAGCGATTCGAGCTCGGAGTTCATACGGCCACTCTAGACAACCCTCTGCGCTTCTCGCCCGAGTGTCCGCAACCGTCCGGGAACCGCCCAGATCCGCCTCGCGTGTAACAAGACTGCAATACACCGGCAAATATGTACTTCTTGTATCTAAGCCGCCCACGGGGATCGGGAACTCCGATTGCGAGGCTTTCCCTGGGAGCTGGAAACGCACCTGAGGTTGTCGACAGGACACTTCAGCATCGCACATTTCTCAAACAGTCGATCAATCGAATCCTGAAGCGATTTCCGCGCGCCGAGCGGAATTTTCCTGACGGCTTTCTTCACTCATCAGCCCAGTTGTCTCCGTTCGAGGAATTTCTGCTTCCGGTGCCGCGAAGATTCGGTCACGGAATCGTCAGAAAACGTCCATGAATCGCACAAGGGCGGTGATCCATATCGAGTATGGATCACCGCCCTGGCATCTGCGAGGGAAGTGCGAGCACAGAGGGGACCGGCAAATGTCGTTCTGCCCCTGTGTTCTCTGGGGTCAGGCCGGGTCCGCGACTCCGGCCTTCGGCTCGCTGCGCTTGACCGGCCCGTGCCGGCGCACGATCTCCTGAACGGCCTGCGAGGAGGTGCCGGCCGCCTCGGCGATGGCACCGAAGGTCGCGCCTTCTTCGCGGGCGCGCAGAATCGCCATCACATAGTCGGTGTTGATTTTCGAACGCTGCCGTGCGACCTTTCGGACGACGCCGACTAATGCAGTCTGATCAACTGTCAATTCACGAGCTCGACGAGACATGGTTTCTTCCCTTGCATTCATGTAGTGGCCCGTTGCCACGAATTGGTGTAGTCCCATTAGATACCACGAATATGTCAAGACGCCAAGAATTCCCGGATATAGGAACTCAGGCTACTGAGTAGCACCGTTCTGAGCACGTATGATAACGAAAGCATAACTTTCCCCGGGTCTGGACGATGACTCTCGCTCGCCACTCCCCGCCGTGGAAGGTATCGATGTTCCGGCAACCCAAGTGGCACAATGCGGACATGACGACTATGGCCCATCCCACCGGAGCGAATCGGGCGACCGTCGACGAAGACGAGTCCCGGACAGCGCTTCCCACCGCACTCGCCGAACAGTTCCGCACCGCAGGCATCCGCGATTTCAGCATCGACGACACCGATCGTGCCGCGTACTCCTCCGACGCTTCGCTCTTCCGACTCGTCCCAGCCGCCATCGTCTTCCCTCACGACGATGACGAGGTGGCGCGGGTCCTCTCCGTCGCTCGCCGCCTCGGTGTGCCGATCACCAGCCGTGGCGCCGGCACATCGATCGCCGGCAATGCCATCGGCAGTGGCATCGTCCTCGACTTCTCGCTCCATATGAATGCGGTCCTCGATCTCGATCCGGAGGAGCAGTCGGCCTGGGTGCAGTCCGGCTGCGTCCACGCCCACCTGCAGAAGCAGGCCAAACCACACGGTCTGCGCTTCGGCCCGGACCCGTCCACCCACACCCGCTGCACGATCGGCGGGATGATCGGCAACAATGCCTGTGGACCACGGGCTTTGGGCTACGGCCGCACGGGCGACAACATCCTGGCGCTGAAGATCATGCTCATCGACGGCACCGTCGTCACCCTCGATGACTCGGACGCCTCGACGACGTTCCCGCGGCTGCATGAACTCGTGGCACAGAACCTCGGCACCATCCGCACGAACTTCGGCACATTCTCCCGCCAGGTCTCCGGGTACGGGCTCGAGTCCCTCCTCCCGGAGAACGGCTTCGACGTCCGCCAGGCATTCGCCGGCACCGAAGGCACCTGGGGCGTCATCCTTGCGGCGAAGATGCGCCTGGTCAAGGATCCGAGCTTCACCTCGGCGGTCGTCCTCGGCTATGCGGACATGGTCGCTGCCGCCCACGATGCGCCGTTGCTGAAGGACTTCCCCGTCGCCGCCTGCGAGGGCCTCGATTCGCGCATGCTCGACCGGGTCATCGACACCAAGGGCGCCGAGGCGGTCCCCGCCCTACCGGAGGGCGCGGGCTGGCTCGTCGTCGAACTCACCGGTGAGGACGAGTCCGCGCTCAAGACCGAGACTCAGCGCCTCATCTCCGAGTCGAAGTCACTCGACTCCGCGGTCCTGAACGCCCGGGCGGCCGCCGAGGTGTGGGCCATCCGCGCCGATGGCGCCGGACTGGTCTCACGCACCCCCGATGGCCGCGACGCCCACGCTGGGTGGGAGGATTCAGCGGTTCCGGTGGACCACCTCGGCGACTATCTGCACGATCTCATGGAGCTGCTCGAGGAGCACGGGCTGTGGGCCATTCCCTATGGGCACTTCGGTGATGGGTGCCTGCACATGCGCGTGGACTTCCCGCTCGAGGATCCGAACGGCGGGCAGGTGATGCGCGATTTCATGGTCGCGGCCACGAAGCTCGTCGCCCGCTACGGCGGGTCGGTCTCCGGGGAGCACGGGGACGGTCGGGCCCGCTCCGAACTGCTCCGCCTCATGTACACTCCGGCGGCACTCGACCTGTTTGCCCAGGTCAAGCGTCTCTTCGATCCTCAACATCTGCTCAATCCGGGGGTCATCGTCGACCCCGACGCCCTCGACGAATCGATCCGCCTGACTCAGCTGCCTCTGCGTCAGGAGCTGCCCGCCACCCTGGCGATGGCCTATGAAGGAGAGTCCGCCGGTTTCGCCTCGGCGGTGCACCGGTGCACCGGAGTCGGCAAGTGCCGCGCGGATTCGGCGGCCGGCGGCGGCATCATGTGCCCGTCGTATCAGGCCACCCGGGACGAGCGGCATTCGACTCGAGGGCGCGCACGCGTGCTGCAGGAGATGGTGTCCGGGGATCTGCTCGAGCCGCGCTGGGACTCCCCCGAGGTGCACGAAGCCCTCGACCTGTGCCTGTCGTGCAAGGCCTGCGGGACCGAGTGCCCGACCGGCACGGACATGTCCACCTACAAGGCCGAGGTCCTGCACCAGTCGTATAAGAGCAAGCTGCGGCCGATGAAGCACTATTCGCTCGGGTTCCTCCCGCAGCTCGCCCGCCTGGTCACTCCGCTCGCACCTGTCGTCAACCGGGTGTCGGGGCTGCCTGGGCTGACCGCCCTGGCGAAGAAGATGGCCGGCATCGACGTCCGTCGCTCGATCCCGCAGTTCGCGTCCACGACGTTCAGGAAATGGTGGACCACCACCGCCGAGGCGGCACCGAAGTCGCGTGCGAATGCCGAGTCACCGGCCGCGGCTTCGCTGCGGCCGAATGCAGAAGTCGTGCTGTTCGCCGATTCCTGGTCGAATCATTTCGCTCCGCGCATCCTCGCCGCGGCCGTCGCGGTGCTCGAGCAGGCCGGTGTGCGTGTGCGGGTGATCGATCAGACCGTGTGCTGCGGGCTGCCGCTCATCTCCACCGGTCAGCTCGATGCTGCGAAGGCGAATCTCTCGGAGACGGTCACGGCTCTCGACGCCACCGACGATGTGCCGATCATCGGCGTCGAACCCTCGTGCTTGGCGACGCTCAAGGACGATTCGCTCAAACTCGTCGCCGATGAGGCGTCGCACCGAGTGGCCGACCGGGTGCAGACGCTGGCCCAGTATCTGCTGAGCATCGGCGCCGAGCTGCCGGACCTGTCCGGCGTCGAGGCGCTCGTGCAGCCGCATTGTCACCAGTCGGCGATCTTCGGCAACGCGGCCGATAAGGAGCTGCTGGCCAGGGCGGGAGCGGACACGGAGTTCCTCGGCGGGTGCTGCGGTCTGGCCGGGAACTTCGGCGTCGAAGACGGCCATTTCGAGACCTCGGTCGCCGTCGCCGAGGTGGCTCTGCTGCCGGCGCTGCGCAAGCGGGGACGGGCCGCCGGCGCGGAGCCTCGGACCAGCTCCGGTACAGGTGCGTCGCCGAATCGTGCGACTGAGTCCGGTACAGATGTGTCGCCGAATCAGGCGACGGATACGGGTGCGGACGACCGGTTGCAGGTCGTTCTTGCCGACGGGTATTCATGCCGCACGCAGATCACGGATCTCAGCGACACCGAGGGCGTGTCGTTGGCCGAGCTCCTCGCCTGGGGATGGGGGCTCCAACCGCGGCGATGATGCCGAGGTCAGGGCCGCCTCGGCGAGGTTTCAGGCCTTGGCCGTCAGCACCGGGACCTCGGCTTCGAGGAGGATGCGCTGTGCCTGCGAGCCGAGGATGAACTTCCCGATCGCTGAGCGTTTGCGCAGGCCGATGACGATGAGCTGGGCTTCGTATTCCTCGGCCAGGTCGTTGAGCGTGCCGGGCAGATCGTCTTCGTGATCGGGCTGGAGCACCTCGACGTCGACGTCCGATTCCTTGCCGAGGTCGACGATCCGCTTGATCTCGTCGTCCCCGATCTCGGTCGGAGCTCCACTGGCACCTCGTCGCTGTGAGTTGATCACGACGGCAGCACTCGACCGCAGTTTGGCCTCTGCGAATCCCGCGCGCAGAGCAGCCTCACCCTCGGGAGCGGGTAGGTAGCCAATGAGAATCGTCATGGCCCCCAGTATATGGACTCATCCATGGTTCGTTCACTTCGGGATCACGTTTCGGTCAGCACCCCGCAACCCCCATTGCCCCAATTACTACCTGACGGCGGCCCAGCAACCTCGCGCGAGGTTGCTGGGCCGCCGTCAGGTAGTAATTGATGCTTCGACGACCGCCTGCGCTCTCTCTGCGTGGTCGCGGAGGGCGTCGATGAGCTCGGGTGGGTGGATCACTTCGATCTCGGCAGGGATGGACGCAAGGGTGGCTGCGACCCACCTGAGGTCCCAGAATCCGCAGGTGATGCGCACACCATCGGCCGCCTCGGTGATGGTGGCACTGCGGGTGGGGAACCATTCCTTCGCTTCCCGCGCCGAGGCGGCCGTGCGCAGAACGACGGTGTGCGGATACGCGGTGGTGGTCACGGCTGCGGACACAGCCGCCTCGGGCTCGGGGTGCTCACGTGGGGTGATGCTCAATGTCGTCGCGTGAACCCGGTTCATGCGGTCGAGGCGGAAGACCCGATGGTCGTCGCGATCGAGGTCGAAGGCGAAGAGGTACCAGTGCGCACCGAAGACGACGAGACGGATCGGTTCAACGCGACGGGGTGTCGAGGGGTGGTCGCCGGTCGGAGCGGCAGTCGCCGTACGGGATGTGTCGACAGTCGGGTCGCCGGTCGGGCCGGTAACAGTGGGGTCGTCGACGTCAGGGCGTTGCATCTTCCGGTAGTCGAAGGTCGCGATCGTCGACGCATTGATCGCCGAGGCGAGCGTGATGACCGCGCTGATGTCGACTCCGGGTGCGTGACCTTCGGACACGGACACAGCCGTCGAGATATCGGCGACGGTCGCGCGCATGGCCGCCGGCAGCATCGTCTGCAACTTCGTCGTCGCCGATTCCGCGTGTTCGGTGTCCAGGCCGGCCCCACGCAGGAGCGCCAGACCGACCGCCGTGGCCAGCGCCTCGCCTGCCTCGAGCTGCAGCGGCGGCAGCACCGTCCGCGATTCGGCGCGATAGCCCCCGGTCAGGCCCGGTGCCGAGGAGATGATGTAGCCGAGATCGCGCAACGCGGCGATATCTCGACGGATGGTACGTGGGGTGACGTCGAAGCGGGAGGCGAGCTCGACGGCAGTGCAGCTCCTGCCGGACGCGAACAGACCGAGCAGACTCAAGAGCCGCGTCTCCGACTGCATTCCACCCCCGAATGAGAAACTTTCGCCGGACTTATTGATGCGGACAGTATATGTCCGCATCACACCTGACGATAGGTTCACCGCTTCAGCCATCCGGCCGCGGCGGACATCGCAAAGGAGAGATCATGCCGTTCTTCACCCCTTCCGTCACGAGCGAAGCCGACGCCGCGTTCACCTACCTCACCCAGCAGTGCACCCAGCTCAAGCTCACGGCGCAGGGTCTGACCGATGAGCAGGCCCGCAGCACGCCGACTGCCAGTGGTTTGAGTATCGCCGGCCTCATCGTTCACGGAGCCCAGGTGGTCAATAACTGGCTCATCCAAGTCAAGGACCCGACGCGAGAAGTCGGCGAGGACGACTACCGGACGGTCAACGAGAAGTTGGGGCTGACGGCGATGTTCGACGGGTCCGCTCTCCCCGACCTCGACATCACCGAGGCGGTCGCAATCTTCGACAAGGTCATCGACGGGATCGAGGAGGCGAGGGCCGCAGTCGACGACGCAGGGACCGACCTCGGCACCGAAGTTCCGATGCCGTACAACCCGTGGATGCCCAACGATTTCACTATGACCGTGCGCTGGATCCTGTGGCACCTGGGCACCGAGATCGCCCGCCACGCCGGCCACGCTGACATCATCCGCGAATCGATCGACGGCGCGATCGCCTACCAGCTCAACGCTCAGGCGGACGGCGAACCGTGGCCGCCCGAGGGCATGGACTGGAGCTGAGGCCCCACAAGATC
>NZ_JBPIZD010000021.1:0-65329 GCF_051172395.1 Brevibacterium sp. H602 | reverse complement strand
TCGCTTTCAAGCCTACGACCCTGCCCGCCAAGTTCTGACCCTAACCCACGCCGGCCCTTCCGTACCGACCCCCCCCCACCGGGGCGGCCCGCCGTCACGTTCAAACGCGACGGCGGGCCGCCTTGAGCGAATCGGTGGGAGACCATCGGCTGGGTTAGTCTAGGACGGTGCCCACAGCAATCGTCGGGCACCGTCTCCGGGTGGCATCCCGCCCGGATCCGATCATCGGAATCAGGGAGGAACATGCTCGAAGTACGTGGGGGAAATCCGCTGGACGGCACCGTCCGAGTCCGCGGCGCCAAGAACCTGGTGCCCAAGGCGATGGTGGCCTCTCTGCTCGGTGAGACCCCGTCCGTGCTGCGCGGCGTGCCCAACATCCGCGATGTCGAAATCGTCACCGGACTCCTCGAACTCCACGGAGTCCGCGTCACCTCCGGCCCCGACGGGGACCAGTCCGACGGCGAACTCCACCTCGACCCGGCCGATGTGGCTCAGGGCTCCATCGTCGACATCGACGCCCACGCCGGATCCTCCCGCATCCCGATCCTCTTCTGCGGACCTCTCCTGCACAGCCTCGGTCAGGCGTTCATCCCCGACCTCGGCGGCTGCCATATCGGCGACCGCCCCATCAACTTCCACCTCGATGTGCTCCGCAAGTTCGGCGCCGAGGTCGACAAGACCCCCGGCGGCATCATGCTCAAGGCACACAGCCGCCTGCAGGGAACCAAGGTCGAACTGCCCTACCCCTCTGTCGGAGCCACCGAACAGGTGCTGCTGACAGCGGTTCGCGCCGAAGGCGTGACCGAGCTGCGGGGAGCGGCCATCGAACCGGAGATCATGGACCTCATCGCGCTGCTGCAGAAGATGGGCGCGATCATCACCGTCGACACCGACCGCGTGGTGCGCATCGAAGGCGTCGACACCCTCCGCGGGTTCATCCACCGTGCCCTGCCCGACCGCAATGAGACCGCATCCTGGGCCTCGGCGGCACTGGCCACCGGCGGCGACATCTTCGTCGAAGGCGCCAGCCAGCCGGAGCTCATCACGTTCCTCAACGTGTTCCGCAAGATCGGCGGCGAATTCGATGTGCAGGAGAACGGCATCCGCTTCCGCCACCCCGGCGGCAAACTCCGATCCTTCGCCCTCGAAACCGACGTCCACCCCGGCTTCATGACCGACTGGCAGCAGCCCCTGGTCGTCGCGATGACTCAGGCCGAAGGCCTCTCGATCATCCACGAAACCGTGTATGAGAACCGGTTCGGCTTCACCGACGCCCTGCGCGATATGGGTGCGCAGATCCAGCTCTACCGCGAATGCCTCGGCGGCACCCCCTGCCGCTTCGGACGACGGAACTACCAACACTCGGCTGTGATCTCCGGACCCACCGACCTCAAGGGCACCCGCATCGACGTTCCCGATCTGCGCGGCGGCTTCAGCCACCTCATCGCCGCCCTGGCGGCCCAGGGCACGAGCGAAGTCCACGGCATCGAGCTCATCAACCGCGGCTACGAGAACTTCCTCGACAAACTCACCGGACTCGGTGCCGAGGTCTCCGCATGAGCGCCGACATCGAACCGGACGCGAACGACCACGATCTCGTCTCCTTCGATCCCGCCTCGGTGCGCTCCCAGAACCGGGCGGGCACCGTTGCCGCCACTGCGGCCTTCGGGCTCCTGCGCACGGCCACGAAGATGAGCATCCGGGGGACCGAGCACCTGCCGCCGGCCGGCACGGGCATCATCGCCGCCGCCTACCATGCCAACCATCTCGACCCGATCCTCGTGGGGCTGGCGCTCAAGCGCAACGGCCGGATGCCGCACTTCCTCGCGAAGTCGACGCTGTTCACCGGGGTGCTCGGCAAGATCCTCAAGATCATCGGACAGATCCCGGTGCTGCGCGCCTCGGCCTCGGCCGGGGACTCCCTCGAATATGCGAAGGACGCCCTGGCGAACGGCCAGACCGTCGTCATCTACCCCGAGGGCACGCTGACGAAGGACCCGGAGCTGTGGCCCCAGCACTTCAAGACCGGCACCGCCCGGCTGGCGCTGGAGACCGGAGCCCCGATCGTTCCCGTCGCCCACTGGGGACTTGACACGGTCTACCCGCGCGGGCAGAAGAAGGTCCGATTCCGCCCTTTCAGCCATGACTCCGTCGTGGCCTTCGGTCCCGCCATCGACTATTCGGACCTGTGGGATCGCCGGGATGAGAAGAAGACGATGGGAGACCTCTCCCAGCGGGTGAAGAACACCGTGGCGGCGATGGTGGCCGAACTGTCCGAACGCGAACTGCCGCAGCGTTTCACAGCTAAGGAGACTGGCGAATGAGCGTCGACAAGATCACCGTCCTCGGAGCCGGATCGTGGGGCACCACCTACGCCGCGGTCATCGCCGACGCCGGATTCCCCGTCACCCTGTGGGCCCGCCGTCCCGAGGTCGCCGAAGAGATCAACTCCACGCACACCAATGAGCGTTACCTCGGCGAGCGAGTCCTGCCCGAGGGGCTGAGTGCGACCGCAGACGATATCGCCGCGGTCACCGACGCCGAGGTCATCGTCCTCGCCGTGCCCGCCCAGACCCTGCGGGAGAACCTCACCCGGTGGAAGCCGCACCTGCGCGAGGGTGTGAAGCTCGTGAGCCTGATGAAGGGCATCGAGGTCGACACCGGCAAACGCATGTCCGAAGTCATCGCCGAGGTCGCCGAGGTCGCCGAATCCCAGATCGCCGTCGTCTCCGGACCCAACCTGGCGCGTGAGATCGCCGACCGGCAGCCCACCGCCACCGTCGTCGCGTCCTCCGACATCACCACCGCCGAGGTGGTCGCGGAGATCAGCGCGAACGCGTACTTCCGCCCGTATACGAACACCGACGTCGTCGGCGTCGAGATCGGCGGTGCGATCAAGAACATCATCGCCCTGTCCGTGGGCATCGCCGACGGGCAGAAGCTCGGCGACAACTCGAAGGCCTCGATCATCACCCGCGGGCTTGCCGAAACCTCTCGCCTGGCCGCGGCCATGGGCGCCGAGGCGCACACCCTGTCCGGTCTCGCCGGACTCGGCGATCTCGTCGCCACCTGCGCCTCACCCCTGTCGCGCAATCGCACCTTCGGGCGCCACCTCGGTGAGGGGATGAGCCTCGAGGACGTCATCGCCCACACCTCGCAGACAGCCGAAGGCGTGAAATCCGCTCCAGCCGTCCTCGCCCTGGGTCGACGCAACGGCGTCGACCTGCCCATTACCGAGGTGGTCTGTGCGGTTCTCGCCGGAAAACTGCAGGTTGACGAACTCGCCGGATTGCTGTTGTCTCGGAAACGTAAGCACGAAGGACCACCCGCCTGATTCGCACCGAATCTCAGGCACCCGCTGGAAAACTAGGAGCACACATGAGCGCCAACTCACCGTTCTTCAACCTTCCCGAACTTCCCACCTTCACGCTGACGAGCACCGACATCGAAGACGGTGGGGTGCTCACCGGCCCACAGCTCTCCGGCGCCATGGGCGTGCCCGGCGGTGAGGACGTCTCTCCGCAGCTGTCCTGGTCCGGTTTCCCTGACGAGACCAAGGCCTTCGCCGTGACCTGCTACGACCCCGACGCTCCCACGGGTTCGGGCTTCTGGCACTGGGTCGTCACGGACCTCGACGCCTCGGTGACGAGCCTGGAGACCAACGCCGGCGACCCGGCCGCCGACCTCCTGCCCAGCGGAGCCGTGACTCTGCGCAACGATGCCGGCGAACCCTGCTTCGTCGGAGCTGCCCCGCCGGAAGGACACGGACCGCACCGCTACTTCTTCATCGTCACCGCTCTGGCCGAACCGCTGGGCATCGACGAATCCGCAACACCGGCCTTCGCCGGCTTCAACATGTTCTTCAAGGGCATCGGACGGGCGTGGCTGGAATGCACGTACGAGGCCAAGTGAGCTAGAGTCTTTCAGTCCGCGCACACCTGACCCGCTGTGCGCACCCGTGTTCGGCCCCAGTTCGCGGGAGTACCACTTCAGCAAGGAAACTCATGGCAGACAACGATCACCGGCCCCTTGTCGCAGTCCTCTTCGGAGGCCGTTCGAGCGAGCACTCCGTCAGCTGCGTCACCGCGGCCGGTGTGATCGGTGCCATCGACTCCGACGCCTTCGACGTTCTGCCGATCGGCATCACGAAGACCGGCGTGTGGCGGGTCGTCGACGACTGGGCGAGCATGCGCTTCGACCCGGAGGCCATGCCGGAGGTCACGGACAACGGCACCGAGGTGATCCCTCCGGTCTCCGCGAACGGGGCACCTCTGCTGCACCGCGATGCCGACGGAAACTACACCGAACTGGGTGCGGTCGACGTATTCTTCCCGCTCCTGCACGGACGCTTCGGTGAGGACGGAACCCTGCAGGGACTGTTCGAACTCAGCGACACCGCGTTCGTCGGCTCCGGAGTGTTCTCCTCCGCAGCGAGCATGGACAAGCACTACACGAAGTCACTCATGGCCCACGCCGGGATCCCCACCTGCCCGTGGGAGCTCGTGACCGAGACGATGTGGGCCGCAGACCGCGCGGAGGCGGAGAAGCGAGTGGCCGAGCTCGGACTGCCCGTGTTCGTCAAACCCGCTCGTGCCGGATCGTCCATGGGAGTCAGTCGCGTCGCCGAGGCGGCCGATCTCGAGGCCGCCCTGCTCGGCGCCTTCGAACACGACTCCAAGGTCATCGTCGAACCCGAGGTCAGCGGTCGTGAGGTCGAATGCGCCGTGCTGGGTTCCGTCTATGACACGGAGCTGCGCGTGTCCTCACCAGGGGAGATCCGGGTGAGCGGCGACCATTCGTTCTACGATTTCGATGCCAAATACCTCGACCTCGCCGCCGCAGAAGTCACCTGTCCGGCTGATCTCGACGAGACGGTCACGGCCCGAGTGCAGGAGTTGGCCGCCTCGGTGTTCCGTCTCTTCGACTGCACCGGTCTGGCCCGCGTCGACACCTTCGTCACGGACACCGGTGAAGTCGTCATCAACGAACTCAACACCCTGCCCGGGTTCACCCCCACCTCGGCGTACCCGTTCATGTGGGCCCAGTCGGGACTCGAGTACTCCGAACTCATCGGCGAACTCATCTCGATCGCCCTGATCGACCACGCCCGCGCGAAATAGCGCTCTAGCCGGCGATGTCCTCGGCGCCGACGCACTCGTTCTCCGGCGGGAACTTCGACAAAGTCGGTGAGATTGCGGCAAGCACATCGTTGCCGGACTCTGCCTTGCGATTGACGAGCACCTCGACGGCAGGGGTGCGTCCGTAGCTGGTGAACCTCCACGTCGAATCGTCGTCGTCGACCGGCTTCGAGATCCAATCGACCCCGGACACGCTCACGCACTGATCCGTCGTCGGCCCGGGGGGAGTGACTCCGCAGCGCAGCACCGCGACATTGGGATCTCCCCAGGCCTTCGTGCCCTGCGAGGAGGTCGTGCGTGCCTTCTCACCCGAGATCTCGTCCGGCAGAGTGAGCAGAATATCGGCACACTTCGGATTCGCTGCGTCCTTGGCCGGCTCGACGATGACGGTCCGCGAACACCCAGTCACTGCCAGACCGGTGATCACCGTGGCCAGAGCGATGAAGGTGAGAGAACGACGACGGTGCGCGGGCCGGGCGTTGCGGCGCGTCGAAGCAGGGCGAGATCTCATAGGACTACCGTATCGCCCGATAACCTTGAGCCATGACCCGACTGTCCGAACTTGGCGAATCACACATCATCTCCCGTGTGCTCACCCGCAACCCCAGCAGCACGCACGTGATCGTCGGACCCGGAGACGATGCGGCCGTGACAGCACCGGAGGGACGACTCGTCTCGACCGCGGACATGCTCGTGGAGAACGAAGACTTCACTCGCGAATGGTTGGACTGGAAGAAGCTCGGTATCAAGGCAGCGGCCCAGAACCTCGCTGATGTGTGCGCCATGGGCGCGACCCCGCACGGACTGCTCGTCTCCGCAGCCGTCCCCGATGACACGGACATCGCCTGCCTCGAAGCCCTGTACTCCGGTCTCTTCGACGAAGCGGAACGAGCGGGGACGGCTTTGGACTGCACGGTGCCGATCATCGGCGGGGACCTGTCGTCGTCGAAACTCGTCGTCATCGCCATCACCGCACTCGGGACCCTGGAGGAGGAGTCCGCGATCCTGCGCTCCGGCGCCCAGCCCGGGCACGGACTCTTCCTGGCCGGCACCGTTGGTCGGGCAGCCGCGGGACTCGACCTGCTCTTCGCCGGAGCGCGACCAGACACCGCCGGGCCTGACCTCCGCTCGCTCATCGACACCCAACTGGCGCCGCAGCCTGACTACGGGGCACTGGCCACGGTCGGGGCCGCCTCGGCGATGATCGACGTCTCCGACGGACTCAGCCTCGACCTCGCCCGGGTGGCGACCGCCTCGGGGGTGGGCATCGATCTTGATCGGGCTCTGCTGGGCGACCTCATCGACCCGCTGCTGCCGGCAGCCGAATTCGTGCTCGATGACCGAGCGACGGGAGGGCCAGGCGACGGGGTCGGAGAAACCGAGGCGGCTGTGACGGCAGAGGATCTGGCGCTGTCCTGGGTCCTCGACGGGGGAGAGGACCACGGCTTCGCCGCGTCTGCGCCGCCTGCCGCCGTGCCTGGAGTAGGCTGGCGGAGAATCGGTGAGATCCGCACCGGACACGATGTCAGCCTCGACGGCACACCCGTGCCGGCGAGCGGTTTCAGCCATTTCGGGAAGTGACATGAGCAACGCCATCAGCCTCAACGGTCGTCTGGCCGCCCGCTGGGCCCGCCGTGCGGTCGACCGGCTGCGCAAGGAACGCACCGAGATCGACGAGCTCAACGTCTTCCCCGTCCCCGACGGTGACACCGGCACGAACATGTACCACACCCTGCGCGCCGCCTACCTCGCCGTCGAAGAGCTCACGGGACCCGTCACCCTCCCGCACGTCGTCGCCGCATTGGCCGCCGGAGCCGGACGCGGCGCCCGCGGCAACTCCGGACTCATCCTCGCCGTCGCCCTGCAGGGAGTCGCCGATGCCATGGCCGGAGTCACCGTGGCCACCGCCGACGCCATGGCCACCGCGCTGGAGACCGCGTCGGACCGGGCCCGGGCCGCCGTCGCCCGACCCGTCGACGGCACCATGCTCACCGTGCTCGACGCCATGGCCACCGAGGCCCGCGAACGCGCCGACGACGGAGCCTCCCTGATCGAGGTCATCGCGGCCGTGCGGGAACGCTCCCGCACAGCTCTGCGGGAGACCACCGGACAGCTCACCGTGCTGCGCGAAGCCGAGGTGGTCGACGCCGGATCGACGGGCATCGTCGAACTCTTCGACCTCCTCTACGCCACCGTCACCGGCCGCACCCCGCAGGATTCGATGCTCGCCGAGGTGGCCCGCGCCCCGAAGATCATCCACGAAGCCACCGCCGACGAACTCGAGATCGTCGCCATCCTGGCCACCGTCCCCACTGACTCCCTCGCCGAGGATCTCGACCGCCTCGGCGGGACCTCGATCGTCATCAATGCGGGCAAGGTCCACGTCCACGTCGCCGACGAAACGACCGCCGCGACCGTCATCGACCGCCTCGGCGAATATGGGATCGCCCGGCTCGATATGGAAGACCTGCGGATGCACGAGGAGGAGGGCGAGACGAAGCTCATCGTCCTGGTCAAGGGCACGGGACTGCTCATGCACACCGCGCTCAACGGGGCCACGGCGCTGACTCCGGAGGTGGGGGACCTGTTCGAGACGATGTCCGAACTCATCGCCGCCGAGGACCGTGAGGTCATCGTCATTCCCAGCTCCACCTCGGCGCTGAAGTCCCTGGCAGGGCTGGGGGCGCACGTCGTGCGCTCTCGCAACGTCGGCACCCTGCTCTCGGCCTTGGCCGTCTACGATCCCTTCGCCCCGGCGGGGGAGATCTTCGCGGATATGACCGAAGCGGCCGCGGGGACAAGGGTGGGCACGATCTATTCGGCCGATCAGCTCGCCACCGACCCGCCGACGGGGATGCTGCCGGTGATCAGCGAGGACGAAGGATCGACTGCGGGCGGCGTTGCGGGTGCGGCCACGGATCATCGTCCGAGTGGGGGCACGGCAGTGGCGGCTCATCCCGCGCAGTTCTACCGGGTCTTCATCGAAGGCCGCGCGAAGACCCAGAGCACGGAGCTGCGGACGTTGGTCGAGAAGCTCGCCGATCGGCTGCTCGGGGCCGGGGGAGAGCTGCTCACCGTCGTCCACGGACCCGACTGCGCACCGGAGGTGCTCGACCACCTGCGGGACTGGATCCAGAAGTCGCATGAGACCGTCCACTTCCAGGACATCGATGCCAGAGACTCCGGAGTGCTCGTGATCATGGGGGTCGAATGACGACCCGGCTCGAAGACAACTTCCGGCCGGCCGATCGGAAGAACCTCGCCAAGCGCGGGGTGCATTCGGTCACTGACCTGCTCCGCTTCTTCCCGCGCCGCTACCTCGTGCCCGGGGAGCGCACGGAACTCGGCGGCCTGCCGCTGGGGGAGACCGCGATCATCCAGGCCGAAGTCATCAAGGTGGAGACGCGGCGGATGAAGCAGCGGAAAGGCACGATCACCGAGGTCATCGTCCACGACGGGAAGCAGTCGATGAAGATCGCGTTCTTCAACCAGCACTGGTTGGAGAAGGCGCTGAAGCCGGGACTGACCGTCGTCTTCGGCGGCAAGGTGGAATCGTTCCGCGGGCAGCTGACCCTGGCGTCTCCGGTGTGGCTCAACCGCACCGAGGATGACCACGAGTGGACGCCCGAGGACCTCAACTCGCCGTTCCCCATCTACCCGGCCGTGAAGAAGATCGCGCAGTCCCGGCTGTGGAGTTCGATCAAGACCCTGCTCACCGTCGCAGGTGACGAGGAGTTCGAGGATCCGCTGCCGAAAGGGCTGCGCGACGCTCATGAACTGCCGGATCTGCGCACGGCGCTGGAGGACATGCACCGGCCGCGGAAGATCGAGGACGTCGAACGGGCCCGGCTGAGGTGGAAGTGGGAAGAGGCGCTCGCCCTGCAGACCGAGTTCGCTGCCCGCAAAGCGACTCTGGCCGCGGAGAAGGCGACGCCGCTGCTCACACAGGGGACGAAGAGCCGCCGCTTCGATGAGGAGCTGCCCTTCACCCTCACCGCATCCCAGGTCAGGGTCGGTGAGGAGATCGCCGAGGACATGGCCGCAGACCGGCCGATGCACCGGCTCCTGCACGGTGACGTCGGTTCCGGTAAGACACTTGTGGCCCTGCGAGCCATGCTCACCGCGGTCGACTCCGGTGCCCAGGCCGCCATGCTCGCCCCCACCGAGGTGCTCGCCACTCAGCATTTCCATTCGATCCAGACATTCCTCGACGAGCAGATGGCGTTGTCGCCGCTGCTGGCCGACGACGACCAGGTGACAGTGGCGCTGATGACCGGGTCGATGCCGGCGAAGGAGCGTCGCGAACTCGCGCTCGATCTCGTCGCCGGCAACATCGACATCGTCGTCGGCACGCATGCGCTGCTGTCGGCGTCGACGATGTTCTCCGATCTCGGTCTCATCGTCGTCGACGAACAGCACCGCTTCGGTGTCGAACAGCGGGAAGCGCTGCGCGCGAAGGGCGGGGACACGACCCCGCATACTCTCGTGATGTCGGCGACCCCGATCCCGCGCACCGTGGCGATGACGGTCTTCGCCGACCTCGATATCTCGACCTTGAAGGAGATGCCGGCCGGGCCGAAGGACGTCGCCACCCATGTGGTGCCGATCGTCGACCAACCTGCCTGGTACGTCCGGGTTCGGGAGCTCATGCGGCAGACCGTCGAGGCTGAGAAGGGGGTCTTCGTCGTCTTCCCGCGAATCGAACCGACGGATATCGAAGATCCGGAGTCCGGGGACGTAGTCGGACAGAAGCAGGGCATCGAAGACATCACACGGAAGCTGTCTGAGACCCCGGAACTGGCTGGTCTGAAGTTCGGTCTGCTGCATGGGCGGATGTCGACGGCGGAGAAGGACCGGGTGCTCGCGGACTTCGTCAAAGGCGACATCGAGATCCTCGTCTCGACGACGGTCATCGAGGTCGGCGTCGACGTGGCGAGGGCGACGATGATGGTCATCATCGAAGCCGAGAACTTCGGTGTCGCACAGCTGCACCAGCTGCGCGGACGCGTCGGACGTGACGGCAGCTCGGCCCTGTGCTTCCTGCTCACCGAGATGAGTGCCGAGGAAGAGAGCTATGGACGACTGCAGGCCGTCGCCGAGACGCTCGACGGTTTCGCCCTGGCCGAGTACGATCTCGACGCCCGAGGCGAAGGCGATGTGCTCAGCGGCTCCCAGTGGGGCGGATCCTCGCTGAGGCATCTGTCCATCCTCCGCGACTCCGAGATGGTCGCCGAAGCGAAGACGGTCGCAGAGCAGATCGTCGCCATCGACCCCACCCTCGAGGCGGTGCCCGCGCTCAAGGCCTTCATCAGGCGCGTCCTGCCCGAGGACGACGCCCACTTCATCGAGGCAGGCTGAGGGAGCAGATATGAGAATCATCGCCGGCGCGCACAAAGGTGCCAAACTGACGTCCCCATCGGGGGCGAACACCCGGCCGACGTCCGACCGCGTCAAGGAATCCCTGTTCTCCATGCTCGACGGCTACGGGGTGCTGCCTGCAGCGAACGTCCTCGACCTCTTCGCCGGTTCCGGTGGGCTCGGCTTCGAGGCGATGTCGCGGGGTGCAGCACAAGTCGACTTCGTCGACTCATCCCTGGCGGCGACCCGTGCTCTGGAATCCAATGCGGACAAGCTCGGTCTCGACCATTCGGCCGAAGTCCACACCGGGGACGTGCTCCACTTTCTCGGCGGACTGCCGGGACCGGAGAACCCGGAGTCACGAGTCTTCGACCTCGTGTTCATGGACCCGCCGTACCCGCTGGGGGAGGACGCGGTCACGCAGATCCTCAGACGGCTGAGCACACACCTGGACATGGAGTCCATCGTCGTGGTCGAACGTGCCGCGCGTTCGCCGGAGCCGACGATGCCCGACGGGCTCGAAGTGTTTCGGGCGAAGACCTTCGGCGAGACCGCGATCCACTTCGTCCAGCTCGCTGGCGAGGACGAAGCGAGCGCCGCAGAGGACTAGAGCACGCTGGAGAGGAACTTGCGCGTGCGCTCGTGCTGCGGGTTGTTGAAGATCTGGTCCGGAGGACCCTCTTCGAGCACCTGACCGCCGTCGAACATCATCACGCGGTGAGAGACGTCGCGGGCGAACTGCATCTCGTGTGTGACCAGCAGCATCGTGATGTCCGTGGTCTCGGCGATATCGCGCAGCACTCCGAGCACGTCCCCGACGAGTTCGGGGTCAAGGGCGGAGGTGACCTCGTCGAGGAGGAGGATCTCCGGGTTCATCGCCAGTGCCCGGGCGATCGCCACGCGCTGCTGCTGGCCGCCGGAGAGACGGGTCGGGTGAGCGTCGGCCTTGTCGGCCAAGCCCACGCGTTCGAGCAGTTCCTTGGCTTCCTTGGTCGCGTCTGCCTTGGACTTGCCGAGCACATGGACGGGAGCTTCGATGATGTTCTCGAGCACGGTCATGTTCGGGAACAGGTTGAACTGCTGGAAGACCATGCCGATGCGCGTGGTCATCTCACGCGTGCGCTTCTTCGGCAGTTCCACGCGTTTGCCGCCGCGGTCCTCGTGAGTCAGCGGCTGACCGTCGACGAAGATATATCCGCCGGTGAGCTCCTCGAGCGTCATCACAAGGCGCAGGATCGTCGTCTTGCCCGAACCGCTGGGCCCGATGAGTGTGACGCGCTCGCCTGGAGCCACTGTGAAGTTGAGGTCCTTGAGCACGGTGGTCGGGCCGAAGCTCTTCTCCACGTCCTTGAACTCGATCGCCGGTGTGCCTGCGCCGGGAGTGGAGGAATTGGCTGGGGTGTTCTCAGTAGGTAGCAAGGCGTCGGTCCAATCTCTGAATGAGCAGTGAGGTCGGGTAACTGGCGGCGAGGAAGATGATGCCCGCCAGAGTGAAGGCTTCCGTGTAGGCGAAGGTCGAACCGCCGAATTCCTTAGCAGCCGTGACGAGCTCGACGACGGAGATTGCGAACAGGAACGGGGTGTCCTTGAACATGGCGACTGCGTAGTTGCCCAGCGACGGGATGGTCGCCCGCAGCGCCTGTGGCAACACGATCGCGGTGAAGGTGCGGACCGGCGGCAGCGAGAGGGCAGTGGCGGCCTCGAACTGGCCCGGCGGGACGGCATCGATGCCTGCACGGTAGCTTTCGGACATATACGTTGAATAGTGGATGCCGATGACGATGAAGCCGATGACCAGAGCGGGCACATCGACGAGTCCTGGAATATCGGAGAACGCATAGTAGACGAACAGCAGCTGGACGACCAGAGGGGTGTTGCGGATGAACGCGACGATGAGTCGGACCAGCCAGTTGATCCAGCGCGGCAGACCGCGGATGGCCACGGCAAGGATGAGCCCGAGGACGACGGCGATGGCGGTGCCGACGACGGTGGCGATCAAGGTGTTGACGAAACCGCGGAGCAGAATCGGCAGGGCTTCGGCGGCGAATTCCCAGTTCCACATCAGAGGCCACCTCCCTGTCCTGGGAACGGACCTTTGGAGCGGTCAGCACCTTCACCAGCGGCAACGTGTGACTTGAGACGGTCTTGGCGCGCGGCATCGGCACGGGCTGCACGCCTGGCCTCACGACGATCGGTGCGAGAGTTCGGGCGACGACGGCCGAGGGCCTTCGTCGCTCTGCGTTCGAGGAAGTTCATGAATTCCTGGAGCAGCCATGCCAGTGCGAAGTAGATGAGGAGGCTGATCGAGTAGGCGAACATCGTGTCGCCGGTCGACTGGCGCAGCTGTTCGGTCTTGTCGGTGAGGTCGGAGAGCGTGATGAAGGAGACGACCGCCGTGCCCTTGAGCAGCTGGATGAGCAGGGTCGCCAGCGATGGGATCATGAGCGCCCAGGCCTGAGGGAAGATCACGCGGATCATCCGGCGGGTGGGGGAGAGGCTCAGCGCGATGGCTGCTTCCCACTGACCGGGGGCCACGGTCTTGATCGAGGACCGGACCACCTCGGCGGAATAGGCTCCGTAGTTGAGTGCCAGAGCGGCGACTCCGCAGGCCATAGGGTCGAAATCGACGCCGAGGAGCGGGAGCACGTAGAACAGCCAGAACAGCTGCACGAGCAGAGAAGTGCCGCGGAAGAACTCGACGACGATGCGGGCCGGGATGCGCAGCCAGGCGCTCGGCGAGGTCATCGTCAGACCGAGGACGAGTGCGATGAGGACGGCGCCGATGCTGCCGGCCACCGTGAGGATGATGGTTGTCTGAACTCCCTCCCACAGCTGTGGGAGGAAGTTCAGCAACGTGGAGACATTGTCATTCATGGTGCGTGAGAGGAACCGACTCAGGAGTCAGCGGTGGGAAGTTCGCCCTTGCACAGCTGATCGGTCGTGATCGAACCGTCGGGGCGCTCTTCGGCCGTGAAGCCGTAGTCGCCGACGGCGTCGAGGTAGGACTTCTCATCGGAGACGATCTTCTCCAGGCCCTTGTTCCATTCGTCGCGCAGTTCCTTGTCATCGCTGCGGAAGACCGTGGCACCGGCACCGACCTGTGGGACGCCGTCGATCTCCTGGACGAAGGAATCGCTGACTTCGACACCGGAATCTTCGGTGTTCTTCTCCATCCAGTTGAGCGAGATGGCGGTGAGCGCGAAGACATCGGCGCGGCCGGTGGTCACGGCGTCCATGCCGTCCTGCGGGGTACCGACCTGCTGAGTCTTGATACCGAGGTCCTTGGCGTAGTCGGATTCAATGGCACCGGTCATGGTGGCGAGCTTGACGCCCTTCTTCTTCACGTCATCGAGGTTCTTCATCCCGTCGAGCTTGCCCTCCTTAGTCATCAGGGCAGTGGTGTACATGAACTCGGGATCACCGAAGGACGCCTGTTCGCAGCGGTCGGGCAGGATCGACATGCCTGCCGAGATCGCATCGAAGCGATCGGCATTAAGACCAGGGATGAGCGAACCGAATTCGGTGTTGACGCCCTCGACGTCGTCGACGCCGAGCTCTTTGAACACGGCCTTGGCCAGTGCCACCGACGCTCCCTGGAGTTCGCCGCCCTCTTCGAAGCTGTATGGTGCCTCACCAGCGAAGCCGACAGTGATCTTTCCTTCGTCGACGGCCTTCTGCAGTGCGGACTCGTCGGAGTCGCTTCCGCCGCAGGCACCGAGAGTGAGCGTCAGCGCGAGAATCGATGTCGCGGCGGCCAGTCCTTTGAGTTTCATTTGCTGTTCCTTCCTTGAACGTCGACACATCAACGTGACGTGCGTCTCTGGAACAGTATTCAATACTTATGTTGTCCGAATGTCACACTGTCTGACAACGTTATATGATCGTGACCGTGATGAATCCTCCGACTTCCGAGCTGCCGGTGCTGCGCAAAGTGGTCCGCTCTTCGACGATCGACCTCATCGTCGACCAGATCCGCAACGCCATCTATTCCGGCTCGCTCGAGCCCGGTCAGTCGATCAACGAAGTGCGCACGGCCGAGCTGCTCGAGGTGTCGCGGCCGTCTCTGCGGGAGGCTCTGCAGCGCCTCATCAGCGAAGGTGTGATGACGCATGCTCCAGGACGAGGTGTGCATGTGAGACGGATGCGCACGGCCGATATCGACGACGTCTATGCCGTGCGGGAGGCGATCGAATCGCAGGCGGTCAAGCTCGTTGTCCGGGGCGGAAATTCGACGGCGCGGATCAGCCGCGCGCTGAGGGAGCTCGAGCGTGCGATCGAGGAGAATGTCGCGCGTACGATCGGCGACGCCGACCTCAACTTCCATCACTCGATCGTCGCGTGCTCCGGATCAGCGCGGCTGACCGACCTCATGAAGGTCTCGATGGTTCACACCCGCCTGCTGTCGCTGTCGGACAAGCGCGGATATGAGGTCCGGTGCGATGTCCTGGACAGTCACAGGAATCTCGCCGAGGCGGTCGCCGCCGGTGACGAACCCCGTTCCCTTGCCATCGTCGCCCGGGTGATGGCCGAGGCGGCCTCCCGCCTGCACGGAACGGTGGATGATTTCGACGGTCAAGTGGTCAAAGGCACCGACGCTGAGACACCCGCCGACGATCAGTGGCTGCGGCTGCGGCTGCGGGAACAGGCACACTGACGGTTGCGACCTCACGTGTCCGTGACACGGATCTGCCCGCCTCTGATCGGGGCAGACGATACGATGAGGGCATGAAGGTCGTCTGTCCCGGTTCCTATGACCCGATCACCATGGGTCATCTCGATATCATCGCCCGCAGCTCTCGGATGTTCGAAGAGGTCGTCGTGGCAGTGGTCCACAATCCTTCGAAGTCCGGTCGCTTCGACCCGGAGATCCGTGCCGACCTCATTCGCCAGTCCCTGGCCGAGGATCAACGCACTCAGAATGCGCAGAACATCACGATCGACCTCGTCTCCGGGGGCCTCCTCGTCGACTACTGCACGAGAATCGGCGCTCCCGCCGTCGTCAAGGGACTGCGGTCGGGCACCGACTTCGCCTACGAACTGCCGATGGCGCTGATGAACAAACACCTGTCCGAGCTCGAGACGATCTTCGTCCCCGGTGATCCGAAGTTCGAACACGTCTCCTCCTCACTCATCAAGGAAGTCCACGCGGGCGGCGGAAACATCGAAGGCCTCGTCCCCACCTCGGTGCTGGAGGCATTGGGCGGCCGCGGACCCGCGGCCGCGAACGACGACAGCGTCGTCTGAGGGATGAGCGCAGCCGCCGATCCTGCCAATAGGGCCTGGTTCACGGGCCTCGTCGTCCACACCGTCATCGCGCACGCGACGTACAACGGCGTCCGCGTCCTCATCTCCTACCGCACCCTGGAACTCGGCGGATCAGGAGTCGTCCTCGGTCTGATGACCGCGGTGTACTCACTCGTCCCGCTGCTCACCGCGCTCTTCGTCGGCCGCCTCGTCGACCGCGGATACGCCACAGCGGTGCTGTGGGTCGGCACCGCTCTGTCGATCCTGCCCGTCGCGCTCGCGGCCACCGCCCCCAACCTCGGCGTGCTGCTGGTCGCCACGATGAGCCTGGGCTTCGGGCAGCTGCTCACCACGGTCGCCTCCCAAGCGCTCATCCCGCAGAGCTTCCCCGCTTCGAAGCTCACCGCGAAGTTCGGCCACCTCACCCTCGGGGTCTCGATCGGACAGACCATCGGCCTGCCCCTGGCCGGCATGGTCGCCGACGCCACCTCGGGTGATACCGCGATCACGAACGCGCTGTGGTTCATGACCGCACTGTCGGCGCTCACCCTCATCGCCGCCGTCATCGTCATGCTCCGCGGTCGGACCCCTCACGTCTCCCGCGCCGAGGCGGCCGAAGGTGCCATCGCCCCGATGGCTCTGCTGTCGGTGCGGGGGATGAAGCCCGCGATCTTCGCGTCCATGGCCACGCTCGCCGCCGTGGATCTGATGACCGCCTACCTGCCGCTCATCGGTCAGCAGAACGGACTGACGGTGACAACGGTGACGTGGCTGCTTGCGGCACGGACCTTCGCCTCGGTGATCTCCCGGCTCTTCATCGGCTTCCTCACACGGAAGTGGCGGAATCTCTCCCTGCTGTGGACCGCCTCGGCGGCCGCTGGGCTCTGCGTGGTCCTCATCCCCGTGCTCAGCCAACCGTGGACGCTGGCGATCCTGCTCACGATCGCAGGCTTCTGCTTCGGTCTCACCCAGCCGCTGACGATGACCTGGGTGTCGACGCTCTCAGATCCGGCGAACCGGGCCGCGGTGCTGTCGATCCGCTTGGCGGGCAACCGACTCAGCCAGGTCGCGATCCCCTCGGCCGCCTCGGCGCTCACCGTCATCGCCGGTTCCGGGATAGTGTTCACGATCTCCGGCGCACTGCTCCTTCTGGCCGGCGGCGTCACCTTGCGCAACCAGCACGAGAAATGGTGAGCAGGAACACCTGCGCGGCGGGACGGACCCGATTGGTAATGGCCGCTGACAATGATTAGAATGGTGAGTCGCGTGTGAACGCAGGAGCGACATCCTCAAACGCACCAGGAGGACAGGGCATGAAGAACAGATCTGAATTCGTCTATGATCTCAGATCCATGGGATTGCTCGGTCATCCGGGTGAGTGGGAACGGGTGAACACCACCTTGTCGGCTCCAGCGGATCTCAAGATCGAAGTGATCGGGGTTGCGGAAGGTTCACCACTGACGCTCGAGCTGATGTTCGAGAGCGTGTCGGAGGGGATCTACGTGTCGGGAACAGTCTCGGCGACGGCCCGCGGCGAAGACGCGAGGACGCTCGAACCCATCGAGCTGCCTATAGATGTGGACATCCAGGAGATGTACGTCTATGAGCAGGCCGAAGGGGATGAGGACTCCTACGTCATCGACCGGGATCAGCTCGACCTCGAGCCCGCGATCAGAGACGCCGTCTTGATGGCTCTGCCGTTCAATCCCTCGCGGGATGAGAGCGAGGAGTTCAGCTACACCCTGGGGGAGGACCTCGAGGTGGACGAGGACGAATCCGAATCGCCGTTCGCATCATTGAAGAATCTGTTGGAAGAGAAGAAAGAGAGCTAGACGTGGCTGTTCCGAAGCGTAAATTGTCGCGCAGCAACACCCGCCACCGTCGTTCGCAGTGGAAGGCCAAGGCTCCGAACCTGGTCAAGACTGTGGAGAACGGTCGCGTTGTGTACTCGCGCCCCCACCAGGCCAAGGTCGTCGAAGACGCAGCCGGCACCCCGCTGTACCTCGAGTACAAGGGCCGCAAGGTCGCTGACGTCTGAGACTGTGGACACTGATACCACAGCAGCACTGAAGAAGAGTCTCGGGATCGATATTGATCCCGAGACTTTTCGTCTCGCGCTCACGCACCGCTCCTTCGCCTTCGAGGCCGGTGGGATCCCCACCAACGAGCGCCTCGAGTTCCTCGGCGACTCCGTTCTGGGCCTCGTCGCCACCGAATCGCTGTTCTACGACAACCCGGATCTGCCCGAAGGCCAGCTGGCCAAGATGCGTTCGGCCGTCGTCAACACGCGTGCCCTCGCGTCGATCGCCCGCCGACACGGCATCGGCGAGCACATCCTACTGGGCAAGGGTGAGGAACTGACCGGAGGCCGGAACAAGGACTCGATCCTCGCCGACACGGTCGAGGCCCTCATCGGCGCGACATTCGTCTCCCGCGGACGCGAAGAGGCCTTCGCCTTCGTCCACCGCCTCATCGACGGAATGCTCGACGACGCGGTCAACCTCGGGGCCGGGATGGACTTCAAGACCACCCTGCAGGAGGCCGCGGCGGACCTCGACCTCGGCGCCGTGAGCTACGAGATCACCTCGGCGGGTCCCGACCATGCGATGGTCTTCACCGCTACCGCGATGCTTGGGGCGAACAACTGGGGCGCCGGTGACGGTTCCTCGAAGAAGGCCGCCGAAGCCGCGGCCGCCGAGGTGGCCGTCAAAGCCATCCGCACCATCTACCCGGACTATCGGCGCTGAGCCTCACCGTGGTCTCCTTGTGCGCTCACGGGCGCATGCCTGATCGAATCGAGGGTCACTGATGCCTGAGCTTCCCGAGGTCGAAAGCGTCCGTCGCGGCGTCGACGAATGGACGGCCGGGACCACGATCACCGGCGCCGAGGTGGCCGACCCCCGAATTCTGGGCACGACGTCCCAGCGGCGCATCGATCCGTCTGCGGTCTCCGGGTTCGTTTCGGCCGTGACCGGGCAGCGGATTCTGCGTGCCGAGCGCCGTGGGAAGTTCATGTGGCTGAGCCTGGGGGAGGGGGCTGTGTCGTCCTCGGTCTCGGTCGCTTCATCTGTGCCGAGGCCCGAACTCGGCATCCTCGTGCATCTGGGCATGAGCGGACAGCTGCGCATCCACTCGCCCGACGAGGAGATCCACCGGCATACTCGTGCGGTTCTGCACCTCGACGGCGACCGCGAACTGCGTTTCGTCGACCAAAGGATCTTCGGCCATATCGGCGTCCAACCCCTCGTCCACGGGTACGGTCGACTCGTCCCCGCCTCGGCGGTGCACATCGCGGCCGATCCGCTCGAGCCCGCATTCGATCCGGAGGCCGTTGTCGGTGAACTGGCGAAGAAGCGCACCGCGATCAAGGCCGCGCTGCTCGACCAGACGCTCGTCAGCGGAATCGGCAACATCTATGCCGACGAGGCACTGTTCCGGGCGGGAGTCCACCCCTTGGCGGTGCCGGCACGGACACGCAAGAGCCGCCTCGTGGCGGTGCTCGAATCCGCGACGAAAGTGATGAGCGATGCCCTGGCCGTGGGCGGGACGAGCTTCGACGCTCTCTACGTCAATGTCAACGGCGAATCCGGATACTTCGATCGCGCGCTGCTCGTCTACGGGCGCGGGGGACAGGACTGCGTGCGCTGCGGGACCGAGATCGCCAAGATCACCGTCGGCGGGCGGGGCACTCACTTCTGTCCTGAGTGTCAGAAGGCCCCGCGGTACAGGTAGGCGGAGCAACCTGCTGGTGGCGTCGCAGCTGTTTGGCTTCGTTGCCGAGCCTCAGGCGCGGTGCACCCCAGCGGCCAAGAGCATCCCGCCCCTTTGCTCGCAGTCCCTCGCCTTCGCCGCAAGTCCTACAGTCAACGGTCCATCGGTCACCGGCAACGGCATGATGCACCGCTGCAGCGCGGTGAAATGAAACTCAGGGTGAAGGATGCCGGGCAGGAGAGGCTGTCGAGACCTCTGGCCTCAACGCAGTGAAGCGTAGACTCGGGCGAGAGGTCGCCACCTCGGCGCTCAGGCGGAGAGGAATGCTCATGTTCACGGTTCCAACGATCGCTGCAGGGATCGTGCTCCTGCTCGTCAGGGCAGTTCTGACGGTGGCCTTCGTCCGCGAGTTCATGGTCAAGGCCAAGGACATTCCGCGGTTCGCCAAAGCGGATGGGCTCAATGTTCCGACCGCATGGTTCGTCGCCATCGCCGAGCTTGCCGCCGCAGTCTCATTCGCCACCGGCGTCCTCGCGCAATGGGCCGGTCTCGGCGTCGTCGTGCTCATGCTCATCACGACGAGCCTGCACGTCTTCAAATGGCACTCGAAGTACTGGGCCTCGGCGGGAGGTCCCGAATACGACATACTCCTGCTGGTGCTGGCCGCGGTCATCACCGCATTCGGTGCCGGCCCGATCGCCATTCCGGCTCTGTTCGGGATGTAGTTGCGTCTGGGTTCGTCCGGCTCACGACGAACGAGTCAGCCGGCGGATGAAGACGAGGGTCGCCACCGTGAGCAGGCCGGGAATGACGAGGCCGAAGATGATGAACCCCGGCAGGCTGCCCAGACGATCGAGCATCCACTGGAAGTTCATCCCGAAGAACCCCGTCGCCAGAGTCAGCGGCAGAAAGATCGTCGCCACCAGAGTCAGCCGTTCGGACACGACGGAATCCTGTTCGTTGAGGATGTCGCCGAGCATCGCATAGAGACGCGTGGTCATCGACTGATTCGCCCCGAACGCCGCTGAAGCACGGGCGAGCAGCCGCTGATGGTCCTCGCCGAGGCTCTGCGCGAGCTCTTCCTCGTTCGACAGCAGCCTCTGCTGTGCGGCCTGGGTCTCACCGATCCGGAAGAGCTCGGCTCGCAGTCTCCCCATCGTCCGCCGCCGCGGTGAAGACGCGTAGCCCACGGACTGTGCTTCGAGCTCCTGGCACCGATCATCGATCTCGTCGAGTGCCTCTTCGCAGCGGCGCGCCACATTGAGAATGAGCTCGACGAGCACGGTCCACGTATCGCCGGCATCGGCAGGAAGCTTTCCCGCGATGGAGTCCAGGGCCTTCTTCTCACCGATGACGAGCAGGCCGCGCTCTCGGGCGTGGAGCTGCAGCGCGTGGTGGGCACGATCCTCGTCGAGGACCTGCAGCACGAGGCTGATCTGGTCGTCGACGACCGCAGCCATCGGCCGCCTCGGCGGAGGATGTGCGCTGTGCACCGTCAGGTCGAGGCTATTGGCCGCCTCATCCGTCAGCTCTCGGTCTTCGGGGGTGGCGAGAACGCAAGGAGTGCCGGCAGTGTGCTCACGCAGCGCCTCGATGCTGTCGATCACGATCATCAGTCTCGCCCTCCGTCTCTCGTCATCAGCGGTGCCGCATGCGAACACAGTACCAAGACGTCAGTGCCGGAATGCCCTCGCAAGATACGCTTTGTGGCCGTCGATGAGCGCGCGTTGCGCCTCGGTGTGGTCAGGCGGGGAGAGAAGGTTCGCGGGGTTCGTCGGAGACAACCACAGTGAGTCGATTTCGACGATCCGACCGTCTCGCAGGCGCGCTGCCGCAGCCAGCCGATAGCGCGAACCGGGAGCCGGTAGGAGGATGCGGTCGAGATCCCGCCAGGCGATCCGATGAGGTCTGCCGGTGAAGCCGCACCAGATGAACTCCTCGGGAGTGATCTCCAACCGCGCCCGGGCTCCTAAGTGGAAATTCACCCACGCGCCGATGAGCGCGATGACCGGTGCGAAGAGGAAGATGAGAAAGAAGGGTTCGGCGAAGATCGCCAGGATGATCACCGTGATGAACGCGAGAATCGCCATGAGGACGAGCATCCAGCCGATGAACTTCGAAATGTTCCCCTCGCGTCTGATGACTCTGTTCATCTATCGACTTCCTTTCCTTCAAACCACCTGACGGCGGCCCAGCAACCTCGCGCGAGGTAGCTGGGCCGCCGTCAGGTAGCAATTGGGGGTTAGTCCTTTGTTGAGGTGTCCTTGTCCGTGGTCTTGGCGGCATCCTCCGAAGACTCGGCCGGCTCGTCCTCGATCTGGAGTTCCGAGGTCTCGAGGCCGAAGATCTCGCCGTCGTACTCGTCGACCGCGGTGGCCACCGAGGTCTCGAGCACGTGTGCGGCCAGCTGCTCCTGGATGATGAGCGGATCCTTCGACAGGTCCTTCCACACCGCCACGCACAGCAGCAGCATGACGATGACGAACGGCAGGGCGGAGACGATCGTGATGTTCTTCAGCCCGTCGAGCGCCTCGGCGGGATCGGAACCGCCCGCCAAGAGCATCACCGCAGCCACGGCACCGGTCGCGGTGCCCCAGAAGATCACGAGGCCCTTGCCAGGTTCCTGCATGCCGTTGGCCGACAGGGTGCCCATGACGATCGACGCGGAATCCGCGCCGGTGACGAAGAAGATCGCGATGAGGACGACCGTGACGATCATCAGGATGATCGCAATGAGGTTCGGCAGCGGCAGAGCGCCGAGGAGGTCGAACAGGATCGTGTCCATGTTGATGTCCGGTTCGCCGTCGACGACCTTCGCCAGCGCCTTGACCGTGCCCTCGCCGCGCTCGGCGCGCTCCTGGATGCCGATGGCACCGCCGCCGAAGATCGCGAACCAGATGGTCGAGACGACGGAGGGGACGATGAGCACACCGGTGACGAACTGACGGACGGTGCGACCGCGCGAGATGCGCGCGATGAACAGTCCGACGAAGGGCGACCATGACACCCACCATGCCCAGTAGAAGACCGTCCACGACGACAGCCACTCATTGACACCCTGACCGTCGGCAGCCGTTCGGGACGCCAGCTGCGGCAGGTCCTGGATGAACGTACCCACCGAGGAGGGGATGACGTTGAGGATGAACAGCGTCGGTCCGCCGATGAAGACGATGAGGGCGACGATGACCGCGAGCACCATGTTGATGTTCGACAGCCACTGGATGCCCTTCTCCACACCCGAGACCGCGGAGGCGACGAATGCGGCCGTGAGGATCGCGATGATGATGACGAGCACCGGTGAGGTGACCTCGGACATGATGCCCGCGGACTCGATGCCGCCGCCGATCTGGATGGCGCCCAAACCCAGCGAGCAGGCCGAACCGAACAGAGTCGCGAGGATCGCAAGGATGTTGATGACCTTGCCGCCGATTCCGTTGACGGCGCGTTCGCCGAACACCGGGGTGAACATCGACGAGAACAGCTGCGAGCGTCCCAGACGGAACGAACCGTAGGCCACGCCGAGACCGACGATGGCGTACATCGCCCACGGGTAGAGCGTCCAATGGAACAGAGTCGTTCCCATGGACGTGCCCATCGCCTGGGGCGTGGAGCCGTCGACCGTGTTCGGGGGAGGCGACATGTAGAAGAAGAGAGGCTCGCCGACCGCGGAGAACACGAGTCCGATGCCCATGCCCGTGGCGAACATCATCGCGATCCACGAGGAGGTCTTGAACTCCGGCTTCTCATCGTCCTTGCCCAGAGGGATCCGACCGAACTTGCTGACGGCGACGACGATGACGAAGATCGTGAAGATCGTGGCGGCGATGACGAAGAGCCACCCGAAGTTGTCCATCACTCCGGTCAGCAGCGTACCCGCCACCGAACCGAGAGTCTCGGGGGAGACGAAGCCCCAGACGACGAACGCAACGGCGAGGATGCCGGCCGCGAAGAAGACCACCTTGTCCAGACCCTCACGTTTGAAGGGCCGGAGCGCGGTCGTCGGATGCTTCAGGTGCTCGATGAGCTCCTGAGTCTTGGTATGTTCACTGCTCATAGCGATCGGGCCGATCGGGGGCGGGTCCTCGGAGACGCGAATGAGAACGGGCTGCCGGCTCGGCGTTCCTTCCTTGTTGACTGCATCGGACGGTTGGCACAAGCAGGGGCCCTGCCGCGCACGACAGGGCCCCTCCCAGCTCCCCCGGCTGGGCTCGAACCAGCGACCCTTCGATTAACAGTCGAATGCTCTGCCAACTGAGCTACGGAGGAAAACGGCGCAGTCGCCTGCGCACGAGGAGAAACTCTACCAAAAGATTCGGGATCTCGCCGCCGCCTGCGGATATGCTGGTGCCCAATATGCATCTCAAAAGCCTGACACTGCGGGGATTCAAGTCCTTCGCCTCGGCGACGACCCTCCGATTCGAGCCGGGAATCACCTGCGTCGTCGGACCCAACGGCTCGGGCAAGTCCAACGTCGTCGACGCCCTGTCCTGGGTGATGGGCGAACAGGGTGCGAAGAATCTGCGCGGCGGAAAGATGGATGACGTCATCTTCGCCGGAACTTCGAAACGTCAGGCCCTGGGCCGCGCCGAGGTGACCCTGACCATCGACAACACCGACGGAGCCATCCCCGTCGATTACACCGAGGTGACCATCTCGCGGACCCTGTTCCGCACCGGCGGATCCGAATACGCCGTCAACGGGGCACCGGCGAGGCTGCTCGACATCCAAGAGCTGCTCAACGACTCCGGCCTGGGCAAGGAGATGCACGTCATCGTCGGACAAGGCCGCCTCGACGCGATCCTCCATGCCGATCCGCTGGAGAGGCGCAGCTTCATCGAAGAGGCCGCCGGGGTGCTCAAGCACCGACGCCGCAAGGACAAAGCGGTCCGCAAACTCACCGGACTGCAGACGAACCTCGACCGGCTCACCGATCTGCGCACCGAACTCAACCGGCAGCTGGGGCCCTTGGGGCGGCAGGCCGAGGCCGCTGCGAAGGCAGCGACCGTCCAGGCGACTCTGCGCGACGCCACCGCCAGACTGCTCGCCGACGATGCCGTGCGGATGCAGTCCTCCCTGGCCTCGACGAGCGAGGGCGAAGACCACAGCGACCGCATCGCCGAACTCGACCATCGCCGCACCCGCACCGAGGCGCGTCTGTCGGAGATCGAAGCGCGGCTGTCCGAACTCGACAGCGAGCTCGAAGTCCAGCGCACCGCCGAATCGCGGACTCAGACACAAGTCGTGCGTGCACAGGGGCTGAGCCAACGCGCCGCGGACAAGCGCTCCCACCTGCTCTCGGAGGTCACGAGCCTGGGGCAGAGGGAATCGAAGTCACCCGAAGAGCTGCGCGCTCAGGCCGAACGCAACCGCTCCGAACTCACCGACGCCGAGGCGGTCGTGACCGAGAAGACGACCGCACTCGAGGCCAGCCAACAGCGGAAGGAAGAGCTCACCCGAGCCCTGCGCACCGCCGAAGACGAGGTCAAGGCCGCACAGATCGCCATCACCGAGGCGGTGAAGAACCGCTCGGCGCTGCAGTCGAAGCAGACGCAGGCGGCTGAGCGGATCACCGACCTCAAGTCCCGGATCGAAGCCAACCGCGCAGAGATCGAAACCGTCACCGCCCGCATCGCCGAGCGCAGCAGGGAACTCGAATCGGCCGAGACCGGGGTCGAGGACGTCGAAGCCGGTGAGACCGAGCTCGACTCCGCGTATGAGGCGGCACAGGAGCGCCTCGAGAAATTGGAGGCCGAACGCACTGGCCTGCAGGAGCAGCGGGCACAGGTCGCGTCCGAACTGTCCTCGGCGAAGGCCCGCGCGGAAGCCCTGGCCTTGGGCACCGCCCTGGAAGCCGATCTCGAGGACATCGTCAATGCGGATCTGCCGGGAGTGCGCACAGCCGTGACCGAACGGCTGAGCGTCGACCACGGGTTCGAGATGGCCGCGGCCGCGGCTCTGTCGACGACGGTCTCCGGCGTCATTGTCGACGACAGCGAAGTGGCGCTGGCAGTGCTCGACCACCTCGGCGAGGACACGAACGTGTCCCTGACGATCCCAGCCGGTGCCGAACCTGCGGAAGGGAAGGGCGGCAGGAGTGCCCCTGAGGCCCTGCCGGAACTGCCGGAGCTGCCTGCGCTGGAAGGCCTGCGATGGCTCTCCGATGTCGTCGACAGCGACGTCCCCGAACTGCGTGCTCTGCTGGCCCGGGCTCTGCACGGTGTCGTCTGCGTCCCCGATGCGCGCACCGGAATCGAGCTGACCGAGGCCCGGCCCGAACTCACCGCTGTCACCGTCCACGGTGAAGTGCTTACCGCGACCCGCATCAGCCGGGCCCGGACCGCCTCGGGCACACGCCTGGCCTCGCAGACCGCTATCGAGGACACTCATTCCCTCATCGCCGATCTCGAAGACCGGGAGGGGAAGCTCGACGCCTCCGTGAGGGAACTCGAACCGCGCCTGACCGCGGCACGTGAGGAATCGGCCGCAGCCCTCGATGCTCTCCACTCCTCGGATGCGAAGATCATGGCCGCGGCCGAGGAGGTCTCGCGCATCACCGGTGAGATCGGTGTGGCTCGCACTCGCCTGCAGCGCGCGCAGGAGAACGCGACCGAACTCGAATCCCGCCTCGCCGTCGCCGAACGCGACTCTCAGTCGGCTGCGGCGGCACTGGCCGGTGCCGCCGAGGTCGACGAAGTCGTCGATACCGCCGCTCGGGATGAACTCAGCGCACAGGTCGCCCAAGCTTCGGAAGACCTCGTCGAAGCCCGTATCAGTCACCGGTCGGCTGCCGACCGGGCCCGGTTCTTAGGCGACCGAGTGGAATCCCTCCTGCGGGCTGCGAAGGCCGAAGAAGTGGCGCGGGAGCAGACGCAGCGCACGATCGCGAAGAAGAAGCGCGCGGCCGCCTCGGTGCAGCTCATCGCCGAAACCGCGGCCGAAGCCGCGGAGCTGGCCACCTCCACGGTGGCCGAGCTCGGTGAGGCGATCCAGGTCCTCGTCGACGAACGCGGCGGTCTGCGCGAAGAGAAGGGCCGCCTCGGCGAGGAATTGGGGTCGACCCGAACCCAGCTGCAGAAGCTCAAAGACGCCGCCGCCGAAGCCGAACTCGCGAAGGAGCGTTTCCGGCTGAAGCTGGAGGAGATCGCGCACCGATCGGAGGAGGAGACGGGGTTGGGAATCGACCGCCTCATCGACGAATTCGGGCCGCATCTGCCCGTTCCGTCGTTCGAAGAGGACGTCGAGGACCGGCCGTATGTGCGCGCCGAGGTGGAGAAGCGGCAGAAGCAGGCGGCGTCGCAGCTCAAGCGCATCGGCACGGTCAATCCGCTCGCGCTCGAGGAGTACGAGGCGCTGAAGGAACGGCATCAGTTCCTCGAGAAGCAGATCGCGGACATCGAATCCTCCCGCAAGGACCTCATGCAGCTCGTCGAGGAGGTCGATCGGCACGTCGAACGCGTCTTCGCGGAAGCCTATGCCGATACGGCGCGGGAGTTCGAGGACATCTTCTCGCGTCTGTTCCCCGGCGGTGAAGGCGCACTGAGCCTGACCGATCCGAACGATATGCTCACCACCGGCGTCGACGTGCACGCTCGCCCGGCCGGCAAGAAGGTCAAGCGTCTGTCTCTGCTCTCCGGAGGGGAGCGGTCGCTGGTGGCTGTGGCCATGCTGGTCGCGATCTTCAAAGCTCGGCCGAGCCCGTTCTACGTCATGGACGAGGTTGAGGCGGCCCTCGACGATCTCAACCTCTCGCGCCTGCTCACGGTGTTCAAGGAGCTGCAGGATTCCTCGCAGCTCATCGTCATCACCCACCAGAAGCGGACGATGGAGATCGCCGATGCCCTCTACGGAGTGACGATGCACGGCGATGGGGTGTCGAAAGTCATATCGCAGCGGATCCCGTGATCGGCAGTCCGCTCTTCGGCCGGCGCGCCCGAGGTGGCAGGCCCGCCGCTGGGGCACAAGGCCGTTTGACGGTGATGCCCAGGACAGTCCCAGGGAATTTTGCAACTGCCGCACGGCGGGCGAGCACAATAGTCGTGTCCGGGGACTATAGACTTGGGCCGAGACACAGGTATTCGAAGAACGTGAGGAGCGGGACGTCCATGGCCGAGGCTGCTGTACTGCGAGGTGGCTCGAGGGCATGAATTCGGTACTTGTCATCATCGTCGGACTCGCGATCTCCTTCGCCCTGGCACTCGTCGTCGTCCTTCTCGTGGCTCTGCCCGGCCTGCGCGCCGAAGGACGCCTGCGATACTCCTCCGACGTGCAGCGATTCCGTCTGCCGCCCGAGTGGACCGGCTACGACGACGAAGTCCACGAATTCTTCGGCCATGATGACGGCACCTCGCACCTGGCGACCAGGGAACAGGCGGCGGTGACCGCGATCCGCGATCACTCCTATGTGCTCCGGCCGCAGCCCCGACGCCATGCCGCGCCCTCGCTCATCACGGTCCGCCCGCGCACCCGCCACTGGAAGATCCCCGAGTCGGGAACAGGGTGGAAGACCACCGCCGGGCTGCTCTTCGGCAGCCGCGGATCCTGACCTGAGACCCATGCGGCCTCGAGTGGTCGAGGCCCGCGACAATGGAGACCGCGCCGACTGATTCCGGCGCGCTCACCGACACACTGACACCACCGGAAGAGTCCGGGAACTCGAGTGCGGGCGGCCCGAACGGCGGCACTCAAAGGAGGACGGAAGAACCATGGATCAGCCGATCATCTTGCTCATCGTCGCGGCGATCGTGTTCGCTCTCGTCGTCGGCGTGGGCATCTCGCTGCGCGTCAACGCGCGCAAGAAGGGCCTCGATGACAGACGCGGCATCGATGCGGAGGTCACCGGTGAGCTGAGCATCGATGACGTCGCCGAGGCGGTCGAGAAGGACAAAGCCGAAGCGCGCGGTTCCGAGGTCCCCACCGAACCGGCCAGCCGCCTCGTCCGCCTGCGTGAGCGCCTGGCGAAGTCGAACAGCGGGCTCGGGCGCGGACTGCTCAACCTCCTCTCCCGTGACAATCTCGACGAGTCCGCCTGGGAGGAGATCGAGGATACGCTCATCCTCGCCGACGTCGGCGTCGAACCGACGACCGAGCTCGTCGACCGCCTGCGCGAACGCGTCAAGGTGCTCGGCACCCGGGATCCCGAAGAGGTCCGCGGGCTGCTGCGCGAAGAGCTCATCAAACTCGTCGATCCGACGATGGACCGCTCGCTCGCCGATACCGGCAAGGACGGCGACCCCTCGGTCATCCTCGTCGTCGGGGTCAACGGTGCCGGGAAGACGACGACGGTGGGCAAAATCGCCCGCGTGCTCGTCGCTGAGGACAAGTCCGTGCTGCTCGGCGCCGCGGACACCTTCCGCGCCGCCGCGGCCGAACAGCTGTCCACATGGGGTGAACGTGTCGGCGTCGAAACCGTGCGCAAGGAAGAAGGCGCCGATCCCGCCTCGGTGGCCTACTCAGCCGTCGAGAAGGGACAGGCCGACGGTTCCGACGTCGTCCTCATCGACACCGCCGGACGTCTGCAGAACAAACGCGGACTCATGGACGAACTCGGCAAGGTCAAACGAGTGGCCACCCGACCGCTGGGGGAGGGCCACGAGATCGACGAGGTGCTCCTCGTCCTCGATGCGACCACCGGTCAGAACGGCATGCAGCAGGCGAAGGTCTTCGCCGAGGCGGTCGACATCACCGGGATCGTGCTCACCAAGCTCGACGGCACAGCGAAGGGCGGAATCGTCGTTGCCGTCCAGCGTGAACTCGGGGTGCCGGTCAAACTCATCGGCCTCGGCGAAGGCGCGGACGACCTGGCGCCATTCACCGCCGAAGGGTTCGTCGACGCCCTGCTCGACTGAGGGCTGATTGAACGCTCAGCAGTCCCGACTGCATTGTCGCGCAACTGATCCCGCGCATTCTTCGAGCCTGGTCTCACCCGCATATTCGCAGGGTGAGACCAGGCTCGTCACATTCCGGAAACATTGACGACTCACCACTGTGACATGTGTCATGCAGACTGTGTCTGCCCGGTTCGATTCGGAACCGGCCGAGACACGAAAGAGACGACATGGAACTCGATGCAGTGAATGTATGGATGATGGTCGCCGCGGGGTTGGTGCTGCTCATGACCCCCGGGGTGGCGTTCTTCTACGGAGGAATGACGCGGATCACCTCGGCGATCAATATGATGATGATGGTCTTCTCCGCGATGGCCGTCGGTGGACTCGTCTGGGTCCTCTTCGGCTACGGACTGAGCTCCGGTGACTCGATCGCCGGAATCGTCGGCAATCCGCTGTCCGAACTCGGACTCACCGGCTCGGTCGCGAACGACCCGGCCTCGCTGATCTCCATCGGCTACGGTTCGACGTTCGCGATG
The DNA here is from genome assembly GCF_051172395.1 of Brevibacterium sp. H602. NCBI lineage: Bacteria > Bacillati > Actinomycetota > Actinomycetes > Micrococcales > Brevibacteriaceae > Brevibacterium > Brevibacterium sp. H602. Next base: position 35,515 of record NZ_JBPIZD010000021.1, on the reverse strand, counting down.
ATCGCGATCGCCCTCATCGCCGGCGCGGTCGCCGACCGGGCGAAGTTCTCCACCTGGCTGGTCTTCTCCGCCGCGTGGGTGACCCTCGTGTACTGCCCCCTGGCGTTCATGGTCTGGGGAGACGGACTGCTCAGCGAATCCGGTGCGATCGGCAGTCTGTTCGGGCCGGCCATCGACTTCGCCGGAGGCACGGTCGTCCACATCAATGCCGGCATCTCCGCCCTCGTGCTCGTCGTCGTCATGGGTCGTCGTGCCCGCTTCTCGACCCCGCACAAGCCGCACAACATCCCGATCACCGTGCTTGGTGCGGCCCTGCTGTGGTTCGGCTGGTTCGGCTTCAACGGCGGTGCCGCCACCACCATCGAACAGGGCGGACTCATCTGGATCAACACGCTGGCAGCACCTGCCGCCGGCATGATCACCTGGATCATGATCGAACGACTGCGGGCCTCGCGACCGAGCAGCATCGGCAGCGTCTCGGGAGCGATCGCCGGCCTCGTCGCGATCACCCCGGCGTGTGCGAACGTCGATCCCTATGCGGCCATCCTCATCGGAATCGCGGCAGGCGCCGGTGCGATCTTCGCCGTCGAAGCGAAGAACCGTCTGCGCTATGACGATGCGCTCGATGTCGTGGCCGTCCACCTCGTCGCCGGAATCATTGGCACCGTGATGATCGGGTTCTTCGCCTTCCCCAACGAAGACGGACCGGCCGGTCTCTTCTACGGAGGCGGACTCGAACTCCTCGTTGCACAGGTGCTCGCCTGTCTCGTGGCCATCGTCTTCGCCGGTCTCGTCACGCTCGCGATCTCCCTGGTCCTGCGCTCGACGATGGGGCTGCGGATCGACCCGCGGGAGGAACTCGAGGGAATCGACACCTTCGAACACGCCGAGCAGGCCTACTCGTTCCGGTGACCCCAACAGACGCCCGTCCAGGCGGCCGGTGGGTCTCGCCGGCCGCGTGAACGGGGGAGAGTGCGACGTCGTGCTCATTGATCGCCTCGGCAGGGTGGAAGCAGACCACCCCGCCGAGGCGATCGGCCGTTCCACGCGCAGGTGAAGCATTTGTGCCGCCTCGGCGTTCGGCAATTGACGAATACGGGAAGGCCAGCGCCACCTCGGCGAGGGGTCACGGGGCAGTGTCAGCACTCTTGGTTTCAGCCCGGCACGGGGGAGTTGCTAGTCTAGAGAGTCGACCACACCATCGTGAAGAAGGCTTGTACGTGTTTAACTCTCTGTCCGACAGGCTCACCGCGACTTTCAAGAATCTGCGCGGGAAAGGCCGGCTGTCCGAAGCCGACGTCGATGCCACCATCCGTGAGATCAGACGTGCCCTGCTCGACGCCGACGTCGCCCTGCCTGTCGTGCGTGCCTTCACCGGCCGAATCCGGGAACGCGCCCTGTCCGAGGAGGTCTCGGGCGCACTCAACCCCGGCCAGCAGGTCGTCAAGATCGTCAACGACGAACTCGTCGGCATCCTCGGCGGGCAGACCCGTCGACTCAACTTCGCCAAGCGGCCGCCGACGGTCATCATGCTCGCCGGTCTCCAGGGTGCCGGTAAGACCACCCTGGCAGGAAAGCTCGCACACTGGCTGAAGTCCGAGGGACACCGGCCGATGCTCGTCGCGGCCGACCTGCAGCGTCCCAATGCCGTCAACCAGCTCCAGATCGTCGGCGAACGTGCCGGTGCCGTGGTCTTCGCCCCGGAACCGGGCAACGGCGTCGGCGATCCGATCCAGGTCGCCACCGACTCGATCGAGGTCGCGAAGTCCAAGCTCCACGACGTCGTCATCGTCGATACGGCCGGTCGCCTCGGCATCGACGAGGAGCTCATGCAGCAGGCCGCGGACATCCGCAGCGCGGTCAACCCCGACGAAGTCCTCTTCGTCATCGACGCGATGATCGGTCAGGACGCGGTGAAGACCGCCGAGGCGTTCCTCGACGGCGTCGACTTCACCGGTGTCGTGCTCTCGAAGCTCGACGGTGACTCCCGTGGTGGTGCCGCGCTGTCCGTCGCCGAGGTGACCGGAAAGCCGATCATGTTCGCCTCCACGGGCGAATCGATGAAGGACTTCGAGCAGTTCCATCCGGACCGGATGGCCGACCGGATCCTCGACATGGGCGACATCATGACGCTCATCGAGCAGGCCGAGAAGAACTTCGACGAAAAAGAGACCGAGAAGCTCAAGAAGAAGGTCGAATCCGGCGAGGACTTCGACCTCAACGACTTCCTCACGCAGATGGCGGGCCTGAAGAAGATGGGCTCGATGAAGAAGATGCTGGGCATGATGCCCGGTATGGGCCAGTACAAGGAGCAGCTGGCGAACTTCGACGAGCGCGAGGTCGACCGGGTCGAAGCGATTGTGAGATCGATGACACCCCAGGAGCGCTCCAACCCGAAGATCCTCAACGGCTCCCGCCGTGCCCGCATCGCCAAGGGCGCCGGCACCACGGTCACCGCGGTCAACCAGCTCATGGAGCGCTTCACCCAAGCGCAGAAGATGATGCGGTCGATGACCCGCGGCGGCGGAATGCCCGGAATGCCCGGCGGCGGAGGTATGCCGCAGATGCCCGGAATGGGCGGAATGCCTGGTGCCGCGGGTGGCAAGAAGAAGAAACCCGCAGGGAAGAAGAAGGGCCGCAAGGGCGGTCAGTCGGGCAACCCGGCCAAGCGTGCGCAGGAGGCGCAGGCGCTGGCTGACAAGAAGGCGGGCAAGACCCAGGACCCGGTCGGCTCGGCCTTCGGCGGAGTCGATCTGGGCAAGGACGAGGAATTCGATCCGGCGAACCTGCCCAAGGGCTTCGGCGGAATCTTCCCAGGTGGCAAGAAGTAGAGCCTTCTGGCACAATTGACTCTTGTACTTTTGCTCTCGGTCCGGGCCCTCTCATCCGCGCCGAAGTGATAGTCCGAGCCGCGGCTTCCAGCAGATCAACCCCACGATTCTTCTGGTACAGCTGTGCACACAGAACACAAAAGGAGACACCACTAAAGTGGCAGTCAAAATTCGTCTGACCCGCATGGGCAAGATCCGTGCACCCTTCTACCGCGTCGTCGTCGCTGACTCGAAGACCCGTCGTGACGGTAAGGCCATCGAACAGATCGGCATCTACCACCCGACCCGTGAGCCTTCGGTCATCGAGATCGACTCCGAGCGCGCACAGTACTGGCTCGGCGTCGGCGCACAGCCGAGCGACCAGGTCAAGGCTCTGCTCAAGCTCACCGGTGACTGGCAGAAGTTCACCGGCGAAGGCGAAGCGGTCAACACCGTGAAGCCGCAGCCGGAGAAGGAAGCCTACGTGGCCCCCAACGCCGAATCGGTGATCAAGGAAGCCATCACGCAGAAGGGCGGCAAGTCCGCTGAAACTGCCGAGGCTCCGGGCGAGGAAGCAGCCGAAGCCGCACCTGAGGCCGCTGAAGAAAGCGCTGAAGCCTGAGATGTTGCCTGATTCGCTCGAACATCTGGTCCGCGGAATCGTCGATCATCCCGACGACGTCTCCGTTCGTTCGCGTTCTTCGCAGCGCGGCACCACCCTCGAGGTCCGGGTTCACCCCGAAGACCTCGGCCGGGTCATCGGCCGTGCAGGCAGGACCGCCAAGGCCCTGCGCACCGTGATGAACTCGCTGGCCGGCCGTGAGTCGGTGCGAGTGGACCTCATCGAGGCGTAAATCCAACATCCGAGAGGGGATGCAGTGCACATGCGCTGCATCCCCTCTCATGCATTCACCTAACCGTCGCCGACTACACTGGTGCCAGAACACGGCGGCCCGCCGTCAGATCGCAGAAACGCAGTCACCCGGGCGCAGGGCCGGCCGGACAGACAGCGACAGCAGACTTCGAGGAGCAGTATGGACACGGTGATCGCCCGGCTGGGCAAGCCGCACGGAATCAAGGGCGAGTTCACCGTCGAGGTGCGCACCGACCGACCCGAGGACCGGCTCAATCCAGGGGCGACCTTCGCCACCGATCCCGATATCGGAGAGCTGACGCTGAAGTCGGCGAGGTGGCATCGCAACCGCCTGCTCCTGGCCTTCGACGAGGTCCCCGACCGCAACCGCGCCGAGGAGATCCGCAACACCCTCATCCTCGCCGAAGCGGATGAGGACGAAGACGAAACCGACGCCTGGTACCTCGACGACCTCATCGGCCTCAAGGTCTACGAGAACGACGCCCTCGTCGGCGAGATCGTCGACGTCACGAACGGCACCGCCCAGGATCTGCTCCACATGAAGCACACCGCCGGACACGTTGTGCTCATCCCCTTCGTCACCGAGATCGTGCCCGACGTCGACATCGAATCGGGACGCGTCACCGTCACCCCGCCCGCCGGCCTCTTCGACGCCGAATGAGCGGACCGTTTCCGATGAATGGCAGCGCCACTCCCACCGAGGCTATCGCAACGGACTTGGTGACCCAGGGTGCGACCCCCGCCGCGGCGGGCGGACCGCAGATGTCGATCGATATCGTGTCGATCTTCCCCGAATATCTCGCCGGACTGCAGCTCTCGCTCATCGGCAAGGCCGTCGATCGTGGTCAGCTGAGCCTCGGCGTCCACGACCTGCGGGACTTCACCTTCGACCGGCACAACACCGTCGATGACTCGCCCTATGGCGGGGGAGCGGGAATGGTCATGAAGGCCGAACCCTGGGCGCTGGCTCTCGAGCACATCCTCGCGGAACGCGGCAGCGCTGCGGTGGGAGAAGGTGCGGACGGGGCTCGGACCGCCGGTCCGGCAGCCGGAGGCAAGCCGACGCTCATCGTGCCGAGCCCCGCCGGGCAGGTGTTCGACCAGCGCATCGCCGAGGATCTCGCCGCCCGCGACCACCTCGTCTTCGCCTGCGGACGCTACGAAGGAATCGACCAGCGCGTCATCGATTGGGCCGGGGAGCACTTCGACCTGCTGCCCATGAGCATCGGCGACTATGTCCTCAACGGCGGTGAAGTCGCCTCGATGGTGATGATCGAAGCGGTCAGCCGCCTCATCCCCGGCGTCATCGGAAACCCCGCATCGCTGACCGAGGAGAGCCACGAAGACGGACTGCTCGAATACCCGATCTATACGAAGCCGGCGTCCTGGCGCGGACGCGAAGTGCCCGAGATCCTGCTCAGCGGCAACCACGCCGCGATCGCCAGGTGGCGACGTGACCGACGTCTCGAACGCACCGCGGATGTCAGACCGGATCTGCTCGAGAAGCTCGATGACCTGAGCAAAGACGACCTGGCGGCGCTCGAGCGGTTTGAGTCTGAGCGCTCAACCGTGACAGAATAGAGCGTCGCGTTTGTTGGCACTCACCTGCTTCAGGGGGATGAGTGCCCACGGTGGCCCGTCGCATCGAATCGGCGGGTCGACGGGGAGAGATCCCGACAGACGATCCAGTTACCGGAACACCGGTCCGATATGCGTGTCCTCGACCTGAAGCAGAGGCCACAGGAGATACCACAATGCAGAAGCTCGATGTTGTAGATGCAGCCTCGCTGAAGTCTGACGTTCCCGAATTCCGTCCGGGCGACACCCTCAACGTTCACGTCAAGGTGATCGAAGGTTCCCGCTCGCGTATCCAGGTCTTCAAGGGAATCGTCATCCGTCGCCAGGGCGACGGCGTTCGCGAGACCTTCACCGTCCGTAAGATCAGCTTCGGCGTCGGTGTGGAGCGTACCTTCCCGGTGCACTCGCCCAACGTCGACAAGATCGAGGTCCTCACCCGCGGCGCCGTGCGCCGTGCGAAGCTGTACTACCTGCGCGAACTGCGCGGCAAGGCTGCTCGCATCCGCGAAAAGGCCTGATTTGCCCGGCACTGTGGGCGGTGATCACACGGTGCCGAACAGACATGAAGACGCGACCTTCGGGTCGCGTCTTCTGTCTTCGGCACGGTTCTGGAAGGCGATCGTGGCGATCGTCGTCGTCATCATCGTGCTCGGCGGATCGGTCCGCGGATTCGTCATCCAGCGCTTCACCATTCCGAGTGCCTCGATGGAGCCTACGCTCAAGGTCGATGATTCGATCACGGTGTGGCGCCCGGACGCCCTGAGCGGAGATCTCCAACGCGGAGACATCGTCGTCTTCGACGGCCGCGGATCGTTCGTCGACGATGCGCTGCCCACTCCTCTGCAGAAGATCGGTTCCTGGGTCGGACTCGGCCCTCGGGACGTCTACTACGTCAAACGCGTCATCGCCGTCGGCGGTGACAGCCTCGAATGCTGCGACGCGAAGGGCCGTCTGCTGCTCAACGGCAAGCCTCTGAGCGAAGACTATGCGCCGACCCCCGCCTCGGCGGTGGAATTCTCCATCGAAGTCCCCGAGGGCACCATGTGGGTGATGGGCGACAACCGCAACGACTCCGCCGACTCCCGGTCGCTGCTGGGTCGGCCCGGTGGGGGATTCATCCCCACCGATCGGATCATCGGCCCTGTGATCGGGCACGGGTCCTCGATCGACTGAGTGTTCGCACGGAACTGCGCTGCGGCTGAGTGTGGGGCGAGAGTCGTGCTGATACGCTCGGTTCAGTCCACAGCCGCACTCCTGGTCCGATGTGAAAGCGAACGAATGACAAGCGAATCCGAAGCTTCCCCGCCGCCCGCCTCGAAACGGTTCGCGCGCGGTCTGCTGGAGACCCTGGCGATCATCGTCGTCGCCCTGCTCATCTCGACGGCACTGAAGACGTGGGTCGTCCGTTCTTTCTACATCCCGTCCGAATCCATGATGACGACCTTGCAGGTCGATGACCGGGTGCTCGTCAACCAGCTGGCTCACCGCTTCGGACCCGCAGACCGTGGCGACATCATCGTCTTCGATGACCCGGACCATTGGCTCTCGGCCGCTGAGACCGCCGAATACACGCCCAACCCGGTCCTCGAATTCATCGGCCTGGCCCCCGCGGACTCGGGAAACCAGCTGATCAAACGCGTCATCGGCGTCGGCGGCGACACGATCAAATGCTGCGATGCCGAAGGACGCCTGCTGGTCAACGGCGAACCGATCGACGAAACCTATCTCGATGAGGGCACCGCCCCCTCGGAGGTCGAATTCGAAGTCACAGTGCCCGAAGGCCATTACTGGGTGATGGGCGACAACCGCAGCAACTCCGCCGACTCCCGGTACCACACAGACACCGACCCCTTCGTGGACGAAGACGACGTCGTCGGCACCGTGTTCCTCATCAACTGGCCGTTCAAGCACTTCAGCTGGGTCTCCACACCCGACAAGGTCTTCGCGGACGTACCGGACACCGCCGAGGGACTCAGCGGGAACTGATGGCCGCACGTGGACTGACCGACCTCAGCGTCGAACGGGAACTGCTGAGCGAGGGATTCGACTACGTCATCGGCGTCGACGAGGTGGGCCGTGGCGCCCTGGCCGGGCCCGTCAGCGTCGGTGTCGCCCTGTTCGATCTGCGCACCCTCACCGCCGCCGAAGTGCCCGTCGGCATCCATGATTCGAAGCAGCTGAGCGCGCAGTCGAGGCAGGAGGCCACCGAACGTGTGCGATTGTGGGCGACTGCCGCGGCAGTGGGGTCGACGACGCCGGCCGAACTCGACGAGGTGGGGATGACGATGGCGCTCAACCTCGCCGGACGTCGCGCCATAATCTCGATGCTGCGCGAATGGGCGGGCGCACGTTCCGACGGGCACGGTTCGGGCGGTTCCGAAAGGAACGGTTCGGGAGGTGCCGATGTCAACGGAACGGCCGCCCCGGCGAGGGAATTCCCGGACCGGACGATGGTGCTCCTCGACGGTCGACACGATTGGCTCTCGGCCCCACTCACCCTCGACTGCCTGGGGACATTCGGTGACTGTGCCGACCTCGAACTGCCGCCTGTGCGCACCGTGATCAAGGGGGACGGCTCCGTTCCGGCTATCGCGGCGGCGAGCATCGTGGCGAAAGTGGCACGCGACGAGACGATGATCGCACTCGCCGAGGCCCATCCGCACTATGGTTGGGAATCGAACGTGGGATACGGGACGGTGAAGCACCGACAGGGCATCACCGAACTCGGACCCAGCATCCACCACCGGAGAAGCTTCCGCCTGACCGCGGACTCAGGAGCGAAGGAGGGCCTGTCATGAGCGCCGATGATCTTGACGACTACGAAGCACAACTCGAGCTTGCGCTGTACAAGGAATACCGGGACGTCGTCGGTCTCTTCGCCTATGTCGTCGAGACCGAGCGCCGGTTCTACCTCGCCAACCACGTCGACCTCAAGGCTCACAACGACGCCGGCGACGTGTACTTCGAACTCACCCTGCGCGACGCGTGGGTGTGGGACAGCTACCGGTCGGCACGGTTCATCAAGACCGTGCACGTGCTGACGTTCAAGGACGTCAACATCGAAGAGATCGCGAAGTCCGATCTCGAACCGCCGACGGCGATCCGCGGCTGAGGCCGTTTTTTCAACTCGCAGACGAATCCCGGGCTCACGCACTCCTGCACCGATCGCTGTGGACGCGGCACTGACTCGAACGTAGAACTCCTGTGGATGAGTCGGCCTCTTCCACAGGACCCTTTTCTGCTCTTCCCCGAGGCAAGGCCAGCATGGTCATCTGACCAGCATGGGACGGATACGAACACCCGGTCGGACACGAACGTCGAAGACCACACGGACCGTGAAGGGCCTGCGCAAGCAGGCGCTCGGCAGCAGGGGAGAGGACCTTGCCGCTGCGTTTCTCGAAGACGCTGGACTCGTCATTCTCGAACGCAACTTCCGGTGCGCACGAGGAGAGCTCGACATCATCGCCCGCGACGGTGACACCGCGGTCTTCGTCGAGGTCAAGACGCGCCGCACCGCGATGCTCGGATCACCGCTGGAGGCAGTGACCCGAACCAAGCTCGCCCGCATCCGCACATTGGCAGGGATCTGGCTGAGCGGGCAAGACGCATACTTTCCGGCCACACGCATCGACGCGCTCGGGATCATCATGGAACCGCGCGTGCAGTACTTCCACTGCCCGAACATCCAGGTCGACTCGTGAGCGAGGAGACCCTGGGACGGGAGGAACCGCCGGTCGAATCACCAGAGCCGGTCGAGCCGCCGGAGCTGGTCGAGTCAGCCGGGGCCGACGAAGTCGAACCGACATCCTCGGCGCACATCATCGGTAGGGCCTCTGCCGTGGCCCTGTGGGGGCTGACCGGGAAGATCGTGTCGATCGAAGCCAGCGTCAGCGCCGGTCTGCCGGGAATCGACATCGTCGGACTGCCGGATGCCTCGGTGAGCGAATCACGCAAACGCCTCCGTGCGGCCCTGGCCTACCTCGGCAAACCCGTCGCCACCGAACACCTGACCATCAACCTCACCCCGGGAACGGTGCCGAAGATCGGCACCGGATTCGACCTCGGCATCGCCGTCGCCGTGCTCAGAGCACTCTCGTTGATCACCAACGACGACACCGGCAGCGTCATCCACTGTGGTGAGATCGGGCTCGACGGCAGAATCCGTCCCGTCACCGGGGTGCTCCCGTCCCTGCACACCGCGCTGCAAGCTGGGTTCGACCGCTTCGTCGTCCCCATCGGCAATGCCGACGAAGCGAGGCTGATCGGACGGGCAAGAGTCCTTCCGGTCGCCTCGCTGGCCGAGGTCGTCAATGCCTATGGTGGATCGATGGCCGTCCCCGCACTGCCGGCGGTCCTCGAGATGGATCGGCCCGTCCCCGTGAGCCCGGAACTCCATGACCTCTCCGAGGTCCAAGGACAGGCCGAAGGGCGATTCGGTCTCGAGGTTGCCGCGGCAGGTGGCCACAACCTGCTCATGCGCGGCACACCCGGAGCGGGTAAGACCCTGCTGGCCCAATGCCTGCCCGGAATCCTGCCGCCGCTCAACGACGGCGAAGCCGTCGAAGTCGCCACCGTCCGTTCCCTGCGCGGAGAACTCGACGGCAGCGACGGACTCGATCACCGCCCGCCGTTCGAGGCACCCCACCACCGCAGCACCGCCTCGGCGCTCATCGGCGGACGCCGCCCCGGAACGGTCGGAGTCCTCAGCCGCGCCCACCGCGGGGTGCTGTTCATGGATGAGGCACCCGAATTCTCACGCGATGTGCTCGAAGCCCTGCGACAGCCGATGGAATCCCGTCGCGTCCACATCCACCGTGCCTGGGGATCGATGGTGCTTCCGGCATCCTTCCAGCTCATCATGGCCGCAAACCCCTGCCCCTGCGGAGTCGGGATGGCCGGCGCCGGCGGGGACTGTCGGTGCACCCCTTTGGACAAACGCCGCTATCGCAATCGGCTCTCCGGACCGCTGCTCGACCGCGTCGACCTGCAACTCGAGCTCTTCCCCGTCTCTCCCGCCGACATCCGGCTCGGCGGGGACCAGGAGACCAGCACCACGGTGGCCGCCCGCGTGCTCGACGCGCGGAAGCGACAGTCGCAACGCTTCGCCGGCTGCGACTGGAGGCTCAACGCCGAAGCGCCCGGAACCTGGCTGCGCGAACACTTCGCACTCACACCGACTGACCTGACGGACCTGGACCGGGCACTCGATACGGGTCGGATCACCATGCGCGGCTATGACAGGGTGCTGCGGGTCGCATCCACTCTGGCCGACCTGGCGGGAAAGCAGGGTCCCGACCCCGACACGATGAGAATGGCGCTCGCCTTGCGGACACAGGAGTCCTGACCGTGAACACACATGAGGACGTACGCATGGCCATCGCCTCACTGCTGCGCATCGGTGAGCCAGGCGACGGACTGCTCAAACGGCTCGTCGACGGAATCGGCCCGGTCGCCGCGCTGGCGATCATCACCGCCGTCGGTCGCGGTGAGACCACCGCTCACAATGCTGTCCAAGGTCTGGCTGACACCGGCACCGAGGCGGCCGAACACGGTCAGATGTCAGCGACCATCGACCGGTGGGCCGTGCGAGCCGGGGAAGCCGACGCGGTCGGGAACGATCTGGACAAGATCGCGAGAATCGGCGGCCGACTGGTCATTCCCGACGACGATGAGTGGCCACGAATGCTCGACGATCTCGGCCCTGCCGCGCCACTGGGTCTATGGGTGAGAGGGTCGGCGTCCCTCAGGGCCGCATTGAATCGTGCCGTTGCCGTTGTCGGGGCCAGAGCCGCCAGCAACTACGGAACCAAATGCGCCTCTGACCTCGCGTGGGATCTTGCGGCTCGAGGAATAACCGTCGTATCCGGCGGTGCGTTCGGCATCGACGCGGCCGCCCACCGTGCCGCCATTGCCCGGGAAGCACCGACGGTGGCAATCATGGCCGGGGGAGTCGACCGCTTCTACCCGGCGGCGAACGCCGACCTGTTCGAACAGATCCTCGCCACCGGTGCCATCGTGTCCGAGACCGCACCCGGAATGACGCCGATGCGCCACCGGTTCCTGCTGCGCAACCGACTCATCGCAGCCTCGGCGCAGGTGAGCGTCATCGTCGAAGCCGGGTGGCGCAGCGGGGCACTCAACACCGCCCGGCATGCCCTCGAACTCTCCCGCCAGGTCGCGGCCTTCCCCGGGTCCGTGTACTCGGCGTCCTCGACCGGAGCACACAAGCTCCTGCGCGAACACGAAGCGGAACTCGTCACCTGCAGCGACGATGTCATCGCGCTCATGGACGATGACACCCCGGCACTCTTCGACACGGCCGTGCTCAGTGCTGCTGCGGGGAGTGGAGAACGCCCGCCGTCTCTCGATCCCCGCGAAGGGCTCGACGAGCGGGAGAAGATCTGTCTGAATGCGCTGACCGTGTCGAAGCCGCTCGACGTCGGCACCATCGCCTCCCGGGCAGGGCTGACGATCGCGGATGCGCTCAACTCTCTCACTGCGCTCGACCTGGCCGGATTGGCCGCACGCCGTGACACCGGATGGGTGAAGCTGCGGAAACCGGGTGGCTGAACACTGCGCCAACCGATCGGCCTGTCCGGCGATGTACGCGCGGCTGCACTCCGGCTCCATGATTGTGCACATCCACCCGCGTATCCTGGGGACGTGAGCACATCATCGACCGTCACCGAGGTGGTGTCCGGCTATGCCGACCACCTGTGGTCTCGTGACGTCTCCGAACACACCGCCCGAGCCTACGTCTCCGACGTTTCCGACTTCCTCGATCACGCCGTGCACTCGACGAAGCTCCGACTGGGGAGCGGAGACGGACAGTCCGCGAAGTCATCCGGCGCACGGATCGACATCGCTGCTGTCGAACTCGATGATCTGCGGTCCTGGCTCATCGCCCTCGACGATGCCGGTGCCGCGAAATCGACGGTGGCTCGCAAGATCGCTGCCGTGCGCTCCTTCTTCGCCTACGGTGTGAGCAATCTGGGACTGCCGAACAACCCGGCCGCCCGTCTGCGGACTCCGAAGAAGGACTCCCGCCTACCCACGGTGCTCAAACCTCAGCAAGCCGCCGACCTCATCTCCGCTGCCGAAAGATCCCGCGGTGCTCAACGCGACACCAGGTCTTCACAGTCGGATGGGTCCGCCCCCACCGACACGGATACAGGCGACTCCACGACGGGTGATTCCGCACAGCACGGCAAGAACGATCCCCTCGATGCGGCCAAACGCATTCGCGATGCCGCAATCCTCGAAATGCTCTACGCCACCGCGGTCCGCGTCTCGGAGCTGACCGGACTCGACCGCAGCGACATCGACCACCGCGCATCGATGATCACCGTGCTCGGCAAAGGCAACAAAGAACGTCGCGTCCCGTTCGGCACTCCAGCTCGCCAAGCCCTTGAGGACTGGCTGGCCGCCCGTGAACTGCTCGCCGGTCCCCGAAGCGGCGACGCACTGTTCCTCGGCGTCCGAGGAGGACGCATCGGCGCGCGGCAGGTGCGCGAACTCGTTCACCGCTACGGCTCCGACGACCCCAGCTCCCCGGACATCGGACCGCACGGACTGCGACACTCGGCTGCCACGCACATGCTCGACCGCGGTGCCGACCTGCGACAGATCCAAGAGCTGCTCGGCCACTCCACAATGAGCAGCACGCAGATCTACACGCAGGTCTCCATGCAGCGGCTGCAGGACACCTACCGCCGAGCGCACCCGCGGGCCTGAGACTCTCGGTTCGTCGTCCAGCTGACCGCGGCTGCCTACTTGCGGAACTCCCAATGCCAGGGCTCGGGCAGGGATCCAGTCTGTCGCGCCCACCCGGGATGGATCCACCCGAACTTCGGCGCATTCGCCCGCATCCACTGATGCTGCGCGGTGCCGAAGGAATTGATCCCGCTGCCGAGGTCGACTGCCAGCGCCCACCCGTGATTCGACGTTCCCGGTGTCGCCGCCATCCGCCCCTTTCGCCGTTTGAGGATCACCTGCGTGGCGTAGTCCCGGTAAGCATCGGTGACCGAGATCGGGACGCCGAACCGAGCCTCGAACGCCGTCGAGAGCCGATCGAAAGCCGCTTGAGCATCGCAGCGCAGCATCTGCCCGGGGGCGGACTCCAACTGACACATCGCCGAGGCGGGAATACGCCCGTTGCTGTGACCGCCCCACGCTCCGGCGCCGGAGGTGGCCGAATCTCCGCCGCCTTTCGGCTCCTTCGCAGGTTTCCGTGACAGCGGCAGAAGTGCCGACTGCTCCTGGCCGAAGAACTTGCCCGGATCGACGTACCTCTGATCGCTCGCGGCCGGCCATGCTCCGATATGCAGGCACGAACGCTGACAGTGGCCACCGCTTCCCACCGTGCCGATCTTCTCGCCGGCAGCAAATCCCTTACCCTTCTTCAACGACGTCGCGGCCGGCTGAAACGTGAGCACATGATCGGACTCGGTGAGGATGCTGACGGTCGCAGTCCCCGCCACCGTGCCGGCAAAGCGGATCATCCCTTCCGTCGGTGCCCGCAGCGGTTCGCCCTCGACTGCGAGCACGTCGATTCCGCGATGCCCCTTGAGCCACGGCTTGTCCGGAGGGTCGAAGGCTTCGATGATCTCCATCGCCGGCACCGGGGTGACCCAGTTCGTCGTTGCGCTCCTCTGAAGGCTGACCTGTTTCCGTGTCGACGCAGCCCCGGGGGTGGCGCTCGCCGTCGGGGGAGTGCCCGTGAGCACAAGGGCTGCTGCGATGATCACGGCAAGGAGCAGTGACTGTGGTGAGCCGAGGCCTGATCGCCTCGTTCGGAGATGGAACAGCTGGCGGAGCCGGTCGAACGCGAAGTGAGTCATGGGAGCATGCAACCCCCTGGGGCACGACCGGGTCACCCGTAAGAATCAGTACTGTGGACGGGCCGCGTCTATCCACAAGTCAACGACGTTCGAGTGCGGCGACCGTCCACAGGAGGCGATGGTCGAGTGCACCGAATCGATGGCGATCCGGCTCCCCACGGCAGACGGCACCGTGCGCTCCGGAGCTCGCCCGCACCCATCGATCCCCACCCGTCGACGCACGAGTCGATGCGACGATACGGCCCGGTGGGCCGCCTCGGCGGTGGATCGATCCCGATTGGAAATGACTTGCCCAGCCGGGATAGACTTAAGCCCAGCAGAAGCGTGTCTTCTGACTACGCGTATCCGAATTCTTCTCCTTCCCATGGTGCAGGCAGCCGTCAGGTATGCCTGTGGGGCGGACGAACCGGGTACCAGGAATCAACCGAAAATGTCATCGACGCATCCCGTCGATCGAATCAGCGCGGACCCTCTAGGGTTCGCTTTGAGAACGATCGACGCGCGCGTGACGTAAAAGCACCCTGAGGGTGCACAGAAAGGAGGGCGTCGGCATGGCCGTCGTCACCATCCGCCAGCTGCTCGACAGCGGCGTTCACTTTGGACACCAGACCCGTCGTTGGAACCCGAAGATGAAGCGCTTCATCTTCACCGAGCGCAACGGCATCTACATCATCGACCTGCAGAAGTCGCTGGGCTACATCGACAACGCCTTCGAATTCGTGAAGGAGACCGTGGCCCACGGCGGCTCGATCCTCTTCGTCGGCACCAAGAAGCAGGCCCAGGAATCCATCGCTGAGCAGGCTCAGCGCGTGGGCCAGCCCTACGTCAACCAGCGTTGGCTCGGCGGTATGCTCACGAACTTCCAGACCATCTCGATGCGTCTGCGCCGCCTCAAGGAACTCGAAGAGATCGACTTCGACGACGTTGCAGGTTCCTCGCACACCAAGAAGGAACTGCTCATCCTGCGTCGCGAGAAGGACAAGCTCGAGAAGACCCTCGGCGGCATCCGCGACATGCAGCGCACCCCGTCGGCCGTCTGGATCGTCGACACCAAGAAGGAACACCTCGCGGTCGACGAAGCCAAGAAGCTGGGCATCCCGGTCATCGGCATCCTCGACACCAACTGCGACCCGGACGACGTCAACTACCCGATCCCGGGCAACGACGACGCCATCCGCTCCGTCTCGCTGCTGACCCGCGTTGTCGCCGACGCCGTGGCCGAGGGCCTCATCGCCCGCCACTCCTCGGACGACGCCAGCGGCGAGAAGAACGTCTCCGCCGTCGAGCCCATGCCCGAGTGGGAGCGCGAGCTCCTCGAAGGCAAGACCGACGAGAACGGCACCGAGGCTGCTGCCCCGGCCGAAGAAGCCGCTCCTGCTGCTGAGGCTGCGCCTGCGGCTGACGCTGAGAACGCTGAAGCTGCTCCGGCCGCTGAAGCCGCCGACTCCACCGAGTCGACCGAGTCCTGATTTCGTTTAACTCCACCATCCTGAGGAGAAGGAATGGCAAACTACACTGCCGCTGATATCAAGGCACTGCGCGAGAAGACCGGCGCCGGAATGATGGACGTCAAGAAGGCTCTCGACGAGTCCGACGGCGACCAGACGAAGGCCATGGAGGCCCTGCGCATCAAGGGCCTCAAGGGCGCCACCAAGCGCGAAGGCCGCTCGACCTCCGACGGTCTGGTCGCGACCTCCGTCGAAGGCGGAGTCGGCACCATGATCGAGCTCAACTCGGAAACCGACTTCGTCGCGAAGTCCGAGCCGTTCGTCAAGCTCTCCGAAGAGGTCCTCGAGCTGGCCGTGGCCAACAAGGCCGATTCGGCCGAGGCACTCCTCGCCGCTGAGACCGACGGCAAGCCCGTCTCCCAGTTCATCACCGAATCCGGTGCCTCGCTGGGCGAGAAGGTCGAACTGCGTCGCGTGGGCCGTGTCGAAGGCTCCAAGATCGCCTCCTACCTGCACCGCACCAACAAGGACCTGCCCCCGCAGGTCGGCGTGCTGCTGGCATTCGAAGGTGACGACGAGACCGTGGCACACGATGTCGCCGTGCACATCGCCGCCATGGCCCCGAAGTACTTCTCCCGCGAAGACGTTCCTGCCGACCTCGTCGAGAACGAGCGTCGCATCGCCGAGGACACCGCGAAGAACGAAGGCAAGCCCGAACAGGCTCTGCCGAAGATCATCGAGGGTCGCGTCAACGGCTTCTTCAAGGAGAACTGCCTGCTCGACCAGGGATTCGCCAAGGATCCCAAGCAGTCCGTGGCCAAGGTGCTCGAGGCTGCCGGCGTCAAGGCCACCGGCTTCCTGCGCTACCGCGTCGGAGCCTGATACACCACTGACCGTGAAGCAGACAGAACTCTGCTTCCCAGGTTCACCGAGTGAGTGAGAACTCACCCGTGGAGCGGGGTCGGACCAATCGGTCCGGCCCCGTTTTTCGCTAAACTGACCCAGACGCCCGATCACAGTGACGATCCCACCGGGTACAGACCTGCCCGCACGGAAGAAGGACTCCATGACTAGCACCCCTGTTCACGAATCCAGCTACGCCAGTCGCGCAGTGCGCACCCATCGGCGCCGCGTTCTGCTCAAGCTCTCCGGCGAGGTCTTCGGCGGCGGAAAGATCGGCGTCGATCCCGACGTCGTTGCCGCTGTCGCCCGCGAGGTCGCCCCCACCACCGAGGATGTCGAGGTCAGCATCGTCGTCGGCGGCGGCAACTTCTTCCGCGGAGCCGAGCTCTCCCAGCGCGGCATGGACCGCACCCGTGCCGACTACATGGGCATGCTCGGCACCGTGATGAATTGCCTGGCGCTGCAGGACTTCCTCGAACAGACGGGTGTCGACACCCGCGTGCAGACCGCGATCCCCATGTCGCAGGTCGCCGAGTCGTATATTCCCCGCCGTGCCATGCGGCACATGGAGAAGAACCGCGTCGTCATCTTCGGCGCCGGTGCCGGACTCCCGTATTTTTCCACCGACACCGTGGCCGCTCAGCGCGCACTCGAAGTCCATGCCGATGAGGTCCTCATCGCCAAGAACGGTGTCGACGGCGTCTACACCGCCGACCCCAAGGTCGACCCGAACGCCGAGAAGATCTCCGAGATCAGCTACCAGGACGCCCTGCAGCGCGGCCTCAAGGTCGTTGACGCGACCGCCTTCAGCCTGTGCATGGACAACAAGCTGCCGATGCACGTCTTCGGCATGGAAGGCGAGGGCAACCTGCGCAAGGCCATCATCGGTGAGAAGATCGGCACGGTCGTCCGCTGAGACCCACCCTCACCGAGGCGGTCCGACGCTGAACTCAGGCGGATCCTCACGGCGGGGGACCGTCTCCACCGAGGCGGTCATCCGCCTGGTATCCACGCAGGTGAGAACACCCCTGCGATGATTCGGTGCGGCATTTTTCAGTGATGGCCCATAGAATGAACCCAAAGCTTTAAGAAGAGGGAAAGAGGCAACCGTGATTGAAGAGACACTGGCCGAAGCCAGAGAGAAGATGGACAAGGCCGTCGAATTCACGCAGGAGGACTTCGCGTCGATCCGCACCGGCCGTGCCAACCCCGCACTGTTCGCCGATATCGAGATCGACTACTACGGTGCACCGACGCCGCTGCAGCAGCTCGCTTCGTTCCAGACGCCCGAGGCGCGCACGATTCTCGTGACCCCCTACGACAAGGGCACGCTGACCGATATCGAGAACGCTCTGCGCAACTCCGACATCGGCGCGAACCCCGCCAACGACGGTAATGTCATCCGCGTCGTCCTCCCGGACCTCACTGAGGAACGTCGCAAGGAATACGTCAAGATCGTCAAGGGCAAGGCCGAAGACGGCAAGGTCTCCATCCGCAACATCCGCCGTCACGCCAAGGAGACTCTCGAGCGCATCAAGAAGGACGGCGAAGCCGGCGAGGACGAGGTCACTCGCAGCATCTCCGAGCTCGACGATCTGACGAAGAGCAAGGTCGAAAACGTCGACAAGCTGCTTGCGCAGAAGGAAGCTGAGCTGCTCGAGGTCTGATGATCGCCGTGACAGGGTCCGACAGCCCCGCAACAGATCCGGCTCCCCTCGGGGAGCCGGATCCGTCAGGCGAGGCCGCACGGGTCGAGACCCCTTTCCCCAAACGTCGAGATCTGCGCAACTCGGACAAGCCGTATTCGCCTGACGACCCGGAGTCGAATCCGACCGCCGAGGCGGCTGCGGCCGATTCCGAACCTGAACCGAAGGATTATGGTCGAGCAGGACGCAACCTGCCGGCCGCGATCGGCATGGGACTGCTCATCGGCGGCGTGGTGCTCGCGTCCCTGATCTTCTTGCCGATCTCGTTCCTCTTCATCGTCCTTGTCGGCATCGTCGCCGCAATGTGGGAGCTCGCGAACGCTCTGTCACGTTCCGGCTCCCTCGTCTCCCGCGTGCCCACCATGGTGTCGGCGGCCTGCATGGTCGTGGCGACTTTCATCGGTGGCCGCGAAGCACTCTGGGTGACCTTCGCCGCCAGTGCGGGGGCAGTCATGCTCTTCACGATGGTCGAGCGCCGGAAGAACGCAGTCAAAGACGTCTCGCTCTCCCTCTTCGCTCTCACCTACGTCGGCCTCATGGCCTGCTTCATCGTTTACATCCTCACCCAGCCGGACGGCAACTTCTACGTCATCATCTTCCTTGCCGCGGTCGTCGCCTCCGACACCGGCGGCTACGTCTTCGGCGTGCTCTGGGGCAAGCACCCCATCGCTCCGAGGATCTCTCCGAAGAAGTCCTGGGAAGGCTACCTCGGCTCGACCGTCTTCGCCGCAGCGGTCGCAACGGTCCTCGCCGTCACCGTCGTCGATGCTCCGTTCTGGACCGGTCTGGTCATCGGTGCCGTCATCCCCGCTTTCGCCACTCTCGGCGACTTCAGCGAATCGATGATCAAACGCGACCTCGAACTCAAGGACATGGGCACCCTGCTGCCCGGCCACGGCGGTGTCATGGATCGACTCGACTCGATCCTGCCGACCGCCCCGGTCGCGCTCGTTCTCTTCTCGGTCCTGCCCGGCTACCTCTGATCGGCCCGCGAGGCCGTTTGCCCGGCTGCCTCTGACCCAGTCCGGTTCGCACCTGCCCGACGTGGCGGCTCACACACGACAGTCGTGCAGCGAACATGAGACAATGGCCGTGTGAGTTCTCAAGCAGGCAGAAGGCAGACCAGGCCCGTCGTCGAACATGCCGACGGCACGACATCGAAGACCCCGATGCGCGATGGCCGTCCCCTTCTCAACTTCAAGTCCGCACGGGTCAAGCAGCCTCCTCAGCATCTGGCCGATATGACGATGGACGAACGCGTCGACGCGGTCAAGGAGATGGGACTGCCCGCTTTCCGGGCCAAGCAGATCTCCACCCACTACTTCAGCCACTATGTCACCGACACCGAGGCGATGACGGACCTGCCCAAGGACAGACGGGCAGAGATCCAGGAACGGTTCTTCCCGCACCTGCTCACCGAAGTGCGCCGCCTGCGCACAGAGAACGGCGACACCATCAAGTTCCTGTGGCGCCTCTTCGACGGAGCTCTCGTCGAATCAGTGCTCATGCGGTACCGCAACCGGGTCACCCTGTGCGTGTCCAGCCAGTGCGGCTGCGGAATGAACTGCCCGTTCTGCGCCACCGGTCAGCAGGGGCTGACCAGGAACATGTCCACGGCCGAGATCGTCGAACAGGTCGTGCGCGCCAACCAGGTCATCGCCGCCGGCGAACTCGCCGAAGCCCCGAAGTCGGATATGCCCGGTGCCGGAGAGACCGCGCTCGGCGCGGAAGCCGACGAAGACGAAGCGGCGGGAGAAGCCGCATTCGACGGGGAGGCCACGGCCGCCTCGGCGAATGGCCCCGAACGGGTCTCGAACATCGTCTTCATGGGCATGGGCGAACCCCTGGCCAACTACAAGCGAGTGATGAACGCGGTGCGCCGGTTCGTCGGACCGAGTCCCGAAGGACTGGGCATGTCGGCCAGGCGGATCACGATCTCCACGGTCGGACTCGTGCCCGGCATCAACAAACTCGCCGCCGAAGACATCCCCGTCACGTTCGCCCTCAGCCTCCACGCACCCGATGACGAACTGCGCGATGAGATGATCCCGGTCAATACGCGCTGGAAGGCCGATGAGGCCATCGACGCCGCTTACAACTACTACCAGGTGACCGGACGGCGGGTGAGCATCGAATACGCGCTCATCAAGGACATGAACGACCACGCGTGGCGTGCGGAACTGCTGGCCAAGAAGCTCAATGCCCGCGGACGCGGCTGGGTCCATGTCAACCCGATCCCGCTCAACCCGACCCCGGGGTCGGTGTGGACGGCCTCGGAACCGGAGGTCGCCGACGAATTCGTCCGCCGCCTCATCGATCAGGGCATTCCGACGACTATCCGCGATACCCGCGGATCCGATATCGACGGCGCCTGCGGACAGCTCGCCGCAGCCGACTGATCGACGCCCGGTTCGGCAACTGCGGACCGCGGCAACGCAATTGCTGCGGCTTCCATCTATTATGGTGGAAACACCACAGCCACTCGCTTCTGGAGGAGACATGGCGGACACGACTTTCCCTCGAATGTCCGGTTGGAAGAACGGATACGACCCCAAGCAGGTCGACAGCTTCTTCAAGCGTGCACGTGAGTCCTTCGAACGGCCGACGCCGCAGCCCGGCGACCTCGACTCCCGGGCGGTGCGCACGGTCGGTTTCGATCTCGTCCGTAAGGGCTACCACGTCGCCGTCGTCGACGCCGCGCTCGATCGTCTCGAAGACGCATTCGCCAAGCAGGCCCGAGACCGCCTCATCGCGCAGTCCGGTCAGGACGCCTGGGTCTCCGAACTCACCCGTGTGGCCGCGTCCCTGCGGGGACGCCTGGTCCGTGAGCCCGGTGAGCGCTTCGACAATCCTCCTCCCGGAGTCATCGGCTACGACATCACTCAGGTCGACGACATGTGCGACAAGGTCAACTCGTACTTCACGCAGGGCGTGGCTATGAGCGTCGACCAGGTCCGCCGCGTGCTGTTCAAGACCGCAAAAGGCAAGAAGGCGTACAACGAGGACCAGGTCGATGCGTTCATCGACCGCGTCGTCGAAGTGATGGCCTCCGTTGACTGATTTCCACTACTTCGCGGTCCCGACCGCGACCGATCCCGGCACGCTCAACCCGGTTTACGAACTCCTCGACTTTCCGATCGCGATGGGCAAGGCCGAAGACATCGTGCTGACCGGACCCGCTCCGGAGAAACCGCTCGTCGACGGCCGGGAAGTCACGGATCCCCGCCTGGTCAAGGCCCTGTCCGTTCCCGTCGAGCTCGACCGCGCCGAGGTGCTCGACCGCAGTTCGAAGCTCGCCGGAGTGCTCCGTGCCATGGGCGTTGTTCCGGAATCCGGTGCCCGGCTCACCTTCGCCGAGGATGTCCCGCCGTTGGCGCGGGCGCTCGGTGTTCTTGCTGCCGCCCGGATCGGGCTAGTCGTGGATCTGCGAGCAGGAGCTCCGTCTGACTCTGCTTCAGACTTAGTGGTTCTCCACGCCATCGAAGACGAACCGGTCGAGCCGGGGCGTGCCTCCGTTCGGGTCACCCGGTCGCGTTTCGAAGGCGTCGGCGTGACGATCGGCTCCGAGACCGCGAACCTCGACCAGGCGATGCGCGACTCCCGCGTCGAATTCGCCGCAGTAGTTCCGCTCGACCCGCAGCGCACTCTGCTGCTCACCGACGACGGTGATCTTGAAGCGGGTACGAGCCTCGACTGGTACCGCACCGAGGTCCTCTCTGCTTCCTGAGCCCCAGAAGCCTGGAGGCTTCGATGCCGATGATGGTGTCGACGTTCCGGCGTCCGCGGACCCGCGGTCGGCCGAACTGCGTTCGGCAGAGACGGTGCCTGCTCTGCGCGCGGCCGGCTGTGTCTTCGCCGAGGACGAGGCGGCGATCCTCATCGAGGCGGCGGCCGGACCTGATGACGACGACTCGGAGCCGAATCTCGATGAACTGGTGGCCCGCCGCGTTTCCGGTGAGCCCCTCGAGCAGATCGTCGGCTGGGTCGACTTCTCAGGGATGCGTTTGAGTGTCCAGCCCGGAGTGTTCGTGCCACGGCAGCGAACGGCTCTGCTCGCCGCGCATGCTGTGTCCGCGGCCCAGCGGATGACGGACTCACGGGGGAACAGGGCGGGGACAGATGCTGACGTCGATGCTGTGCGACCTGTTGTGCTCGAAGCGTTCTGTGGCGTCGGACCGGTAGGCTCGGCGGTGGCCGGCAAGGTGCCGGGCGTCGATCTTCACCTCGGTGATGCGCAGGTGGAAGCGCTGCGATGTGCGGTGGAGAATGTCGAACGTCACATCCAGACCATCCAGCCAGGGGATTCTGCACAGGTTGGGGAGCCAGACACCATCGTGACGGGGCACGTCCTCGACTGTCTCCACGGACTGTCCGATACGTTACGGCAGTCAGTCTCTGTCATCGCTGCCGTGCCGCCGTACGTTCCTGAGACTGCTGCCGATTTTCTGCCGCATGAGGCCCTCGACTTCGAACCGAGCACCGCGCTGTTCGGCGGACGCGACGGGCTCGACCTCGTCCGTCGACTCATCGCGGAGTCACTCGACTGGTTGGCTCCGGACGGTGTGCTGCTCATCGAGCTCGGGCAGGGCCAGGTCGCATCGGCCACCGGGTTCGCCACCGAGCGGGGGCTGGAAGCCCGGAGCCACCTCGGCGAGGATGAGCAGACGGTCGTGCTCGAACTGCGTCGTCGAAACTGACGACGGCCGACTGAAATCGAGTGATTTCAGCCGGCCGGCTGCGTACCGGCTGGTTCAAAGTGCGGGCGCGGGGCGCGAAGTCTGTGCGCCAGCACTTTGAACCAGCCGGTGACTGCAGATGCAGAAAGCCCGCCGAACCTCAACAGGATCGGCGGGCGTTGACTGTGTTCAGCGGAGGGTGGGTGCCCTGCTCACTGGTTTCAGTTCGCGAAGGCGTTGATTCCGGTCATCGTGCGGCCCAGGGTCAGCTGGTGCACCTCGTGAGTGCCTTCGTAGGTGAGCACTGTCTCGAGGTTGACCGCGTGGCGCAGCGGCGGGTACTCGCTCGTGATGCCCGACCCGCCGAACAGGGCGCGCAGGTCACGGCACACGTTCATCGCGGTATCGACGTTGACCATCTTTCCCAGGCTGATCTGCTCGGGACGGACACCCTTCTCGGAGTCCTTGAGCTTGCCCAGGTGAGCGGCGAGCAGAGTGATCTGCGAGTACTGGCCGAAGGCCTTCGCCAGCTTCTGCTGCGTGATCTGGAACGACGCCAGCGGGCGATCGAACTGGACACGGGTGCCGGTGTACTCCAGTGCGGAGAGCAGCGCGTCTCGGGCTGCACCGGTGACACCGAAGACGATGCCGTAGCGGGCCTCGGACAGGCAGGACAGGGGGCCCTTGAGTCCCTTGGCCTTCGGCAGCATCGCATCCTCGGGCAGGCGGACGTTGTCGAGGACGATCTCACCTGTGATCGACGCACGCAGCGAGATCTTGCGGTGGATCTCCGGGGTCTGCACACCCTCGGTGTTCGAGGGGACGACGAAGCCGCGGACGACGTTCTTGCCCTTGTCGTCGACCTCTTCGGTCTTGGCCCACACGACCATGACATCGGAGACCGGGGAGTTCGTGATCCACATCTTCGCGCCGTTGAGGATCCAGTCGGATCCGTCCTTCTTCGCGGTCGTCTTCATCCCCGACGGATCGGAGCCGACATCGGGTTCGGTCAGACCGAAGCAGCCGATGGCCTTACCGGCGGCCATCTTCGGCAGCCATTCTTCCTTCTGTGCTTCCGATCCCCAGTGGTGGATGGCGAACATCGCCAGCGAGCCCTGCACTGAGACGAGGGAGCGCAGACCGGAGTCGACGGCTTCGAGTTCGCGGCAGGCCAGTCCGTACTGAGTCGCCGTCGATCCGCCGCAGCCATAGCCGTCGAGGTGCATGCCCAGCAGGCCGAGCTCGCCGAGTCCTTCGGCCAGTTCTCGGGCGGGGATGGTGGCGTCGAGGAAGTAGTCGCCGATCTTCTCCCGGACGTTCTCGTCCAGCCACTTCTTCACGATCGATGCGAATTCCAGGTCATCGGGTTCGAAGACCGAATCCAGTCCAAGAATGTCGTCAGGGCTCAGCGTCTTGCTCATATCCATCTCTTTCGCCATTGATTCTCTTCATTCACAGTTTTACCGGAACCCAGTGGATGATCGGTGTCCCGAAGCACGACAGATGACCAGGTTCCGCTGGGCGACACACGAGTCCGTGTCGAGTCATTTCCCAGAGAACTTTGGCATCATCGGTTGGCGTGAGTAAACGTGGTTTCATTGTAGTCGGCTCAACCGGTTCGGTCGGCACCCAGGCCCTTGATGTCCTCGCCGAACACCGGGACGAGCACGCGATCCTCGGCTTGGCCGCCGGGTCCCAACTCGATCTTCTGCTCGAGCAGGCCCTCGATTTCCACGTGCCCGTCATCGGGCTCACCACCCCGCCCGCCGGAGGCGAGGCCGAGGTGCGTGCGCGACTGACCGAGCTGGCTGCCCAGCGGGGGACCGCCGATCCTGTCGAAGCCATCCACCTCGGGGACGATGCCGCCGAGGCGGTCGCGGGCTTGGCCGCCGACATGGTCCTCAACGCGATCACCGGTGCCGCCGGTCTCGGCGCGACCCTGGCCGCCCTCGAACGCGGCACGGATGTGGCCCTGGCGAACAAGGAATCCCTCATCATCGGCGGGTCCATCGTCCTCGACGCCGCTCGTGCCTCCGGCGCCCGGCTGGTGCCGGTCGACAGTGAGCACTCCGCCATCGCCCAGGCGCTGCGCGCCGGCACGCACGGGGAGGTCAGCAAACTCATCATCACCGCATCGGGCGGTCCCTTCCGCGGCATGACCCGTGATGCCCTGCGTCGGGTCACCCCCGCCCAGGCGCTCAACCACCCCACCTGGTCGATGGGGTCGATGATCACCATCAACTCGGCGACCCTGGTCAACAAGGGCCTCGAAGTCATCGAAGCTCACCTGCTCTTCGACATCGACTTCGACCACATCGAAGTCGTCGTGCATCCGCAGTCGCAGATCCATTCGATGGTCGAATTCACCGATGCCTCGACGATCGCGCAGATCTCCCCACCGGATATGCGCCTGCCGATCTCCTATGCGCTGGGCACCCAGGACGATGGAACGACGAAGCGACTGACCTCGGGGGCCGTTCCCCACAATTGGGGCCAGCCCATGCACTGGTCGTTCGAACCGGTCAACCATCTCGCCTTTCCCGCGCTCAGTCTGGCCATCGACGCCGGTAAGAAAGGCCGCAGCTACCCGGCCGTGCTCAACGCCGCCAATGAGGAACTCGTCGCCGCCTTCATCGCCGGAGACATCGCCTTCACCGGAATCGACAAAGGCCTCGCCCGAGCGCTGGCCGCCCACGAACCGGCGGCCGAACACACGGTGGAGACGGTGCTGGCCGCCGATGCCTGGGCCAGGGACTTCGCTCGCGCCGACGTCGCCGACCAGAACGGGGGCCGCCGATGACAGTTGTGCTCTACATCGTCGGGATCATCCTGTTCCTTATCGGCATCTCGATCTCGATTGCGCTGCACGAACTCGGCCACCTCACCCCGGCGAAGAAGTTCGGGGTGAAAGTCACGCACTATATGGTCGGCTTCGGACCGACCCTGTTCTCCTTCCGCCGCGGTGAGACAGAGTACGGCATCAAAGCGTTCCCACTCGGTGGGTTCATCGCGATGCCGGGAATGTATCCGCCCGAGGAAGCGACGAAGTCCCGCTATGAGACCGCCGCCGCTGCGCAGAAGGGCGGCACGGCCGCCGGCGTCGACGGCGGGATCGACGGCACGTCGGGCCGCCTCGGCGAACCGGGCGCTGCACTCGACTCGACGGGCAGCGAAACCTCGGGCCGCCCCGGCGAGGGGACGGATGACGGTGATGCCGCTCCGCTGCGCCGGGACCGCAAGAAGCGGAAGGGGCGGCTGTTCGAAGACACGATGGCCGATGCCCGGGAGTTCTCGAACCAGGAGATCGCGCCGGGGGAGGAACACCGGACGTTCTATGCGCTCAGCGTGCCCAAACGCCTCGTCGTCATGTTCTCCGGTCCCTTCGTCAATCTCGTCCTGGGCATCCTCATCATGGGGATCTCGCTGCTGGGCATTGGTGTGGTCACTCCGACGACGACCGTCCAGACTGTCGTCGAATGTGCGGTGCCCGCCTCCGAAGCGCAGCAGCGTCCCGCCTCGGAGCAGAACACCTGCCGTCCCGACGATCAGCTCACCCCTGCCTGGGAGGCTGGGATCAAACCGGGTGACGAGATCACCTCGATCGCCGGCGTCGAGACGAAGGACTGGGACCAGCTGTCCTCGGTCATCAAGGAACATGCAGGCGAACGCGTCGATGTCGACTTCATCCGCGATGGTCAGGCCCAAACGGTGACCGTGCCGATCATCGCCACCGAACGGCCGAAGGTCGACGACACCGGCAAGGCCGTGCTCAACCCGGACGGAACTCCGCAGACCGAGACCCAAGGATTCTTCGGCGTCGGACCAGTTCAGGAACGTCAGTCCCTGCCGCTCGAGGAATTCCCCGGCGCCGTGTGGGACCAAGTCTCCGGAGTCTTCCACGCAATCATCACCCTGCCGGTCAAACTCGTCGATATCGGCGAAGTGGCCGTCGGCACGAAGGACCGCGACGCCGAAGGACTCGTCGGCATGGTCGGCGTCGGCCGCATCGCCGGCGAGATCGTGTCCACCGACCAGATCGACGTCGTCGACAAGGCACAGATGGGACTGGGCATGCTCGGCTCGCTCAACATCTTCCTCTTCGCGTTCAACATGATCCCGCTGCTGCCCCTCGACGGCGGACACATCGCCGTGGGTCTCTACGAAGGTGCGCGCCGCCGCATCAACCGGTGGCGCGGCCGCGGACTGGTCGGCCCCTTCGACACCGCGAAGCTGCTGCCGCTGACGTACGTGTGCATCGGGCTGATGCTGTGCATGACGGCGCTGCTCGTCTACGTCGACCTCGTCAAACCCATCACCCTCGACGCGATCTTCAACTCCGGCGGTTAGGTCGGGTCGTTCCGGTGGATGGGCCGGGCCGGGCTCCGGCAGCTAGACCGGACATGCAGTTTGGGCGATCTCGGCTAGGGTGGTGCGAGTGGAGAATACTGAGACCAAGCCACATGAGCGTTTCTTCTCGCGAACGGAATGGACGTTCATCGGATTCCTTGCGCTCGCCTTCGCGCTGACTCCGCTCTTCTACGGGCTGCCGCTGCTCAGCCCACTGTTCGCAATGGGGACGAGAGTCCGCGGACACAGGGCGAAGATGACCTGGCTGTGGACGGTCGCCTCACTGCTCGTCTTGATGTCGATCGCACCGTTCATTCTCAAGTTCGCAGGGCTGAGTAACTTCGTCGTGGAATGAAGGCGTGAGCCATCTGCGGTTGAGCGCGAACTGTCCGTTCAGTGGCGCACCCGTTCAGGAACTGAGGGTGATCGTCTGCACCTCGCCGAGGTGATTGAGGCCGACCGTGATCGTGGCGTTCTCATCTGTTGTGCCCGGCACTGTGACCACTCCGCGCAACGGGGAGACCATCTCGAGGTCCGCCTCGGTGAGAGGACGGTCGATCTGCTTCTCCGCCCGCCACCGGGCGAAGCGCTCCTGCCTCTCTTCGCGGGGTTCGTCGAGGTCCATGTTCATGGAGAAGATCGCCTCGGCGACGGTGTCGTCGAAGTCGTTGACGAGGTTCGCCGCGGCCATCACGGCATCGATCTGGGGTTGGGCGGCGGGATAACGGGGCACCGGCGCCGAGGTGGCCCGACGTTCCAGCCGGGTGCCCTGTCGTCCCGTGGCCGCCGCCCAACCGAGGTCGAGCGCGTCCTGGACGACGCGCTGCGCCGGGTAATAGGTCGTATTGCCGAGCACGACGAGGCTGAGTCCCAGGTCGGGGAACCAACGCATATGTGAGCCGTATCCTGGGTAGCCGCCGGAATGGCAGACGATGCGGCCGAAACGTGTGTCCAGACGAGTCTCGAGACCGTATCCGTAGCTGAGCGTCTCCGCGTGGTGGTCGCTTGTCTGGATCTCCATGGTCCGTCGTGGCTGCTGGTTGGCGGTCAGTATCCGAGACCAGGATCCGGAAGCATAGGAGTCCATGCGTTCGAGGGCGTCGAGATGCGCGTCCATCCATGTGCCGATGTCGTTCACCGTGGAGATGACCCCGCCGATGGGGGAGAAGACTCCTGGGCCGGTGAGTTCGGCCGGGTGGAGGCCGCCGCCCAGGTCGACGCGGAACCCGGTCGCCAGGTCCGGGAAGTCCGTGTGGTCGAAACCGGTGCGCGTGAGCTTCAGGGGATCGAAGATCTCAGTGGACACGAGTTCGGTGAACGCCCTGCCTGTGACCGCCTCGGCGACCATGCCGAGAAGCGCATAGCCGAGGTTCGAATACTCATAGCCGGTGTCGGCGGGCGCGCAGGCGATGGCGCCGCGGTGCAGCCAGTCGGTGAGCTCGGCCGGAGTCATCGCCTCCATCCGGTCCGCCCACGGGTCGTCCTTGGTGAAACCGGTGCTCATCGTCAATGCCTGTCGGCAGGTGCGGTCGGCGATGGCCGTATCGGCCAGCCCCGGGAGCAGGGCACCGAAGGGAGCGTCGAGATCGAGTCCGTCGGCGGCGAAGAGCCCGATGGCTGCGGCGGTGAAGGACTTCGTCATCGACGCGATCCGGTACGGAACCTCGCCGTTCACGGTTCGGGCGGGGCCGCCTCGGCGAAAGATTCCCCATGCCAGGGAAGCACCCTCGTCGTCGAGCTGCTGTGCTTCGGCTTCGAGAGCCGCGGCCATCGCCTCGACATCGGGTTCGACGAATCCGGGTGTGCTCACAGGGCTGCTCCTTCGTACCGACATCAGGTCGCCTTCACTCTATCGTCAGCCGGTGGACTGTTCGGGGTACGCCCTGCGGACGGAGCGTCCTGTGTCAGTGGGAGGTCCTACAATGGTGATGGTTCGCACAATCCGGGTCCCGCATCGGCGCCGGCCCGGACATTGTGGCTGGTCAACAGCCTGACTGAAGGGATCCTTCGTGACATCGGTCAATCTCGGAATGCCCGCACCGCCGCCTCCCGTGCTCGCTTCGCGGAGGAAGACGAGGCAGATCAATGTCGGAAAAGTGGGGGTCGGATCCGATTCCCCGGTGAGCGTGCAGTCGATGACGACGACGCAGACGACGGACATCAACGGGACCCTGCAGCAGATCGCCGAACTCACCGCCGCCGGCTGCGATATCGTGCGCGTGGCCTGTCCCACCGCCGACGACGCGGCGGCCCTGCCGATCATCGCCGGCAAATCCCAGATCCCCGTCATCGCCGACATCCACTTCCAACCCAAATACGTCTTCGCCGCCATCGACGCCGGCTGTGCGGGAGTGCGCGTCAACCCCGGCAACATCCGCAAGTTCGACGACCAGGTCAAGGAGATCTCGAAGGCCGCCGCCGAGGCGGGCGTGTCCATCCGCATCGGCGTCAACGCCGGATCCCTGGACAAACGGCTGATGGACAAATACGGCAAGGCCACTCCCGAGGCGCTCGTCGAATCCGCGCTGTGGGAGGCGTCCCTGTTCGAAGAGCACGGATTCTATGACTTCAAGATCTCCGTCAAACACCACGACCCGGTGATCATGGTCCGCGCCTATGAGCTGCTCGCCGAGCGCGGCGATTGGCCGCTCCATCTCGGCGTCACCGAGGCGGGGCCCGCCTTCCAGGGCACGATCAAGTCCGCCACCGCCTTCGGACTCCTGTTGGCCGAGGGCATCGGAGACACCATCCGAGTCTCCCTGTCCGCGCCTCCCGCCGAAGAGGTCAAGGTCGGCAACCAGATCCTCGAATCCCTCAACCTGCGGCCCCGAAAGCTCGAGATCGTCTCCTGCCCGTCCTGTGGGCGCGCTCAGGTCGACGTGTACACGCTGGCCGAACGCGTCACCGCCGGGCTCGAAGGCATGGAGGTGCCGCTGCGGGTGGCTGTCATGGGCTGCGTCGTCAACGGCCCCGGTGAGGCCCGCGACGCCGACCTCGGCGTGGCCAGCGGAAACGGCAAGGGCCAGATCTTCGTCAAGGGCGAGGTCATCCGAACCGTGCCCGAATCCGAGATCGTCGAGACGCTCATCCATGAGGCCAACCGCATCGCCGAGGAGGCAGCGGGGCAGCCATCGGGCGCTGCGTCGGGGCCGCCTGAAGTGACCGTCGGCTAGGTGCGATACCTTGTGAGGACGAAGAGTTTCATGGTCCAGTCATTGGCCCATGCTGACGGCTGAGAAAGAGTTCAGGGGCACATGGCGCTGAGGATCGCACGACTGGAACATCAGCACACCCGGTGGCTGACGGACCTGCTTGCGCGCAACCCCTGCGAGAACGTCTACCTCGTCTCCCTGCTCGAAGTCACGGGCACCGCCCGTCTGGGCTCCCCGGCAGGCACGCTGTACGGAATCTTCGACGGTGACCGGCCTGTCGCCGCCTACTGGGTGGGCGGCAATATCATCCCGGTCGCGGCGACCCCGGCGACGAATGAGGTGCTTGCCCGGAAACTCAATGCCGACGGTCGCGTGTCCTGCTCACTCATCGGCAGCCGGTCCGTCATCCTCGACCTGCAGCAGCGACTCAATTGGGGCCGAGCACGTGGCGTGCGTGAACGGCAGCCGCTGTTGGCCATCAGCTCGGATCCGCTGGTCACTCCCGATGAGCATGTGCACCGGGTGACCCTCGATGACCTCGGGGCGGTGTTTCCCGCCAGTGTGGACATGTTCACCAAAGAGGTCGGATTCTCACCGATCGAGGACGGCACCGCCGGGTACCTGGCGCGGGTGCGCGGGATCATCCGCGGCAAGAACTGCTACGCCCGGATCTCCTCCACCCTGCCCCAAGGCGGTGCGGTGCCGCGGTGGCCGGCCGAAGAGCAGGACGAACAGGTGCTGTTCAAGGCCGATATCGGCATCCGCGCCCGCCGCATCGTCCAAGTTCAAGGAGTATGGGTCCATCCCGCAGTGCGCAATCAGGGTCTGGGGGCAGCGGGCATGGCCGCGGTCGTCCAGCGCACCCGTGACAAGGGCCATTCCACGGTGAGCCTGTATGCCAATGACTACAACGAGACGGCGCTGCGCATGTATGCCCGCGTCGGCTTCGAACAGGTCGGCACCTTCGCCACCGTCATGTACTGAGGTCCCGGAGGATCAGTCGCGGCGGTTGCGCGACTGAGGTTTGGCCATATCGCCGAGGAACTTCTCCATCTCCCGGCGGTCCTTCTTCGTCGGACGCCCCAGCCCTTTGTCTCGCCGGGGCACGAATCCGCGCAGCGCAGGATCGGGCGGGGGAGTGAGGTCCTCGTAGCATTGGACGGCGATGGCGGCCTGCATCCTCGTGGGGATGAACCCGGTGATCTTCCAGATGAACTCGGACCCGGCCTTGCGCACGCGCACCTCTTGGCCGATGCTCACCTTCTGCGCGGCCTTGACGCGCTGACCGTCGACCTGCACATGCCCGCCGCGGCAGGCCTGAGTGGCGAGGTTGCGGGTCTTGAACATCCGCGTCGTCCACAGCCACACGTCGACGCGCATGTGCTTTCCGGCATCGCGGTTGATCTCGGTCATCAGCGACGGCCATCCGCGAAATTCGTGCCGGACGAGCGCAGGCCGGTATCGGCGCCATCGGGGTCCTGTATCCGGGAGTCGGCGCGCAGCGCCAGTGCCGAGCGCCGGGTGAACGTCTGCGCGGGACGACCCCGCCCCTGGCTGACGGCCTCCCCGGTGGGATCGAGCAGCGGCAGCATGGTGCGGCGGAACGTATCGGCCTGCAGACTCTCCCCGGCGACGATCTCGTGGAGTTCGCGCAGCTGCCGCAGCGAGAACTCCTTCTCCAGCAGCCCGAAGGGATCCGGAGTGCGTTCGTGGAACGACCGCAGTCGGTGCACGGCCACGCGTACGATCTCCTGATGTTCGGCGCTGAGCTCGCCGACGTCGTGGACGGGCACGAGCTTCCGCCGGTGGACGGGGGAGTCCGGGTGATCGGAATCCGACTCGGCAGGAGCAGGGTCGGCCGCCTCGGGGAGGACCGCCTCGGCGGCGGACGATTCCGTGCTCTGTGCCGGAGCATCCGGCACGGCCGCCTCGGTGGGATCGCCCTCCTCGGCGAGCCCGACATCGGAAGCGGAGAGAACATCGAGATGGGCCACGGAGATCACCCAGCCGCGATCATCGCGGTCGGGTTGGTCGAACACGTGCAGCTGGACGGGGGCGCGGTCGACCAACCGAGCTTTTTCGCGCAGACAGCGGGCGACCGCCTCGGCGAGGCGTTCCTGCGGACGCAGGATCGACCCGGGCAGCTGCCACACCCCGTCCCCGGGATGGGTCATGAGAACATGCAGGCCACGGCCGGGCACGGGGCAGAGGACCGCGGTGTCGACCGCGACCGAGGGCCGCGGGAACTGCGTGAGTTGGCTGGGATCAGGCATGCTCTTCGTATCGTTCGGACTCGTCATTTCAACGGGGACCGGGCGGGGGACCGGACGGCCCCGACCGATGTCGGGCTTCGGTGCTGCAGCCCCCAGTCTAATTCTCTTCCCGCAGGTGACGAATCCGCGCTCGCTCCGATTCCCTCCGATTCCCTCCGGCTCGCCCGCGTGCGATAGTGTTCGATCTGAGTCTTGACAAGTTGAGGAGATTTACCCATGGCCCTGCGCATGTCGTCCCTGTTCGTGCGAACCCAGAAGGAAGACCCGGTCGGCGCCGAGGTGGCCAGCCACAAACTGCTCCACCGTGCCGGATACATCCGCAGGTCAGCACCGGGAATCTACACGTGGCTGCCGCTGGGACTGGCCGTGCTCGGCAAGATCGAAGCCATCGTGCGCGAAGAGATGGCACTCGCCGGCTCCCAGGAGGTCCACTTCCCGGGCCTGCTGCCCGCCGACCCGTACAAGAAGTCCGGCCGTTGGGAGGCCTTCGGGCCCGATCTCTTCCATCTCAAGGACCGCCGCGAGAACGACTACATCCTCGCCCCCACCCATGAGGAGGTCTTCACCCTTCTGGTCAAGGACCTCTACTCCTCGTACAAAGACCTGCCGCTGTCGATCTACCAGATCCAGACCAAATACCGCGACGAGGCTCGCCCCCGCGCCGGACTGCTGCGCGGACGCGAGTTCATCATGAAGGACGCCTACTCCTTCGACATCGACGACGCCGGACTCGACGCCTCCTACGAAGCCATGCGCGAGGCCTACCTGCGGGCTTTCGCTCGCCTCGGCCTGCCGTGCCTGCCGGTCAAGGCGACCCCTGGTGCCATGGGCGGCTCCGGCACCGAGGAGTTCATCTACCCCTCCGAGGTCGGGGAGGACACGTTCGTTCGCTCTCCCGGTGGGTATGCCGCGAACGTCGAGGCCGTGACCTCGATCGTGCCCGAGGCGATTCCCTACTCGCAGTCGCCTGCCGCGCACGTCGAGGACACCCCGGACACTCCGACCATCGAGACTCTCGTGGCCGCCGCGAACGCCCAGCATCCGCGCGACGACCGCGAGTGGACGGCCGCGGACACGCTGAAGAACGTCGTCTGCGCCGTCACCCACCCCGACGGCACCCGCGAGATCATCGTCATCGGCCTGCCCGGCGACCGCGAAGTCGACCTCGACCGGGCCGCCGGCACCGGAATGCTCGGCGACGGTGAGGTCGACCTCGAAGCCGCCACGGCTGAGGATCTCGCCGCCCATCCGGAGCTCGTCAAGGGCTACATCGGGCCCGGCAACTCCCTCGACGCGCCGGTTCTCGGCCTCGAATCGCCCTCGAAGATCCGCTACCTCCTTGACCCCCGCATCGTCGACGGCACCCGCTGGATCACTGGAGCCAATGAGCCCGGACGCCACGTCTTCGACCTCGTCGCCGGACGGGACTTCACTGCCGACGGCACCATCGAAGCCGCCCAGGTCGTCCTCGGCGATCCGGCACCGGACGGCTCCGGTCCGCTGGAGCTGGCCCGCGGTGTCGAGATCGGTCAGATCTTCAAGCTCGGCCGCAAGTACGCCGAGTCCCTCGACCTCAAGGTGCTCGACCAGAACGGCAAGGCGACGACCGTGACCATGGGCTCCTACGGCCTCGGCGTCACCCGCGTCATGGCCTGCATCGCCGAGGAATACCATTCCGAGGACGGCCTCCTGTGGCCGCAGCACCTGGCCCCGGCCGATGTGCACATCATCGTCGCCGGCAAGGGTGAGGAGATCGCTCAAGCCGCCGAGAAGATGACGACCGAACTCGAGGCCGAAGGCGTCAGCGTCCTGCTCGATGACCGCAACAAGGTCTCACCCGGATTCAAGTTCGCCGATGCCGAGCTCATCGGCATTCCCACCGTCATCGTCGCCGGCCGCGGTCTGGCCGACGGCGTCGTCGAGGTCCGCGACCGGTTGGCCGGGGAGAAGTCAGACCAGCCCGTGGCAGAGGTGGTCCCTGCCACCGTGGCACGTGTGCGTGAGGCGTACGCGAAGGCAGCAGCCGCGGCCGATGCGGCGATCAGCGCCGACCAGAACGCCTGAGCCGCCTCGGTGTTCGAAGCCCTCGCCGGTGGCATCGATGTCACCTGGACGATGGTCCTGTGGCTGCTCGCCGCGGGAGTCCTGGCCGGGTGGATCGATGCCGTCGTCGGCGGGGGCGGACTGATCCAGCTGCCCGCGCTGCTGTTCGTGCCGGGGATGAGCCCCGTCCAAGCGGTCGCGACGAACAAGGTCGGGTCGATTGCGGGCACGACCGCCTCGGCGGTCACCTATCTGCGCAAGATCACCCCGGACCGGTCGGCGACGATCCCGGCCGCGGCCTCGGCGTTCTTGGGTGCGGTGCTCGGGGCGAAGCTCGCGACCTTGGTGCCCAGCGACGCGTTCACCCCGATCATTCTGCTCGCGCTCATCGGGGTCGGGATCTTCACCGTGCTCAATCCGAGCCTCGGCGCCGATGCCACGCTGCGGTTCGGGGAGACCTCGAAACGCCACCACGCGCTGTCGTGGCTGATCGGGCTCGTCATCGGCATCTACGACGGAGTGCTCGGGCCGGGGACGGGATCGTTCCTCGTCATCGCCTTCGTCTCGATCATCGGATTCTCGTTCCTGCAGGCCTCGGCCACAGCGAAGGTGATCAACTGGGCGACGAACTTCGGAGCGCTCGTCTACTTCATCCCCGACGGTCAGGTCGTCTGGCTGCTGGGTGTGATCATGGCCGTCGGCAATGTCACCGGCGGGATCTTCGGTGCCCGCACCGCGCTGGCGAAGGGCTCGGGGTTCGTCCGCGTCGTCTTCGTCATCGTCGTCTCCGCGCTGATCCTCAAACTCGGCTTCGACTTCATCTCCACCCTCATCCACTAATTACTACCCGACGGCGGCCCAGCAA
>NZ_JBPIZD010000020.1:0-65580 GCF_051172395.1 Brevibacterium sp. H602 | reverse complement strand
CAGCAACCTCGCGCGAGGTTGCTGGGCCGCCGTCAGGTAGCAATTATTAGTCGTCGGTGAGGGTGAGGCTGAATCCGCCGGCGATGAGGGAGCCGATGTTGTAGATGAAGGCCGCCAACGTCGACAGCGCCGTCATCAGCACGATGTTGATAACCGCGATGATGAAGCCGGCCGCAACAACCCGGCCGAAGCCGAAGATGCCGACGATCCGCTCGGCCGACTCTGCTCCGGCGAGCTCGCTCATCGTCGATTCGAGGCCACTCATCACACCGGTCGCCTGCAGGACGACCCACAGGACGATGAAGGCGACGATCGTGGCGATGCCGATCGCCACGGACATGAGGAACGACATCTTCATGACCGACCACGGGTCGACCGCGGAGACGGTGAGACGGACGGTGCGGGGGCCCTTTTTCTTCTTGCCCTTCCCACTGTCGACCATGTTCTTCACGCCCATCTTCACGCTGCCGGAGCTGGCGCGGACGGTGTTCGCGGCATTTCCCATCACCGAGGTGGCGCCGCGGTTGCCGCCGCCCGATCCCTGGGGGCCCGATCCTTGTGAACCGGAAGTCGGTGCGCCGGATCCCTGCGAACCGGTCTGAGCACCCGATCCCTGGGACCCGGTGTGAGCCGATGGCGTCGAGCCGGCCGAGGGCGCCCGGTTGGGCTTCGGCGAGGCCTTCGGAGCGGGAGGTGCGACGACGGTGGCGTTCTGGCTGTTCGGTCCCGAAGAGCCGTGACCGGAGCCGGATCCCTGTTTTGCACCGGTTCCCGACCCGGAGTTCGAACCTGAACCGCTTGCTGCAGCCGACTTGTCATCGGACTTCGACGATCCGGCCGTCAGACGGGTCGAGCCGCTCGACGTGCGTATGATCTTGCCTGAGCCTGGCTGTTTGCTATCGCTCACTCTTCCACATCCTCGTTGCCGGTCTGAGGCTCTGCGACCTCACCTTCCGGGACTTCGGCATCGTCTTCGCTTTCGATCTCGTCTTCGACCTCGGCTTCGGGCCCACGGGTCACTGCGATAATACGGTCTTTCTTGTCCGGTTTCGCGAACACCACACCCATGGTGTTGCGTCCCTTCGCCGGAACTTCATCGATGCTCGACCGAACGATCTTACCGCGCTCCATGACCACGAGGACCTCCTCACCGTCTTCGACGATGAGTCCGCCTACCAAGTCTCCGCGCTGTTCGGTGATCTTCGCAACCCGGATTCCCAGACCGCCACGCCCCTGCAGACGGTACTCGTCGACCGGCGTGCGCTTGGCGAACCCGGCCTCCGTGACGACGAAGACGTAGGTGTCCGGCCGAACGACGTCCATCGTGAGCAGCTCGTCGTCGTCCTTGAACTTCATCCCGGTGACACCGCCGGTGACTCGGCCCAGGGGACGGATCGACTCGTCATCGGCGGCGAAGCGGATCGACATGCCCTTGCGCGAGATCAGCAGCAGGTGATCCTCGGCGCCGACGATGCGGGCCGAGACCAGCTCATCGGGCTGACCCTTGTATTCACGCAGGTTGATGGCGATGACACCGCCGGTGCGGTTCGAGTCGTAATCGCTCAGGCGGGTCTTCTTCACCACACCGGAACGGGTGGCGAGGATGAGGAAGTCGGCGACCTCGTAGTCCCGGATCGACAGCACCTGGGCGATCGTCTCACCCGGCTGGAGGGCGAGCAGGTTCGCCACGTGCTGGCCCTTGGCGTCCCGTGAGCCCTCGGGAAGCTCATAGGCCTTCGCCCGGTACACGCGACCGGTGTTCGTGAAGAACAGCAGCCAGTTGTGTGTGGAGGTGACGAAGAACTGTTCGACGACGTCGTCGCCGCGCAGTGCCGCGCCCTTGATGCCCTTGCCTCCGCGGTGCTGGGCCCGGTACAGGTGCGTCTGGGTCCGCTTTGCGTAACCGCCGCGGGTGATCGTGACGACGACCTCTTCCTCGGGGATGAGGTCTTCCATGGACACATCCCCGTCGAATCCGGCGAGGATCTTCGTCCGGCGATCATCACCGTAGCGCTCGACGATCTCGTCGAGTTCCTCGGACACGATCTCACGCTGGCGAGCCGGGGTTGCCAGGATGTGGTTGTACTCGGCGATCTGCTGCTCGATCTTCTCGGCCTCTTCCTGGATCTTCAGACGCTCCAGTGCGGCCAGTCGGCGCAGCTGCAGGTCGAGGATCGCATTGGCCTGTAGTTCGTCGACCTCGAGCAGCTCCATCAGTCCGGTCCGTGCCTCGTCCGAGGACGGGGAGCGGCGGATCAGGGCGATGACCTCGTCGAGGGCGTCGAGGGCCTTGAGGTAGCCGCGCAGGATATGAGCGCGTTCCTCGGCCTTGCGCAGACGGAACTGCGTGCGACGGACGATGACTTCGATCTGGTGCTTGACCCACAGGCGCAGGAACGAGTCGATGCTCAGTGTGCGCGGCACGCTGTCGACGAGGGCCAGCATGTTCGCGGAGAAGTTCTCCTGCAGCGACGTGTGCTTGTACAGGTTGTTGAGCACGACCTTGGCCACGGCATCGCGCTTGAGCACGATGACCAGGCGCTGACCGGTGCGGCCCGAGGACTCGTCGCGCAGATCGGCGATGCCGGCGACCTTGCCGTCCTTGACGTAGGAGGCGATCTTCGCGGCCAGGGTGTCCGGGTTGACCATGTACGGCAGCTGGGTGACGACGAGGCAGGTGCGGCCCTGGATCTCTTCGACTTCGACGACTGCTCGCTGGGTGATCGATCCGCGACCGGTGCGATAGGTGTCCTCGATGCCCTTGCGGCCGAGGACCGTCGCGCCCATCGGGAAGTCGGGCCCCTTGATGATGCCGAGGAGGGCTTCGAGAGCCTCTTCCTTGCTCGCCTCCGGGTGGGACAGCAGCCACTGTGCGCCCTGGGCGACCTCACGCAGGTTGTGCGGAGGAATGTTCGTGGCCATACCCACGGCGATGCCGGCCGAGCCGTTGACCAGCAGGTTCGGGAACCTCGAGGGCAGAACCATGGGTTCCTGGTTGCGGCCGTCGTAGTTGTCCTGGAAGTCGACTGTGCCTTCTTCGATGTCCCGGACCATCTCCATGGCCAGGGGCGCCATCTTGCACTCGGTATAACGCGGTGCGGCCGCTCCGTCGTCGCCCGGGGAGCCGAAGTTGCCCTGACCGGCCACGAGCGGGTAGCGCATCGTCCACGGCTGTACGAGGCGGACCATGGCGTCGTAGATCGCCGTGTCGCCGTGCGGGTGGTACTGGCCCATCACGTCGCCGACGACGCGCGAGCACTTGGAGAAGTTGCGGTCGGGGCGGTACCCGCCGTCGAACATCGCGTAGAGCACGCGGCGATGGACGGGCTTGAGTCCGTCGCGGACGTCGGGCAGGGCACGGCCGACGATCACGCTCATCGCGTAATCGAGGTACGACCTCTGCATCTCGAGGTTGAGATCAACCTGTTCGATCCGGTTGATTTCTGTTCCGATATCGTTCTCGTCGGCCAATGTGGGCTCTTCCCTTGTGTTCGTACCGTGTCCGGCTGGATCTCAGCCGTGTGCGGCGGCGATTGGTGCGTGCAAAGAATGGGTGCGGTGCGTCCGGTCTCCCACCCTCACCGAGGCGGCTGCCCGGTGAGGACGGATGATCAGATATCGAGGAAGCGGACGTCCTTCGCGTTCTCCTGGATGAAGCGGCGACGCGAATCCACGTCGTCGCCCATGAGGACGGTGAAGATCTCGTCGGCGACGATCGCATCGTCGAGCGACACCTGCTTGAGCAGCCGGTGGTCGGGATCCATCGTCGTCTCCCACAGCTCCTCGTAGTTCATCTCGCCCAGACCCTTGTAGCGCTGGATCGCGAGATCCTTGGGCAGTCGCTTGCCGGCGGCCCGCCCGGTCTCGAGCAGTCCGTCGCGTTCCTTGTCGGTGTAGGCGAACTGGTGCGGGGCGTTCGACCACTTGATGCGGTAGAGCGGCGGGGTCGCGAGGTAGACGTAGCCGTGCTCGATGAGCGGCTTCATGTACCGGAAGATCAGCGTCAGCAGCAGGGTCGTGATGTGCTGACCGTCGACATCGGCGTCGGCCATGAGGACGATCTTGTGATAGCGCAGCTTCTCGAGATCGAATTCCTCACCGATGCCGGTGCCGAAGGCCGTGATCATCGCCTGGACTTCGTTGTTGCCCAGGGCGCGGTCGAGTCGAGCCTTTTCGACGTTGAGGATCTTTCCGCGCAGCGGCAGGATCGCCTGAGTGTTCGGGTTGCGGCCCTGAGTCGCCGAGCCGCCGGCCGAGTCACCCTCGACGATGAAGACTTCGGATACGAAAGGGTCCTTCGACTGGCAGTCCTTGAGCTTGCCGGGCATACCCGAAGACTCGAGCAGTCCCTTGCGGCGAGTGGCCTCACGGGCCTTGCGGGCGGCCAGGCGGGCCTGGGAGGCCTGCAGCGCCTTGCGCACGACGTCCTTGGCCTGGGCCGGGTTCGACTCGAACCAGTGTCCGAGTTCGTCGCGGACCACCCGCTGGACGAAGCCCTTGACCTCGGAGTTGCCGAGCTTCGTCTTCGTCTGACCCTCGAACTGGGGATCGCCGA
The DNA here is from genome assembly GCF_051172395.1 of Brevibacterium sp. H602. Classification (NCBI taxonomy): domain Bacteria; kingdom Bacillati; phylum Actinomycetota; class Actinomycetes; order Micrococcales; family Brevibacteriaceae; genus Brevibacterium; species Brevibacterium sp. H602. Next base: position 61,025 of record NZ_JBPIZD010000020.1, on the reverse strand, counting down.
GCTTGACGGAGATGACGGCCGTGAGACCCTCGCGGATGTCATCGCCGGTGAGGTTCGGGTCCTTGTCGCGCAGCAGCTTCTGTTCCTTCGCATACGCATTGACCAGCGAGGTCAGAGCCGTGCGGAAGCCCTCTTCGTGGGTGCCGCCCTCATGGGTGTTGATGACGTTGGCGTAGGTGTGGACGGACTCGTTGTACGACGTCGTCCACTGCATCGCGATCTCAAGTGCGAGAGTCTGTTCGCCCTCTTCGGCTTCGAAGACGATGACATCGGGGTGGACGAGGTCGGCCTTCTTCGTCGAGTTGAGGTACTCGACATAGTCGAGCAGACCGTTCGCGTACTCGTAGGTCACGGTGCGCGGCTTCCACTCGGTCGCCTCGTCCTCGTCGATCTGGACATCGTCGTCATCGACTTCGTTGTGGCGCTCATCGGTGAGGCTGATCTTCAGGCCCTTGTTGAGGAAGGCCATCTGCTGGAAGCGCGCACGGAGGTACTCATAGGAGAAGTCCGTGGTCTCGAAGATCGAGCCGTCCGGCCAGAAGGTCACGGTCGTGCCCGTTTCATCGGTGGCTTCGCCGCGCTGCAGTTCGCCGTTGGGCACGCCACGGTCGAAGTCCATCGTCCATACGTAGCCGTCGCGCCTGACCTCGACCTCGAGTCGTTCGGACAGTGCGTTGACGACGGTCGAACCCACACCGTGGAGACCGCCTGCCACGGCGTATCCGCCGCCGCCGAACTTACCGCCGGCGTGGAGGATCGTGAGGATCACCTCGACGGTCGGCTTGCCTTCCGTCGGGTGCATCGCCACCGGCATTCCGCGGCCGTCATCGGCGACACGGACGCCTCCGTCGGCGAGGATGGTGACCTCGATATGATCGCAGTAGCCGGCCATCGCCTCGTCGACCGAGTTGTCGACGATCTCCTGAACGAGGTGGTGGAGACCACGTTCCGAGGTCGAACCGATGTACATGCCGGGCCGTTTTCGGACTGCCTCGAGACCCTCGAGAACAGTGATGTCGCCGGCATCATAATGAGGCTGATCCTCGGTCGTCATATGACTCCTTGTTCGGATGGTCGCTATCAGCTCCCCATTCTACCGCGCCGCAGGCTGAAATGCCCGTAAGCGGCCTGTGAAGGCGTATTTCCCGAATTTTCGTGCCGCAGATGTACCCCCGGACAGGTAAGGGAGCGGCTATGGCCGTTTAAGGCCCTCTGTGTTCTTCTCAGAAATACAGGGATTCTTCCCGGAATTTCGCCGAGGCGGCTGCCCACTTCACCCGAATGTGTCCCGAGGTCCGCGGCCGGCCACCGATCGTCGACCGCGTTTGAAGCTGCGTCCCTGTGGCCCCTTGATCTCGATCTCGGTGATCGTCGCCGAGCCCAGCCCTTCCTCGAGTCTGCGCAGGATCGTCGGTTTGAGCACTCGCAGCTGGGTCGCCCAGGTCGTCGAGTCTGCGGCGATGACGAGCAGTGGAGGAGAGAAGTCGACGGGGGTCGCGTGCTGGGCCACCTGGGGTCCGACGAGGTCGGGCCACCGGCCGAGCACCTTGCCGATGTCGAGTGAGGACGACCAGCCGCGGTCCGTGATGAGCGAACCGAGCACAGATGACACGGTCTTCGGGTCACGGCCGTCTCGACCCGACCCCGAGTAGACGGCTTCGCCGCGCAGGCGGGAACGGCGACGGCTGCGGACGAACTTCGCTTCGGTGACCTCCATCCGGCGGACTCGGTCGAGGGCTTCGAGTGCGGCGACGGGAGTGGAGTAGTCCCGGTCGATGCCGCTCATGATGCGCCGCTCTGCAGGAGTCGGGACTGGTCGATCCGGATTCCTTCGAGACCATCGGGCAGATCGGAGTCGACGGCCGCGGTGATGAAGACCTGTTCGGCCGATGTCACTCTGGAAGCCAGACGCTGACGCCGACCGGTGTCGAGTTCGGCGAAGACGTCATCGAGGACGAGGATCGGCTGTTCAGCGGCGCTTCCGGCATCGGCGGAGAGCAGATCCCACCCTGCCAGCTGCATGGCCAGCGCCAGCGACCAGGTCTCTCCGTGAGACGCATAGCCCTTCGCCGGATGGGTTCCGATCATCAGCGAAAGATCATCGCGACCGGGTCCGTGCAGGGTCAGTCCGCGCTCGATCTCAGTCGTGCGGCGACGATCGAGGGCCGCCAGCAGCAGCTCCTTGCAGTCGGCAGCGGATGCGGCCTGTGAGTAGTCGATGCGCGGATCGTAGGCGATGTGGGCGCCTTGCCGTTCCAGCCGGGCATCGGCTGCGATATAGGCGAAGTTCGTCTGCAGCGGTTCGACGATATCGGCGAGGATCCGCTGGCGCCCGAAGACGAGTTCGGCAGCGGAGTCCGCGTAGGCCATGTTCCAGATGTCGAGAGTCGCCTCGAGGCCGGGATCGCGGTCCTCGCGGAGCCGTTTGAGCAGAGCATTGCGCTGTTTGAGTGCCCGTTCGAAGTCCGTGATGATCGAGGCGAAGCGCGGATTGCGCGCCACGACGAGCGTGTCGATCCACGACCGGCGTTCAGCCGGTTCACCGCGGACCAGACTGAGGTCCTCGGGAGCGAAGACGACACAGGAGACGAAGCCGAGGATGTCCTTGAGCTTCACCGCATTGCGGTTGACCCGGGCCCGGTTGGCACCTTTGGCCTGGATCGTCACCTCGACGGTGGCATGCCGTTGATCCCGGTTGACCAGTGCGGACACCGTCGCAGCCTGACGCCCCTCATGGACGAGCGGAGCGTCGAAGGCCACCCGGTGGGAGCGCTGATGAGCGAGATACCCGATCGCCTCGACGATATTGGTCTTCCCGGTCCCATTGTCGGCCACGAATGTGGTGACTCCGGGTGAGAACTCGAGGTCGAGCTCCGGATACGACCGATAGTCACGCAGGGAGAGTCGGGATATCCACATTCAGATGCGCGTGGGCATGAGCAGATAGCGATAGGACTCGTCGGCAGGACCGTCGAGTTCCTTCTGCCCGGAGATGATGACCGGCTTCATCGGCTGCGTGAAGGAGAAGTTCACGTACGGGCTCTCGACAGCGGCGAGACCTTCGGCGATGTAGTGCGGGTTGAAGCCGACGGTGATCTCGTCGCCCTGGAGCGTGGCTTCGACGGCTTCGGAGGCCTGAGCGTCGTCACCGGTGCCGGCGTGGAGGGTGAGCATGCCGTCGGTGACCTCGAAGCGCAGCGGGGTGTTGCGTTCTGCCACGAGCGAGACACGGCGAACGGCTTCGCGCAGCACGGCAGTCTCGACGATGGCGTGGATCGGAACCGAATCCGGGAACAGCGAGCGGACTTTCGGGTACTCGCCCTCGATGAGCAGCGAGGTGGTGACTCGACCCGCCGAGGTGAAGGAGATGAGGTCCTTGCCGGCATCGGTGCTCAGACCGATCGTGACATCGCCGCCGAGGGACTTCGAGACATCGGAGAGCGTACGTCCGCGCAGCAGGGCCACGGCCGAGACGTCGGGGCGACCCGGGTTCCAGGTGAACTCGCGAACGGCCAGACGGTAGCGGTCGGTGGCGAGCATAGTGACCTTCTCGCCCTCGATCTCGACTCTCACGCTGGTGAGGATCGGCAGGGTGTCGTCCTTCGAGGTCGCGATCGTGACCTGCGAGACGGCGTTTTGGAACTCACCGGCCGAAACGGTGCCGGAGTCATCGGGGATCTGCGGCAGCGCGGGGTATTCGGCCACGGGCATCGTCATGAGTGAGAAGCGCGAGGATCCGCAGGTGACGTCGACCTTCGCATCGATCTGTTCGAGGGTGACCTCTTGGTTCGGCAGAGCCTTGGAGATGTCGGCGAGCAGACGTCCGGAGACGAGGACCGTTCCTGCGGAGGCGACGTCGGCGACGATCTCGACGCGGGATGAGACTTCGTAGTCGAAGACGGCCAGACGCACTGTGCCGCCGGCTTCGGCGGTGATGAGAATACCGGTGAGGACCGGAGCGGAAGGACGGTTGGGCAGAGTCTTGGTCGCCCAGGCAACAGCGTCAGCGAGAACGTCGCGATTGACTTTGAACTTCAAGGGGGATGCTTCCGCGTTCACTTTACTCCTTCGGGGTGGCCACCCGACCTGCACTGGGCATCTGGCACGAGATTCCGGGTTGCGAGTCACAGGCTCGATACTGCTCGGAAAACTTTACACAGCCTATCCGATTTGTGCCCACCTCAGGAGTGCCGGCCGAAAAGGGATGCCGAGGGTGCTCAGCGACCGAATCTCGCATTCGAGAATCGGCCGGGATCCTGTGTTCGAATATTCTGCAGGTCCATGACTCTCTCGACCTCGAGCTCATGAGCTCGAAGCTCATCCCCCGCAGCAGTCGGTGGCGGTCGCCCTCTTAGGAGTTGAATTCACTTGGTAGAAGTATCAGCACTTGTGGAGACTGTGGACAAGTGCCGCTTACCCCAGAGTAATCAAGGGTTCTGATCCATTATGAGCTTGTGGATGCCATGTGCACCGCGACCGAGACGTCGGTGGGCGCTTGGGTAAACACAAGCATGTAGTTCACATCTTTCCACCCGTGGACCAGTTTTGTCCACCGCTCTTTCCCCAAGCTGTGAGCAATTGTCCCCAGGGTTATCCACAGATGTGTATGACGTCTTCTATAGGCGGTGCTGTTGTTTAATGCGGTTTGTGAGTTCGGTGACCTGGGTGTAGACGGCCCGTCGTTCAGCCATCTGAGTTCGAATCTTCTTGTTCGCGTGCATCACGGTGGTGTGATCGCGTCCACCGAACGCCTGTCCGATCTTCGGCAGGGAGAGGTCGGTGAGCTCACGGCACAGATACATGGCGATCTGCCTGGCCGTCGTCAGAGTCCTGGACCGGGAGGTTCCGCACAGGTCGTCGAGGGTGAGGCTGAAGTAGGCAGCGGTCTGGCCCATGATGTCCGCGGCCGTGACCGCGGGGGTGTCATCGGGGGTGATGAAGTCCTTGAGAACGGTCTCGGCCAAGGAGACGTCGATCTGCTGATCGTTGAGGTTGGCGAATGCCGTGACCCGGATGAGGGCGCCTTCGAGTTCGCGGATGTTCGAGGACACACGGGAGGCGATGTATTCGAGGACATCGTCGGGAACATCGAGCTGCTCGGCTGCGGCCTTGCGGCGCAGAATCGCGAACCGAGTCTCCATGTCCGGAGGCTGCACGTCCGTGAGCAGACCCCATTCGAATCGGGAGCGCAGCCGCTCTTCGAAGCCCTTGAGCATCTTCGGCGGCTGATCGGAGGTGATGACGACCTGTTTGGCCTCATTGTGCAGGGCGTTGAATGTATGGAAGAACTCTTCGACGGTCGCATCCTTGCCCTGTAGGAACTGGATGTCGTCGATCATGAGGATGTCGACCTCGCGGTAGCGGCGCTGGAAGGCGGGACGCAGAGCATTCGAGGTCTTCGATGAGCCGATCGTATTGATGAAGTCGTTGACGAACTCTTCGCTGGAGACGTACTTCACTCGGATCTCTGGGAACAGCTGTGTCGCGTAGTAGCCGATCGCGTGGAGCAGGTGGGTCTTGCCCAATCCCGAGTCCCCATAGATGAACAGAGGATTGTAGGCCTTGGCCGGTGCCTCGGCGACAGCGAAGGCCGCTGCATGGGCGAACCTGTTGGAAGCGCCGATGACGAAGGTGTCGAAGGTGTATTTCGGGTTGAGCTGAGCGACGCCGGGAGCATCGACGGGCGGGCCCATCGGGGCGGCTGTCGCCTCGGCGATCTTCATCTCACGGTCAGTCATGCCGGAATCGTCGGGAGCCTGCGGCTGCGAGGCGGGCGTCTGCGTTGCCGGAAGCGCCGATGCCTGAGCCTGTGGCATCTGGGTACCCGAGGTCTGCGCAGCCGGCTGGCCCTGGTGCGGCTGAGCGAATTCGGGCGTCGAATGATCGGCGGGTGCCGGCCGGACCGGTTCGGTCGCCTCGGTGGGGGTGGGTTCAGGGGATCCCGTCGCCGAGGTGGAGGTGACCGGATCGATGGGAACCTGGGTTCCAGGGGTCGACTCTCCAATGAGGTCTTCGAAGCGGATCGGCACGTCGAGTTCAGGATCGACGACGAAGCCGAAGGTCACCTCGAAACCGAGCACCTTTGAGAACTCCCTGGTCAGAGGGCCGAGCAGTCGGGTCTCGATGGTGCGGCGGGTGTGTTCGTCACGCACGGCGAGAAGGATGAGCGCATTGTCGACGAGGGCCTTCGGCAACGCGAGGGAGAGGAATCCCTTCTGATGCGACGTGAGGTCTGGGTCCTGTTCCAGGTTTGAGACCACCGTGTGCCAGCGGCCGATGAGCTCATTCTTGGAATTCGACACCGTCACATTTCCTCAGCTTTCAAAAAATTCGTTCTGGCGTGATCCACACCTGTGCATGACTTCCACATAGTTTTCCACAGAATGTGGACTAGTGCCGACTCAGCCCAGTGAATCTCCACACTCGTGGATAAGCTTGTGGAAAACTACATGGGTGTGACTTGTGGATGGGCCTTGATGACGCGAACGCGAACGGCGATGAATTTCGGGCGAGCGTGACGTGAAACATGCGGATCCCGTTTGACCGGTCCGATTCCGCCTCGCTAAGATGGAGTGTCCTGTGTACCGGGCTTCATCCGATTATCCTGATTATCTTTTGGCTCTTATGCACAGGAGTGCTCGGCGGTCGAGACTCGCACCGCCGTTTTTTGTGAGAACGCACCGGCGTTCACCCGCAACCTAGAAATCGGAGACTGAAGTGAGCAAGCGTACATTCCAGCCCAACAACCGTAAGCGCGCCAAGAAGCACGGCTTCCGTCTGCGTATGCGCACCCGCGCGGGCCGCTCGATCCTGGCTGCACGTCGTCGCAAGGGACGTTCCGACATTTCGGCCTGAGCATGCTTGACGCGGCACATCGGATCCGCAGCGGCGAAGACTTCAGACGAATCTTCAGAGCCGGGGTCCGGGTGCGCACAGAGCATCTCATGGCGCACAGCCTGAGAGACACCGATGATACCCACGCTGCACGCGTGGGTTTCATCGTATCCAAGGCCGTCGGAAATGCCGTGGTGCGCAACCGCACCAAACGCCGCCTGCGCGAGATCATGCGTGCGCGGCTCGGTAAGCTGAGATCAGGAGATCTGTTCGTCATCCGGGCGCTGCCGCATGCCGGACAGGTCGACTTCGCCGTACTGTCCGCCGAGGTCGACGAGCTGCTGGTCAAGGCAGAGAAGAAGCTGGAACGTCGTGGACGCCGAGCATGATCTGAAGCATGTCTCCGAGGTGCCCCGCCGGCCGGCAGGTTTCTGGCCGACACTCGGCTGGATCGTCCTGATCGGACCGAGGATGCCGTTCGTCTGGTTCATCCGCGCCTATCGGATCGTGATCTCACCTCTCTACGGCCAAGTGTGTCGCTACTACCCCAGCTGCTCCATGTACGGTCTCGAGGCGTTCGAGATACACGGAGTTCTCAAGGGCGTGGTGTTAACTGGGTGGCGAATACTGCGCTGCAATCCGTGGTCGCACGGAGGTGTCGACCACGTGCCGGGCTCGGCGCGGGAGGCCAGGTCGAAGACCATCCACCGCGGTCAGGCACACACCTGAACATATTGAACTTGCAGTCCGCGCACGAGCGTGAAGATGCGGACTGCCTCGGGGCACACGTCGTGTCGCGCAGACCTGTGAACAATGGCAAAATGAACTTCGCGCAAGAATCGGTGTAACGAGGAGAACTGAATGGACTGGATGGACAAGCTGCTCTACCCGCTGCAGTGGGTAGTTGCTTGGATCCTCGCGATCTTCCACGAGATCTTCACCGCAATCGGTCTCGAGGCCGCCAGCGGTTGGACCTGGGTCCTCTCGATCGCCGGACTGACCGTGGTCATCCGTGCTCTCCTCATCCCCCTCTTCGTCTACCAGATCAAGTCGCAGCGCAAGATGCAGCTGCTGCAGCCGGAGATCCAGCGCCTGCAGGCGAAGTACAAGGGCAAGAAGGACCAGTACTCCCGCCAGGCCATGGCCGAAGAGCAGATGGCGCTGTTCCGCGACAACAAGACGAGCCCGTGGGCATCGTGTCTGCCGCTGCTCGTGCAGATGCCCATCTTCTTCTCGCTCTTCCGCGTCATCCACAATATGCCGAAGGTCGCCTCCGGTGACGTCGGAGCCATCGGCGGTTTCACGCAGCAGCTGGCGATTCAGGCCGAGCAGTCCTCGATCTTCGGCATCAGCCTTTCGGCGGTCTTCACCGACCCGGGCTTTGCGGTCAAGCTGCTGACAGGTGTCCTCATCGTCATCATGGCCGCCACCATGTTCATCACGCAGAAGCAGATGATGGCGAAGAACATGTCGGAGTCGGCAATGGCCAACCCGATGATGCAGTCGCAGAAGATGCTGCTCTACGTGATGCCTCTCGTCTTCGGCATCGGCGGAATCTACTTCCCGCTCGGTGTCCTCATCTACTGGCTGGTCTCGAACACTTGGACGATGGCCCAGCAGCACATGGTCATCCGCAATATGCCCGCTCCCGGCTCGAAGGCCGAGAAGGAGATGCTTGAGCGCAAGGCTCGCAGGGGCAAGACTGTGAAGCAGGACGAGCTCAAGGGATCGACCGTCACCGAGGAGGCCCCGAAGAAGAGCGGCCAGCGGCAGCAGCCTGTGAGCAAGAACCGTAAGAAGAACAAGAAGCGCTGAGGACAGACATGACCGAAGAGAAGATCGACGAGACCTCCGAACAGACACCGGAAGAGACTCCGGAGGAGACCTCGCCGAAGCCGAGCCGTGCCGAACTCCTCGAAGAAGAGGGCGAGATCGCCGCGGACTACCTCGAAGAGCTGATGGATCTGGCCGATATCGACGGCGATATCGATATCGATGTCGCCGACGGCCGTGCACAGCTGTCCATCGTCTGCGAGGACGACGAGGACTCCAACCTGGGCACCCTGGTCGGCCGTGAGGGCCGCACCCTCGGTGCGCTTCAGGAACTCAGCCGTCTGGCGGTGCAGACTCAGACCGGTCAGCGGTCGTGGCTGATGCTCGATATCGACGGTTTCCGCAACAGTCGTCGCGAAGAGCTGATCAAGAAGGCCAAACGCGCGATCGCCGAAGTCAAGGACGGCGGCGAGGAGTTCGCGTTCAAGCCGATGAACAGCTTCGAGCGCAAGATCATCCACGACCAGGCTGCCCGCGCCGGTCTGGTTTCGGAGTCCGAGGGTGAGGGCGACGGTCGTCATGTCGTCATCCGGCTCGCCGATGACTGATCAGCCCGAGAACGACACCGAGCTCTCGAACGAGTCGACGCCGGCGGAGATCGAGTCGCCTCCGTCCGGCACCGAAGAGTACTTCGGTGCGGCTTATCCTGCCGCGCAGCGGTATGCCGAACACCTGGCCACCACCGGAATAGAGTGGGGTCTCATCGGACCGCGCGAGGTCGATCGACTGTGGACCCGGCACATCCTCAACTGCGCTGTTGTTGCCGAATACATCAATGAAAATGATGTCGTCGGTGATGTCGGCAGCGGCGCCGGACTGCCGGGTATTCCGATCGCACTGATGCGCCCCGAGGCGAAGATCGTTCTCATCGAACCGATGGAGCGCCGTGTCGAATGGCTGAACATGGTCGTCGACGATCTGGGACTCGAGAACGTGCGGATCGTGCGTGCTCGCGTCGAGGAGCTCGTCGACGAGGAGATGTTCACGGTCGTCACCGCACGCGCGGTCAAGGCGATGACGACTCTGATCGAATGGACCCGCGAGGTCATCAGCCCCGGGGGCCGGATCCTCGCCCTAAAGGGAGCTTCCGTCGAAGGCGAGCTGGTCAAGGCGAAGAAACTGATCAAACGGTATCGACTGTCCCAACCTCAGATCCACGTCGTCGATGGCGGCGGCATCCTCGAGGTCCCGAGTCGTGTCGTCGAGATCGTCAAGAAATAGTACGAAGTAGAGTTGGTCTAGGCTGGAAGAGCCTTGTGAAACCGATGGATGATGGAGTGCGCCCTATGCCGATCATGGATGAGTCGTCTCCCATTGGTGCCGCGATTGCACGGGACAACCGGCGTGCGGATCGACTGTCGCAGACAACCTTTCCACGGCCGGACTCGACCCGTATCTTTACGATCGCGAACCAGAAGGGTGGCGTCGGAAAGACCACGACGGCGGTGAACATCGCAGCGGCCCTGGCCAATCAGGGGCTCAACGTCCTGCTCATTGACATCGATCCGCAGGGAAACGCGAGCACCGCGCTGGGTATCGACCACTATTCCGAGGTCACGAGCATCTACGACGTCCTCATCGATGACGTTCCGATGCGCGAGGCGGTGGCGCAGTGTCCGGATTTCGACACTCTCAAGTGCGTGCCGGCCACCATCGATCTCGCCGGCGCGGAGATCGAACTCGTGTCCCTCGTCGCACGTGAACAGCGACTGCAGCGTGCCTTGGGCATCTACCTCAAGGAGGAGGAAGCAGCGGGAGATCGCGTCGACTACATCATCATCGACTGCCCGCCCAGCCTCGGTCTGCTGACGGTGAACGCTTTCGTGGCCGCTCGCGAAGTCCTCATCCCGATCCAGTGCGAATACTATGCACTCGAGGGCCTCAGCCAGCTGCTGAAGAACATCCAGCTCATCCAGAAGCATCTCAATCCCGAATTGGCGATCACGACGATTCTGCTGACGATGTATGACGGACGGACGAACCTCAGTGCTCAGGTCGCTGAAGATGTGCGTACTCACTTCCCGGAGCAGGTCCTCGGTACCGCCATTCCGCGCTCGGTGAGGATCTCTGAGGCACCGAGCTACGGCCAGACCGTGATCTCATATGACCCACATTCCAGCGGTGCCCTGTCTTATCGGGAAGCCGCCGAAGAAATTGCGAATCGAGGAGTAAGTCGTGGTTGAACGCAAAAAGAGGGGCCTGGGGCGGGGCCTCGGAGCATTGATCCCCGACGCGAACTCCAATGATCGTCCGGTGGATGTGTTCTTCTCCGGCGGGAACGCGGAAGACGGCAAACGCGAGAGCGAGACGAAGACGTCACGTACTGCGCGCACGGACCCAGCTGCGTCTATGCAGTCGTCCCGACGACGCAAGCCGAAGGCTTCCGGGACAACTCGATCGACCTCCGCGACTTCCGGGGCAGATACCGAGACTGAGACTGCTGCCTCGAAGACAGCGTCCTCGGAGGCCGGGTCGACAAAATCGGGAACGACCAAGGCTGCGTCGTCCAAGACCTCTGGGTCCAAGACCTCTGCGTCCAAGCCCGCGGGTTCGAAGTCGACCGCCTCTGAATCGACCGCCTCTGAATCGACCGCTTCTAAGTCCACTGCGTCTAAGTCGACAGGGACGAAGACGGCGACCTCCAAGACGACGGGAACGAAGGCCTCGACGGCGAAGTCGAGCGCATCGAAGGCCAGTGCATCGAAGGCCACCGGGAGCGGTTCCTCCAGAACTTCTGCTGGCGCCGAATCGACGTCAACGAAGACGAAGGCTGGGTCTTCTGCTCGGCCGGCGTCCGGTCCGTCCTCTGCTACCCCAGCGGAGAGCGCAGAGAAGGCGTCTGCAGCGCCGAAGAATACGACGCGGAAGACATCGTCCTCCGCCGCGGTTTCTGGCTCCGCGGCGAGCTCAGGCGAAATGGAGACTCCAGCGGCGAGATCGTCTGCTGAATCCAGTTCGGCTGAGCCGACCGGCAATGAGTCGGTCGACGTGAGCTCTGACCTTATCAATGACTCTCAGTCCTCAGAGTCCGCCGCAGCAGCGTCGACCGAGGACGATGTTCGCGAAACGCATCCGGGCGTTTACACGTCGTCTGGTCGAAGCCATGACGACAACGAGGCGGATGAAGAGGTTCGGTCCGAGGGCACCGAAGTTCATGAACAAGCAGCCACTACGCATGTAGTGAATGCTGAGTCAGAAGATTCCGAAGGTGAGTCTCGACTGGCGGAGACCTCGGATTCAGATACTTCAACAGCTACTGAATCCAATGCAGGGAAGAGTACTTCATCCTCGACCGAAGAATCGGCAGACTCCGACGCCTCGGAGACCGCCGATGAGGGCGATCTCGAAGATTATGAAGGCGTCGAATCGATTCCGGATACCGAGTTCGGTGAGATTGACGTCGATCTGATCGATGCGAATCCCAGGCAGCCGCGAACGGTCTTTGACGAAGATCTGCTGGCGGAATTGGTCCACAGCATTCGTGAGATCGGCGTCCTTCAGCCTGTCGTCGTCAGGCAGAAGCCGAGCGACCGCTCGCGCTTCGAGCTCATCATGGGTGAGAGGCGTCTTCGCGCGACGAAGGACGCTGGTCTGTCGACGATTCCGGCAATCATCCGGTATGTCGAAGACACAGACCTCCTCCGTGACGCGCTTCTGGAGAACCTGCACCGTGCAGAGCTCAATCCACTAGAAGAGGCAGCGGCTTATGGCCAGCTGCTCGAAGACTTCGGGTGCACGCAGGAAGAGCTGTCCGAGCGTATTGGGCGTTCTCGGCCACAGATCTCCAATACCCTGCGTCTGTTGCGCCTGCCTCCTCTCGTGCAGAGGAGGGTGGCTGCCGGCGTCATTTCGGCTGGTCATGCCCGGGCGATTCTCGGCCTGCGCGATCCGGAGCATATGGAAGTGCTAGCGCAGCGAATCGTTGCTGAGGGTCTATCCGTCAGGGCATCGGAAGAAGCTGTCGTTCTGCTCAACCGAGGTGATTCGATCAATGTTTCACGTGCAACGACAAAGGTGGCCCCGGAGTTCCTCGCGGTAGCTGAACGTTTGGGCGATCGTCTCGACACCAAAGTGAACATCTCCGTTGGCAAACGCAAAGGCAAGCTGAGTGTGGAGTTTGCGAATCAAGAGGATCTCGACCGTATTCTCGGTCTGTTGGGAATCTCGAATGAGGACGCACTCTGAACAGAATGCAATAGGTGAAGATGGGCTTTGGGATGTTTCCCTGAAGCCCATTCTTTTGTCGCGGACGCTGCCTGAAACAGTGTGTGAGTTTCCACGGGCAAGGCGCTGGAACGTCACTATCGACATTCTCCAGGTGGGTTTTCGCTGATGCGTCGACGGCCCCACCGTTTCACGTGAAACGGTGGGGATGCTGGCTGCCGTTCGACTCGTCGACCGACCAACGAGGTCGTCGGAAGTATTCATCCCTGTTCCGTCCAATCACCTCGAAGCATGGATTAGATCGCTAGTATGAACGTTTCTAGTGGTGAGTTCTGCACCCGTTAGGTGTGCGCTGGTGAGACGAGGAGGCCCACTGTTAGTCTGCGGGTTTCAGGAATGCATCTTCTAGTAGATGTGGGTAGAAAGTCTGAAAGCGTCTTTATGCTGGTCACCTATCAGGAGTGCGTTGCCTAAGGCGCTGTTTCACGTGAAACGGGACGGTCAGATCGGCCGCCGTAGCTTCGACTGGAGCGGCCATACTCTGGTTCGAGACAAGTAGGAGTACTTGCTGAAGGTAGGTCGAAACTGAGTAGATGTCGCTGTCTCACGTGAAACGCGCGGCAGCTATTCTAACGAAATAGGGGGCGTGCGAATCGGAACTTATGTCATATCCCTACAGAATCTCGTCAAATTCAAACGAGGTACGTTGGTGCTAATGTGCCTAGGTCGTTCTCTGCTTCAATATCGGACGAGTCGATGTTTCACGTGAAACCGTTGTTAATGCCTTGCGTAGACAGAGGTGACTGCGCCCGCGATGCCCTTACCGGACCCCCAACAGGACAACGATTCGGACAGCTCTCTACGCGTCCAATTGGTTAGGGATTTCGGTTTATCAGCTTTCGACTTTCGCCTCCTGAGAATGGCCGATCCACCCTTCAGACGCTAATGAACGGTTTCAGGAACACCCCTTCCGCCTCCGTGATTTAACGCCCTGCGGATCGAGCGCCGTTGGTCGGCGCGGTATGAACTGACGAATTCGAGCGTCTGGGTTCCGCCGGATAGCGCATCATCGTGGGTACACACCCTATATTGCGGTAAGTGTGTTCCGGTGATTCTGCTGGCTAGTCGAATTGGATCGACGAGAGCGGGAGTGGCGTTTCATGTGAAACAAGTCTGGATGGAATGGAATTCGTAGATCGGAGCCTCTCTTTGGGCGTCATTGGAGAATCGAACGGTCTTCTACGGCTCAATGCTGCTGTCTGCAATCTAATGTCGATTCAATGGCTGACTGCAGTTGATCGCTGTCGTAGTGTCCACGGACAATCGTCAAGAGCATCATTCCTCGGGCCCGACGTACCCGGCAACCCGGTGAGCGTGTTTGGAATGACGAGCTGAATCCAGGAGGTGGCGAATAGGATGGTGCCTCAGACGATATCGACGTATTCAGCGTACTTCGGCACGTGATGCAGCGGTTCTATGGCAAATGTTTCACGTGAAACTGGGTTTGCCCGAGCAAGCTCAGACGTTTTGTATGTTGATGGGAAATATTTGAAAAGAGCGGTTCTGCGTCGCTATTACGGCGCTTGGGTGTTCAATCCTTCACTGTTGCCGGTGCTTCGGCTATTTTGTATTGCCTGGTCTGTCGTACCAAGTTGTAACGCTTTCGTGACTGTAACGCCGTCGGGCGTTGTCTGTGGGCTTGGCCTTCGTCATACGTGGCGAGACGAAGAGATGTTCATTTTGTCGTTGTCTGGTCTATGATCAGTCTGACTCAGTCTCAGCGATGACCACCCGTGGCGGTGAACTGCTTTCGACGGCTTTCAAGTGGAGATTCCGTTTCACGTGAAACGTTTTCTGTCGAAGAACGTATCTTCACCGGCTATTGGAGCCGGCTGACGGGAGAATGCCTGTTCATTTCGTAGTGAACATATACGGGTGAATTAGGTCGTTTGTCGCTGCTACCGACCGATCAGAGGCGAGGACGTTCTCTCTTCTTTCACGCAGGGGGCAACTGCCGGCACTGGCTGAATCTTGATACCGATGTTCCACGTGAAACGACCCACTCCCCAGGAGAGGGTGGAGGCAATTCCGCCGCCGCTTTGTAGTTGAGCGAGCATTCAAGCGAGGTCTCTAGGGTTAGGTGTGAAGCAGAGTGCTTTTACACTCGTATGCATGTCGTCTCGATGTGCCGAGTGAGAGCATATTCGGCTGCGGCTTTCGGTTGGGTGATTAGGTCGCTCATTCGCAGAGGTGGCGCTGCCACAGGTGCTCGGCAGGTGCCACCGAAATTGGTTTAGGAGCGCATGGCAGGGTTATTGTGCTTCCATACGGATGCGCTGGTGTCCGCCAGGTCTCTTACGTGGTGTTGGTGCTTTCTTTTGCCCTATTCCGGCGGAGAGTCCAAATGGTTTCACGTGAAACGAAGCAACTGTATTGGAACTATTCTCTGTCGGTCGTGGTGAGACTGCGAACCCGCCTGAGCGAATGGTCGCTGCGAAGTCACACGAGGGCGGGGCCGATGGTTTCAAATAGTAGGTTGGCTTCAAAGTGGCTCGCTTCTCAGCGGAAGCCCAATTTGATCCGGGTGATGTGTCTGGTTGAAGTTTGCTACGGGCGCCGTTTCACGTGAAACATATCGTGGCGGGGCTCATTGTGCTAAGTCGCGGGCCCACGGTGCTGGCTCGCGGGCACGGGGTGCGAGCTCGACTAAGTTCGTCTCGCCCACTGCGCAGCGGACGAGCGGATCGACCGGGAGTCGTGGTATGTGTTCTTTCGGGGTTGTATCAACCCGTCCTCGATGCTTGTATAGAGCGCCTTGTGTCGGTCTTCAGTCGGCGGGTGTTCCGTTCTCTGAGGTTCAAGACTGAAGTGAGAAGAACCGTGCTCCTATTCAAGGAACACGGCTCTGCAAAGATGTTCGTAGAAGCTGGCTGACTAGTTCAGCGCTTTGATGGCATCGAGACTGAGAGTGCCTGTCTGAGGATCCTTGTCCTCCACAATGTAGAGGCGCTGCAGTGCAGCGGCTATGCCGTCGGCGATCGCGTCTCGCACGTGCGGATCCTGGAGGTTCTCGAGATCGTCTTGGTTGGTGAGGTAACCGCTGACGACATGGACCTTCGGTGTCTTCAGTCGCTTGAGTGATAACCACGTGCGTGCATGCGTGCGGCAGTCGAGCATTCCGGTCCGTGCGACCAGTTCTCCTTGGATGAGCTCTGCCAGCTTCTGCCCCGTCGGCGAATTGAGGTCCGACTGACGTTCGTGACCGAAGTAGAAGGTCGCCAATCCGTTGGCATCCTTGGATTTGCTGACATCCGCTGTGACGGTGATGACCGCAGATGCGCCGAGGGTATCCGCGCGATTGACTTCGACGGCATCGCCTTCGAGGAGTAGAGCTCCTGCCCCGATGGCTTCCAAACGACCGACAAGGCGACTTGCGATATCGAGAGTGATCTGACGCTCGAGAGCCGACTGTTCATCCGTCATCGGCAGCGTCTGGAAATCTACAACTGTAGTTGCTGCCTCGATGACGAAAGTTCGGCCGACGAGGGACGTACCCGAAGCCGCCACGCGTGCACGCTCCTGAAGCGCGAAAAGATTGCCGGTGTCCTGGTTGCGGTCGATCGCGTTGAGACCGCGGAGAGTCTGCGGTCCAGTGACTCCGTCTACCTTGGTGCCCAAACTCATCTGCAGTTCCTTGACCGCTGTCTCGGTCAGTGACGCGTACTCGGAATCGATACGACCCGGATAGAAGCCCAGGCCTGCGAGCTTGGTCTGGAGGTCGACGACATCATCGCCTGTCAGCACTCTCACGGGGTCGAATCGGAGCACACGGTCGCCCAACTGATATCGAGCCTGCTCCAGCGCAGAAAATGTCTCAGGGCCCAACACACCGTCGCAGAGGATCCCCCGATCTTGCTGGAACTGGCGGACACCCAACTCGAAAGCTCGATCGAAGTCCGCGGTCTCGGTATCACCGACATGGAGCCCCAAACGGGCCATCTGAGCTTTGATATTGGGCAGCATTTCGGAAATGTCGCCGCGCGAGTAGCGCGGTAAGTTCGGGTTCGTCAATGCGGTGCCAATCGTCGGTGATACGTTTCGAGGGTCAGTGTTCAGTGGCGCTCAGAAATGCCTAAGGCGCCCGTTGATACTACAACAGGCGCCTTAGAACTCGATCAGATGAAGTCGGAGAGCTCATCCTCGAGTGCGGGCTTCGGACGTGCGCCGATGATGGTCTTGGCGACTTCGCCGTCCTTGAAGACGTAGAGCGCCGGAATCGAGGTGATTCCATAGGTGCTTGCGGTCTCGAGGTTCTCGTCAGTGTTGACCTTGACCACGTTGAGCTTGTCTCCGTGCTCTTCGGCGATCTGGTCGACGATAGGGCTGACCATACGGCAGGGGCCGCACCAAGGAGCCCAGAAATCGACGAGTACGGGCTTGTCGGACTTCAGTACGTTCTCTTCGAACGTGGCATCAGTGACTTCTGTCGACATGAGTAACCTTCCTTCACAACGAATGTCTCTATCGGAACAGTGGAGCTGGATCTTTCATTCCCGGGTCTATTCGCTCGGCCCGATGTGCTGTCACGAGCAGCTATACGAACGGACGTTTCGGGATCAGGAAGCGACTGGGGCTTCGGCGACTGCTGCCTCCGCCACGGCGGGCTTAGAAGCAGCCTCGAGATCACCGAGGTAATGTTCGGCGTCCAGCGCGGCCGAGCAGCCCGAACCGGCAGCAGTGATGGCCTGACGGTAGACCGAATCGATGACGTCGCCGGCAGCGAAGACGCCCTCGACAGACGTCTTCGAAGTGCGACCATCGACGCTGAGGTACCCGTCGGCGCGCATCTCAAGCTGATCGGCGAACAGGCTTGTGCGGGGGTCGGAACCGATAGCCACGAACATGCCGGTCACCGGCAGTTCTGAGGTCTCCCCGGTCTCGGTGTTGCGGATGGTCAGCCCGGTGAGGGAATCTTCGCCGTGGACTTCGGCGACCTCGGAGTCGAGGAGGAACTCGAGCTTCTCATCGGCGTTCGCGCGGTCCTGCATGGCCTGCGAAGCACGCAGCTCCTGGCGGCGGTGGACCAGCGTGACCTTGGAGGCGAAGCGGGTGAGGAAGGTGGCCTCTTCAAGCGCCGAGTCACCACCGCCGATGACAGCGATGTGCTGATCACGGAAGAAGAATCCGTCACAGGTGGCGCACCAGCTGACTCCGTGCCCGGAGAGCTTCTTCTCATTGGGCAGTCCGAGTTCGCGGTATGCCGAGCCGGTCGCCAGGATCACGGCCTTTGCTGTGTAACGCGACCCCAAAGCGGTCTCGATCTCGTGAGCACCCGGGTTGAGTTTGAGGGTCTCGACATCGTCGTAGATGACCTCGGCACCGAACTTCTCGGCCTGCTCGCGCATGCTCTCCATGAGTTCGGGCCCCTGTACGCCGGCGGGGAATCCGGGGAAGTTCTCGACGTCTGTGGTGTTCATCAGTTCGCCGCCTGCGGTCACCGATCCTGCGATGACGACCGGCGAGAGGTTCGCACGGGCCGCGTAGACGGCCGCGGTGTAACCGGCCGGCCCCGATCCGATGATCACCAGTTGAGTATCAGTCATGTGAAAAGTTCCCTGCTTCTATCTGCTGTGCTCAGCGCGCCGCGGAGTGCCGCGCGAAATGACGTTCGTATCTATAACGGTACGGTGCCGCGGACTATTCCGCACCCGCATCCTGTCCGGCATCCGGCTCCCTTCCCTGCAACGGGACCGTGAGTGAAGCCGGATCCCGGATTGAAGCCGCCGGTCGAACCCAGCCCAGTTGCTCCCCTGGAGGCCGTGAAAGACGCCGGGATCCTTCTACCAGGGCGCGAGGAACTGCTGGTCGGTTCAGAAGAACTTCACAGAGCTGATGGTGGCCTTATAGCCGCCATCGGTCTGCGGCAGTTCGGTGACCCAGAGGATGAGTTTGTCCGTCTTGACCTCTTCATCGAACTTCACGGTGACGGCGCCGTCGGCATCGAACACGCCTTCGCCGATGACCTTCGCGTCCTCGGGGTCTTCACCGTCACGGATCTCGAACTTGCCTCCGGAGTTCCCCGACGCCACCTTCACCTTGCTCATGGTGGTCTCGTCCTCGAACTCGAAGAGCAGACCGACACCGGATTTGAGATTGCCGAAGCTCGCCGAGTTGTACCGGTCGGTGTTCCAGGACCCTTCGGTCTTGGGAATGACGTTCTCGGTTTCACTGTCGTGTTCCGATCCGTCGCCTTCGGGGTCGAGGGATTCGACCGTCTTGATCTTCGGAGGATCGGCTTTCGGAGTCTTCTTCTCTTCCTTCTTCGTCGGCTGCTCGCTCGCTGCGGACGTCTCGGAGACCGGAGTGGACTCCTCGTCTCCCGAGTTGAAGCCGATGATGACGATGCCGAGCACGATTGCGGCAACGACCGCGAGGCCGAGAACCAGCCACAGGAAGGGTTTCCGAGTGGCAGCTGGATCACGCTCGTCGGGACCTGTTCCACCGGAACCGCTGCCTGCACCGCCGGAAGCCGTGCTGCCACGAGCGCCGGCACCCTCTGCCGTGGCCGAGGCAGCTGCGGGTGCGGAGCTCGAAGCCGCTGAACCGGAGGACTTGGCTGCAGCGCCCGCCGCCGCGGCAGCGCCGGCAACGCCTGCAGCCGCGGCTCCTCCTGCCCCGGCAGCCTTGTTTCGGTTCTTCACAGACGCAGCCTGGGATGCATCGGTCGAATCGCTGTGCTGTTGGCGAGGTTTCCCGGCCTTGCGCTCGGCCGGACGCACAGTTGAGGAGTTCTCGGCCGCCTCGGCGCTGGGCTCTCCGACGGCTTTACGATCGTCGCCTGCACTTCGCTCGTCCACGGAGTCCGGGGACAGCCGGCGCATCTCCTTCGGCGGTGCGGCAGCATTGGCTTCCTGCTGACGGGCGGCCGAACTCGCCTCGAAGGCGGCAAGCCGCCTGCGCGCCTCGTCCTCCTTGGCCTTCGCGATCCGCCGTTCACGCTCATATTCACGTCGCTGATGCTCGCGCTGCTGTTCATTGGTTTCGAACATGCCGCCGAGGAACCAGGAACCGTCGTCTTCGTCCTCGCCGTCCATGATCACGCGCGTATCGTTCTCATCGCCGTCGTCATCGTTCTCGGGGACGATCTCAAGTGCCTGAGTGTCGGGATCCGAATCGTCTTCCCGACTCATGATCGGGGTCGTGAGGTTCTCGTCGTATTCGTGCTCCGCGTACTCCGAATACTCCGAATACGTCTGCTCCGGCTGCCACTCCTCCCAGTCCTGGGCGGCACTGTCGAGCTGTTCCTTCGCGATCGGGAAGCTCGAGGCCTCGCGCATCTGCATCCTGTCGGCATAGCGGCCCGTGGTGCTTCCGACCACTCCGGCGGCCAGTCCCCGGGTTCCCGGACGGGTGATTCCGATGCGCACCAGGGCGGCCTGCACCTGATCTTCGCTGGCGCTGGTCGAACTGCCGGGACCGGGTCCGATGGTCTTCGACCGTGGAGCGGGCAGGCTGGTGGCTTCATCGAAGCTGCGCGGCGACTGATCGAACAGATTCTCGTTCTCCGCCACCGGAGCACGATTGACGTAGCGCAGCAGTTCCGGGTCCCACTCGTCGATGTAGCCGAGAACCTCGGCGACCGAACCCGGACCGGGATCCGAACCCGTGATGATTCCACTGACGAAGTCATCGAGTCTGTCAGGGACATCGGGGTTGAGCGCCTGCGCCCGGGCGATTCGGGCGTTCTCCTTCTCCGCAGGAGGAATGCCGTCGAATGCCTCTTCACCGGGCCAGTATCCGGTCAGAGCAGTGTAGAAGAGCTGGACGAGAGCGAGGGCGTCTCGCCGTGAGGCCTTGGTCGGCGTGTAGTCCTTCTGCTCGACGAGCCCGGTGTCCAGCGCCAATGCCGCATCGATGCCGATGCCTGCGATGACCACCGCACCCTTCGACGTCAGACCGACGAGGCTCGGACGCAGGAACATATGGAACAGTCCCCGCCTGGCCGAGGTCACGAGCGCCGAGCCGACCTCGCCGATGAGCGCGCAGGCGGCGTCGACGGGCAGCGGCGAACGGGGCAGGATCTGGTTGAACGGCGTCACCGCGATGCGCTTGATGACGATGTAGTCCAGCCCGTTGGAATGGCCGACGTCGAGGGTCGGGGCGATGCGCGGGTCACCGAGGATCGATACACGACGGGCGGCTTCGAGGACGTCGTTGGAACCGTCGGCATCGGCGACGAGGATGAGCACGGGTTCGTCGAGGATCGCATCGAGCCCAGTGCAGACCGCACCGACCTCGGGTTTTTCGGGAAGCCATCGGCGGTCGACGGTCGATACGACATAACGGCCGGCCACCACCATGCCGGGTTCGATATCGATCAGGGCGACCACCTCCGGTGGGGATTGACGGGGCTCAGGCTGTTTTCCTTAGTTTTCCAGCTACCACGCCAATAATCGAATGCAACTCTCTGACTCTGAGCAAATAACAAGCTCCGATGAAGAACAGGAGCATCACGACGCCGACGGCAGCCGTGGTGATGAACGCCTGCCAGCGTCCTGCCAGGGAGAAGTCCGGGAAGAAGTAGAGCAGACCGAACCCAGCGCCTGCGGCGACGATCGCTGAGAGAAGGAACTTCATGTGCGAGGTGAGGATTCCGCGCAGGTCGATGGCGCCGAGGCGCTTCTTCAGGACCGCAAACGAGATGATCATCGCCATCAGATATCCGAGGCTCATGACGAGACCGATGATCGCCACCGTCACCGACTTCGGGAAGATCGATACCGAGAGCACCGCCAGGGACTGGAAGATGATCTGCGGCAGCTGGATGAGGAACGGGGTCTTCGCATCCCCGTAGGCGTAGAAGACTCGCTGCGCGAGATAGTTCGCGCTGAAGGGAACGAGTCCGAAGACCATCGTGATGATGACCAGACCGATGGCCATGGCCTGTTCCCGTCCCTCACCGGCGATGATCATGGCCACTGGAGAGGCGAGGACGACGAGGGCGGCGAGGGCGAAGGTGTTGACCATCCCGACCATCCGCACACCCATCGAGAAGTCGCCGACGACGGCTTCGGTGTCCTCATCGGCCGCGTTCTTGGCCAGAGAGGTGAACAGCGCCGTGGCCAGAGACACCGCGATGAGTGAATGCGGGAGCATGAACACAAGGTAGGCGGTCGTGTAAGCGGCGTTCGAGGCGTTTCCGTCGCCGGGGATAGACGCCCCCGAGGCGACGCGGGAGATGATGAGGAACCCGATCTGACCGATGAGCATGGCTGCGAACGTCCAGAAGGCGACCTTGCCGGCCGAGCCGAGGCCGACTCCGCGGAATCCGAACTTCGGCCTGTACTTGAAGCCGATCCGCTTGAGCGGCCAGATGAGGATGAGCGCCTGAGCCGCAACGCCGAGGGTCGCCGTTCCGGCGATGAGAGCGATCTTGTCCGGGGTCCAGGTATCGAGCCCATGCGGAGACGCATTGTTCGTGCCGAAGATGAGGATGAAGACGGCGAGACCGGCGATCGCGACGACGTTGTTGAGCACCGGTGCCCACATATAGGGACCGAACGACGACTTCGCATTGAGCACCTGGCCCAGCAGCGTGTAGAGGCCGTAGAAGAACAGCTGGGGCAGACACCAGAAGGCGAAAGCCGTAGCCAGCGCCATCTGTTCATCGCTCCACCCCGACGAGTAGAGCCAGACGAGCAGCGGGGCAGCAGCTGTGGCGATGATGCTCACGGCGGCCAGGAGCATGAACGACAGCGTCAGCAGCCGGTTCGTGAAGTCCTCGCCGCCGTCCTCCCGTTTGGAGGCACGCACGATCTGCGGGACGAGGACGGCATTGACCACGCCGCCGGCCAGCAGCATGTAGAGGGTGTTCGGCACCTTGTTGGCGATATCGAAGGCATCGGCCTGGACCGCCGTGACTCCGATCGCCATGGCCAGCATCGAGGCTTTGACGAAGCCGAGCACACGCGAGGTCATGGTGCCGGCGGTCATGATCGCCGAGGACCGGGCCAGGGATGAGAAGCTGGACACGCTCTACCTCTTTTCGGGGTCGTCGGTCTTGGCGCGGGCCATCGCATCGGCCAGCTGCTGTTCGGGGATCTTCGGGCGCCCGCGCGAAATGGTCTTGATCAAGCCGATCACGAACACGACGGCCAGGGCCAATCCGATCACTGCGGTGCCGATGTTCTCCCAATCGGCGCGGACCCGAACCATGAGTGATTCCTGCTTGGGCAGGACCACCTCGTCGGCGGTGACCATCTCGATCGTCGTCGGCACATCGGCGTTGGCGAGGCCTTCGACGGGCACGTCCACACGCATCGTCTCCGCGGCCGGCACCTTCACGGTCTCCGTCTCCTGCGCCCGCAGCTGCGGAGTGTTCGGCTTCATCCGGATCCGGAGGGTCGCCTCGGCGGGGGAATCATTGACGATCGTGACCGGAATCGTCGTCTTCTCGCCGGTGACGAGGAGGACGGACGAACCCTTGCGCAGGTGCAGGCTGTCCATGAGGTTCTCGCTCTGCTCGCGGGCCTGACCGGCGCAGATGTTCGCGTTCCGGCCCAGGGTCCACGCCGCCGAGGTGCAGGTGAGGAGCTCGCGGTCGAGCCGGATATCGGCACTGTCACGGTCACTGAAGACGCTGTTGAAGTCCTCTTGGTTCGCCCGGGTCTCGGCCAGCGACTTCACGGCCCTCTTCCGGATGTGCGGAGCGTCGGAATCCGTGCGCAGCAGTCCGCGCGCCTCGGTACTGGAATCGAGGATCTTGTCGACCCCGGTGGGAGCGATCCACGGTGCCGAGCTCAGCTCCTCGACGGTCTGTTCCCAATTCGCCGAGGCGGCCGCACGTGGGAGCGGAACGAACAGGCTGCGGGTGCGGTAGGGAGCCTCGGATTGGATCACCGCAGACTCCGCGACGAGCTCGGACAGTGCCCCGGCCGGGTTGTCCTCGGCGATCGCCTCGGCGCTCATGTCAGTGAGCTTCGTATCCGAGATGAGAGTGTCGATCGTCGACTCGCCATCGTCAGTGATCGTCGTCTGCGAATGCGCATCATCGTGGATGCCGGTGATCGAAGGCTGCTGACCATCGCTGAGGATCGCGGTGGAATTGCCCGACTTCTTCAGTGCCCGCAGCCCGTTCTTCGTGGCACTTCCGGCAACCGGCCAAGCGATGTCCGTGCGGGCATCGGGGAAGACGTCCCCCACGATCTCGCGCTGCTTCTGAGCGAAGGAGCTCAGTCGGTCGATCTTCGTCCCGCGCAGAGCACTGAGATCGGGATCGCCATAGGGCAGAGCGACGACCGTGTGCTTCTGTGCCGCCTCCACGAAGTCCTGATACCAGGAATCGAGGCGTTTGCGCTGCTTCTCTGCGGCTTCGAGTTCGGCACCGCTGGAATCGGCGTCATCGTTCTCCGGCGCTCCGACCGGTGGCGACTGAGTCTCCTCACCGCTTCCCCCGTCGGGTTCTTCGGTCTCCTCTGGTGCGTCGGCGGGAGGCGGTTCGGCGATCGCGGCTTCGAAGGATGCGATGATTCGCGGGTCGATCGCCAGAGCGAGCTCTTTGTGTTCCAGCAGCTTTGCGATCGTGTCGAGCGAACCGCCTTCGGCAATGGCGGCATCGAGCCGGTCGGAAGGGATGAGTCCGCCCTCGGAATGGCCGGGCAGAGTGACGGGAGCGAGCAGGCTGATCTTCGTCTGATCGAACTCCGGATCCGGGTACCACGTGGTGAAGCCGAGCGCAGAGGCCCGCAGACCGGTGTCGTCGCCGAGCTGAACCGCCAGCCCCCGCGGGCCCCAGGAACTCACGGGTGAGGACGTGCTCAGGTCGAGGTCATCGGCGGGCACGCGGAAGGTGAATTCCGCGGAGGTGCCGGGATCGATGGTGTCGTCGAACGAGGTGTCGAGGGTGATTCCCGAGCTGTCATCGGAACCTGAGTCCTTGTCCTTCTTCGCCTTCTTCCTCGCTTCGGTTCCATCATGTTCGAGATCGGCGACGGTGCGGTGCTGTGCCTGTCCCTGCTTCCAGGAGGTCAGGCGGGATTCGGAATCGAGCTTGCGAGTCGACATCTGCAGGCTCAGGCTCGGCTTCTCGACCGCCTTCTTCGTCGTGTTCGAGATCGTTCCCCGCACGGTCAGCGTGCCCTTGTCATCGATCCACGGAGTCACCTCGTCGAGGGTGATCGAGACCTCATCCTTCTTCGCATCGGTGTCCGCGTCGGTCTTCGCATCGGTGCTGGCTGCGGCCGGGGCGGCATCGAGCAGCGGATATGCGAAAACCGGCCCTGCGAGCAGCAGGAGCGTGCTCAGCAGGGCGGTGAGGAATCGCAGTCGGCGGATGGGAATGGGTTTCACTGCTCCAGTCGGGACACCATTGGTCGGGCGGCGGCGACGATTCGGCGCTCATTGGCGAACGACAGTCGCGAACGCAGGTCATTGAAGGGCACCCACGCCGCATCGATCGCTTCTTGGTCAGGATCATTATCCACTGTCAGAGTCCCCGACTGTGCACGCAGCAGGAAATGGTGGACGAGTTTGTGGATCCGGATTCCGGTCACGGTGAACCAGTAGTCGACGGTTCCCAGCGGGCAGATGATCTGCCCCGCGATCCCGGTCTCCTCTTCGACCTCACGGCGGGCCGCCTCGGCGGGGGTCTCCGTTCCTTCGAGATGCCCCTTGGGAAGGCACCATTCGATCCGGCCGGCGCGATTGATGCGCGCGATGACGGCCACGGCCAGCAACGGGTGAGAGAAGTCGACAACGATGCCACCGGCGGAGATCTCCTCCACTGTGGTGCGGCGGGACGTGCGGGGTCCCGGCTTGGGCATCGGTGTGGTCATTCTCCTACCTTAGTAGGCGAAGCTTGGAAGTTTCGTGTCATCTGCTCCCGGTAGGCTTATGGAGACCGGAACTCACGCCTGGAGGCGGGAGACGAGTTCCCATGGGCAAGAGCAGAGATCTTTAAGAATTGAAGGAGCTCGGTGGATCCGCAGACCGCGCACAACCGACTACACGACAAGCTCGACGAACTCGAGCACATCCTCGGCCCGCTGGGTCAGAGGTTCTCCTCAGCCGGTTTCGAGCTCGCCCTCGTCGGCGGTTCCGTCCGTGACGCGCTGCTCGGTCGCCCCATGCCCGACCTCGACTTCACCACCGATGCCCACCCCGACGACATCCTCGGACTGATCACCGACTGGGTCGACACGCACTGGGACATCGGACGCGAATTCGGCACCATCGGAGCCGTGAAGTCCGGAGTCCAGATCGAGATCACGACATACCGTGCCGAAGCCTATGAAGAGGACTCGCGCAAACCTGTGGTCGCCTTCGGCACTGACCTCGACGCCGACCTCGTGCGCCGCGACTTCACGATCGGGGCGATGGCGATCCGGCTGCCCTCGAAGACGTTCGTCGACCCGCATCATGGATTCGACGACCTCATCGCCGGTCGCATCCGCACCCCCGGGGCCGCCGCGGACTCGTTCTCCGATGATCCGCTGCGGATGATGCGCGCGGCCCGGTTCACCTCTCAGCTCGGGCTCGACCCCGTGCCTGAGGTGGAAGAGGCGATGACGGCGATGGCTGATCGGATCGAGATCATCTCCGCCGAACGCGTCCAGGTCGAACTCGTCAAGCTCATCACCGGCATCGATCCGGTCGCCGGAGTCGACCTGCTCGTACGCACCGGAATCGCCGACCATGTGCTCCCCGAGGTGTCCGGACTGCAGCTCGAGACCGATGAGCATCATCGGCACAAGGACGTCTACCAGCATTCGCTGACCGTGCTGCGTCAGGCCGTCGAACTCGAGAGCCGGTATGCCGCGGCTCAAGAGAAGGCCGGAATGGCCGACGATGATCCGCAGCGCCTGCGCGTGCCGGACTTCGTCGTGCGTTTCGCCGCGCTCATGCACGATGTCGGCAAACCCGCCACTCGGCGCTTCCAGCCCGGCGGTGCCGTGACGTTCTACCATCACGACGCGGTCGGTGCGAAGCTCACGGCCAAGCGGATGAAGGCGCTGCGCTTCGACAAGGACACGACGAAGGCGGTCGGCCGCCTCGTCGAACTGCATCTGCGCTTCTACGGCTACGGCGATGCCGGGTGGACGGACTCGGCGGTGCGCCGCTATGTCACCGACGCGGGACGGCTGCTCTCGCGGCTGCACATTCTCACCCGTGCGGACGTGACCACCCGGAACAAGCGGAAGGCCGATCGGCTCGCGTTCGCCTATGACGACCTGGAAGAGCGCATCGAGTCCCTGGCGAAACAGGAAGAACTCGATTCGATCCGCCCGGACCTCGACGGCAAGCAGATCATGGCGATCCTCGATATCGAACCATCACCGCTGGTGGGCAAGGCGTACAAGCATCTGCTCGAGCTGCGGATGGAGCACGGGCCGCTCGGACGCGAACGCGCCGAGGCGGAGTTGCGCTCCTGGTGGGAATCCCACGGTCAGTGACCGACCCCCGCCTGCTCACCGGCTGATCAGTGCTGATAGCTTCGTAATCGTTTAGATTTGTGTGTGACGTCACATGATGTGACGGTGGCGAAAGGTGAGGAGACCACAATGACAGTGACCGAGGAGTTCCGCGCTGCCCGAGACAAGCTGATCGAGCTCCGCAGCGATTACGAGGCCGCGCGCGACCAGTTCGAATGGCTGCGTCTCACGCACTTCAACTTCGCACTCGACTGGTTCGACAAGATCGCCGAGAACAACGACAAGCCGGCTCTGTGGATCGTCGAACAGGACGGAACTGAGGGCAAGTGGAGCTTCGCGGAGCTCTCCGCGCGGTCGAACCAGGTGGCGAATCACTTCCGCCGTGCCGGGATCAAGCGCGGCGACCATGTCATGGTCATGCTCAACAACCAGGTGGAGCTGTGGGAGACGATGCTCGCCGGCATCAAGCTCGGTGCCGTGCTCATGCCGGCCACCACGCAGCTGGGTCCCATCGATCTCACCGACCGTGCCGAGCGCGGTCAAGCCGAGTTCGTCGTCGCCGGCGCCGAGGATGCCGCGAAGTTCGATGACGTCGATGTCGAAGTCGTCCGCATCGTCGTCGGCGGGGAACCCACTCGCCAGCAGGACTACAGCTACTCCGATGCCGATGATGAGAGCACCGAATTCGACCCTCAGGGCAGCTCGCGCGCCGATGACCTGATGCTCCTCTACTTCACTTCGGGCACCACCTCGAAGGCGAAGATGGTCGCCCACACCCATGTCTCCTACCCGGTCGGTCACCTCTCGACGATGTACTGGATGGGATTGACACCCGGCGACGTCCACCTCAATGTCGCCTCGCCCGGCTGGGCCAAGCACGCCTGGTCGAACATCTTCACCCCGTGGATCGCCGAAGCCTGCGTCTTCCTCTACAACTACTCGCGCTTCGACGCCAACGCCCTCATGGAGACCATGGACCGCGTGGGAGTGACGAGCTTCTGCGCCCCGCCGACCGTGTGGCGCATGCTCATCCAGGCCGACCTCAGCCACCTGAAGAACCCTCCGACGAAGGCTCTGGGCGCCGGTGAACCCCTCAATCCCGAGATCATCGACCGCGTTCACAGCGAATGGGGTGTGCTCATCCGCGACGGCTTCGGTCAGACCGAGTCGACCCTGCAGATCGGGAACTCGCCCGATCAGGAGCTCAAATACGGTTCGATGGGCAAGGCCCTGCCCGGATTCGACGTCGTGCTCATCGACCCGGCGACCGGTGAGGAAGGCGACGAGGGTGAGATCTGCCTGCGCCTCGATCCTCGCCCCGTCGGATTGACCACCGGATACTGGAGCAACCCGGAGAAGACCGCAGAGGCCTTCGAAGGCGGTGTCTATCACACCGGCGATGTGGCCTCCCGTGACGAGGACGGATACATCACCTACGTCGGTCGCGCCGATGACGTGTTCAAGGCCAGCGACTACCGGCTCTCCCCCTTCGAGCTCGAAAGCGTGCTCATCGAACACGAGGCCGTCGCCGAGGCGGCAGTCGTGCCCTCGCCGGATCCGGTGCGACTGGCTGTGCCCAAGGCGTATGTCGTGGTGTCGAGCAAGTTCGAGGCCGATGCCGAGACGGCGCGGTCGATCCTCGCCTACTGCCGTGAGAATCTGGCTCCGTACAAGCGCATCCGCCGACTCGAGTTCGCCGAGCTGCCGAAGACGATCTCCGGAAAGATCCGTCGCGTCGAGCTGCGCACCCGCGAAGACCAGCTGCATCCGTTCAGCGGCGAACCCGTCGTCGAGGGCAACGAGTACGCCGATACGGACTTCGACCTCAAGAGCTGAGCGGTGCCGCGACTCTCGTTCAAGCGGCCCAGCACTTTTCAGCCCGTATACCTGTGGCAAAGCGCTGGGCGGCTTGAACGAGGCGTCGCGGCTGGCGGCATCTGCGGAAAAGTGCGGGCACGCTTGAACGAGAAGGTACGCGCGCATGGTCGAGGTGCCCCGGCTGGCGACGCCGAGCACTGATCTGCGGGCAGACGTTTGAATGTGAGCAAACACGCACTCGTCATGGTTGATTCTCCCGCAGTCAAGTAAAATGCCTGGTGAGATGCCGAATGCGGGGTTACTCTGAGAACGGTTCGGTAACCTGGCGTGTCTGCAGGGCGTCAGGCTCAGCACTTTTTCATCCTCTACTAATGAATGCGTGCGAGACTGATTGGCGTCTTTGACCTTTTTCGGACCTCGTCGCCACGCATTGCGGCAGGCTGACTGACCTGGAGGACCTTGGGTGGCTAAGGGACAACACACAGCCAAGAACATCGGCAGGAATACGAAGAACCTGCTCAACTACCCGCGAGCGGGTGTGAGCGGATGGACCCGTTTCCTGCCGAGCATCCGCGTACTCGTCGTCGGCGGGCTCAGCCTCGTCATCGCCCTGTGCGTGGCGTTCGCCATCGGCTATGCCGCAACGGACATCCCCGAGCCGAACCTCGAAGCCACCGGCCAGACCTCGACGATCTACTACAGCGACGGCAAGACGCCGATCGGTCAGTACAAGGTCGAGGACCGCAAGTCCGTGGAGATCGACGAGATCTCCGAACCTATGCAGAAGGCCGCGATCGCCGCCGAGGACACCTCGTTCTACGAGAACCGCGGTATTTCGATCAAGGGACTCTCCCGTGCTGTCGTCGGCGTGGCGACCAACCAGTACGCGGGCGGCGGTTCGACGATCACCCAGCAGTACGTGAAGAACTTCTACCTCACGAACGAGCACTCGCTTGATCGCAAGGTCAAGGAGATGTTCATCTCGCTCAAGATCGACCAGCAGCAGTCGAAGGACGAGATCCTCGCGAACTACCTCAATACCATCTACCTCGGCCGTCGCTCGTACGGCATCGAAGTGGCATCTCAGAACTATTTCGACAAACCGGCTTCGGAACTCAATGTCAGCGAGTCCGCTCTGCTGGCCGCGATGATCCAGCGCCCAGGTGCTGCCGATCCTTCGGACAACCCCGAGGCCTACCAGGACCGCTTCGACTACGTGGTCAAGAACATGGTCGACGAAGGCTTCATCACCGAGGAGCAGGCCGCCAAGGTCGAGATGCCCGAGGTGAAGAAGCAGAACAAGGAATCCTCGCTGTCCGGGCAGAAGGGCTACATGTGGGACTTCGTCCGCCGTGAGGCGCTGCGGAAGCTCGACATCGACGAAGCCCAGCTTGATCGCGGCGGCTACAATATCGTCACCACCTTCGACAAAGATCGGATGAAGGCTGCCGAACAGGCCATCAAGACGCTCCCACAGGATCAGCCCGAAGGCATGCAGGCCGGACTCGTCTCGATCGACCCGGACAACGGCGGAATCGAAGCCTTCTACGGCGGCAAGAACTACCTCGATCAGGCGTTCAACGCCTCGACGCAGAGTCATGTGCAGGCCGGATCGACATTCAAGCCCTTCGCTCTCGTCGCGGGTCTGGAGAACGGTGTTCGACTGACCGACTCGTATCCGGGTGCCAGCCCGACGACGCTGAACAATGACGGCACGCCGTGGACGGTCAACAATTTCGGCGGCTCGAGTTACGGGCCCGTCAGCCTGCTCAAGGCGACGCAGTCCTCGATCAACACCGCCTACGCGGCACTCAATGTGCAGGTCGGGCCGGACAAGACCGTCGACGTCGCCGAACGTGCGGGACTGAGTGAGAACTGCACCGACAAGGAGATGAAAGCCGGCGATACCGGCGGCTGCTCGATCGGTCTGACCCCGAACCCCTCCAATGTGCTCGGTACGCCCAGCGTCAAGCCCATCGATATGGCTTCGGCGTACGCGACCTTTGCGGCAAACGGCGTCCACCACGAGACCCACTCGATCAAGAAGGTCACGAAGGGTGCCGAGGACGAGGAAGTGTACAAGGCCGAAACCAAGGGCAAGCGCGTCTTCGACAAGGCAGTTGGTGCCGAGACCTCGTACGCCCTGAGCCAGGTCGTTCAGGGTGGTTCGGGCAGCTACGCCCAGAACCTCGGTCGTCCTGCCGCCGGCAAGACCGGTACGACGAACGAGAACAAGGCCGCATGGTTCTCCGGTTACACACCGAACCTCGCCACCTCGGTCGTGCTCTATCGCGAGGTCGACGGAAAGTCCGTGTCTATCGGCTCCTTCGGCGGTCGCGGTGAGGTCACCGGTGGTTCGTTCCCCGTGCAGGTGTGGACCGACTACATGCAGAAGGCCCTCCAGGGTGAGAAGGTCGAACAGTTCCCGGCGCGCGGTGAGCTGCCTGAGAAGCCGAAGCCGAAGAACTCCAACCCGGCCCCGGCTCCGAAGCCTGAACCCAAGGCGCCTGCCGGCAGCAACGACGGCAGCGATGGGGACGAGGAGAAGGAGGAGCCCAAGGCTCCGATCGAGACTCCCAAGGACGACGAGGACAAGGACAAGGATTCCGACGGAGACGAGAAGGGCAAGGAAGAAGGCTCGAAGGACGGCTCCGATGAGGGTTCGAAGGACTCCGACGGTAAGGACGGCGGGTCCGAAGACGGCGGCGGTGGCGACACCGGCGGCGGAAAGAACGGTTCGGACAACGGAAACGGCAGCGACACCGGCGGTGGGGGCGACTCCACCGGTGGTGGCGACAGCAAGAACGGTGGCGGCGAAATCACCGGCGGTGATGGAGGCGGCAGCATAGATGGTGATGATGGTCCTCTTGGTGTCGGTGGCTGACCGGTAACCTCGAGCCATGCCCTCGAAGTCCAGCACCCGGATCGCCGAGCCTCTGCTCGGCGGTCCGGTCGGCATTCACCTCGGTGCTGCCGGTCGCCGGTACCGCAGCGCGCAGGCCTCTGCGCTGGCTGCGGTCCTCGGCGTCACCACCTTCCTCGCTCTGGCTCTGCAGGGTCCGTGTCTGAGCTCGGGATACGAACAGCCGGCCGCCTCGGCGAGGATGTGCGCAGGGCCGCTGTCCACGGCCTTTCTCGGTGACACCAACCCCGACGTGCTCGGGCGCGCACACGGCGGAGCCGCGGCCCTGGCCCCGCTCGAAGCTCGCCTGGTCGACCTGTTCCAGCTGTTCACCAACGACGTCTCCCTCTTCATGGTCGTCGTGCTCCTGCTCAACACCGCAGGGATCGCGGCTCTCGGCGCCGGACTCCTCGTCCTCGCCCGCTATCGGGGGTGGCTGGTTGCAGTCTTCGCCTCCCCGCTCATCCTCTTCACCCTCGGCTCCACTCTCGACCCCATCGCCCTCGCACTGGCGGTGTGGTCGATGGTCATCTTCTTCGGAACCCCACCGCTGCGCCCGCGCGGGTGGTTGGCCGGTGTGCTGCTGGGCATCGCGACGTTCATCAACCCGCTCGCCCTCCTCGTCCTCCTCGCCCTGACCGTGACCGGGCCGAACCCGGCACGGGGACTCAAGCCGCGCAATCCGCGGATGATGCTCGCCGCGGCCACGGTCACCTCGGCGGTGCTCCTCGTCGTCGACCTCAGCGCGATCGACCGGATCATCCACTGGTACTCCGATGCCGTCGACGGCGGATCCTTCGCGTCGATCCTGCTCATGGCCGAACTCGGCGACGTCTCCGTCTGGGTCCCGCTGTGGATCATCGTCAGCGCCGGAGTGGTCCTCGCCGTGACCGTCTCCCTCTACATGGTCCGCCGCACGGGTCTCGACCCGGCCGTAGCCGCATGCCTGCTCATCGGCGGCTGCCTGCTGCTGGCACCGGGCCTCATGCCCTGGGACAGCCTGTGGCTGCTGCCCTTCATCGCCCTGTCCATCCGCCGCTGGTGGGTGCTCATCGTCTGGACCCTCGCCGAGGCGGTCTTCGCCGTCGCCGTCCAACTCGGCGATGTGTCGGGATTCGAAGCCGATGAGGGACTCGACTCCACCTTCGTCGCCCTGTTCACCCTGCTGCGGCTGCTCGCTCTCGTCCTCGTCGTGATCATGGCCGGTGAGAACCTCTACCGGCGCGGTATCCGCGGTCGCACGGCTGCGTCAGCGCCGCCTCGGCGAAAAGAGATCGACGATCCTGGGGACGCACTGGAACATCGGGCTGCTGGACGTAAGGAAGAGCACGAATCCGGACATGACAGCCAGCGCACCGGTCGATTAGACTAGTGAGGTCTGTTCCCATTTCGTGACCATCACGGGAACGGGAGCGGACGTGCATATACCCTCCTGCCATGGACCGACCATGGCCGCAAAGACCAGAGGAGGTGGGTGACATATGCGTAAGTACGAGCTCATGCTCATTCTTGATAACGACCTCGAAGAGCGGACGCTGGCTGACACCGTGAACAACCTGATCAAGGTTGTCCCGGCTGAGAACGGCACCGTCGACAACGTGGATATCTGGGGACGTCGTCGCTTCGCGTACGAGATCCAGAAGAAGTCCGAAGGCTACTACGTCGTGGTTGATTTCCACGCCGAGCCTGCAACGACCAAGGAACTCGATCGTCAGCTCGGACTCAACGAGTCCGTTCTGCGTACGAAGATCCTCCGCCCGGACGCCAAGTAAGGCATCTTAAGCTACCTCGCTTCTAGGAGATTCAATGGCAGGCGAAACAGTCATCACGGTCGTCGGGAACCTCACCAGCGATCCCGAACTGCGCTTCACACCGAACGGTGCGGCAGTCGCAAACTTCACCGTGGCCTCGACGCCGCGTATCTTCGACCGTCAGGCCAACGAGTTCAAGGACGGAGAGACTCTCTTCCTCCGCTGCTCGGTGTGGCGTGAAATGGGAGAGAACGTCGCCGAATCTCTGCAGCGCGGTACGCGGGTCATCGTTCAGGGCCGACTGAAGTCCCGGTCCTTCGAGACCAAGGAAGGCGAGAAGCGCACGGTCATGGAGCTGGACGTCGACGAAGTCGGCCCCAGCCTGCGACGCGCCACCGCTCAGGTCTCGAAGAACAACCCCAGCGGCGGAGGAAGCTTCGGCGGTGGCGGCGGCAACTTCGGTGGCGGCAACCAGGGCGGAGGCGGCCAGCAGGGCGGCTTCGGCAACCAGCAGTCCTCCGGCTGGGGCAACAATCCTCAGCAGGGCGGCCAGCAGGGTGGTCAGCGCCAGGGCTACAGCCAGGGCGGCAACAACGCACCCGCCAATGACCCGTGGGCATCATCGAACCCGCAGAGCGGCAACGGCGGCTGGGGCAACCCCGGCGCCGATGAACCCCCGTTCTGATCCACGTCTTCACGACATTTCGAGACATTCGTTAACAGGAGATACTCATGGCAAAGCCAGAGATCCGGAAGCCTATCAAGAAGAAGGCTAATCCGCTCAAGAAGGGCGAAGCGGCGAACATCCACTACAAGGACACCGCTACGCTCCGTAAGTTCATTTCCGACCGCGGCAAGATCCGTGCACGTCGCGTCACCGGTGTGACCGTGCAGGAACAGCGCGTCATCGCAAAGGCCGTCAAGAACGCCCGCGAGATGGCACTTCTGCCCTACTCGAGCTCAGCTCGCTGATCGGAGGGAAAGAATAATGCCTAACCGCAAAGTGATTCTGAACCAGGAAGTCGACGGCCTCGGTGCCGCCGGCGACGTCGTCGAGGTTCGTGCCGGATACGCACGCAACCTGCTTCTGCCTCGTGGCTGGGCTTCGGCCTGGTCCGCCGGCGCTGAGAAGCACATCGAGGCTCTGCGCAAGGCCCGTCAGGCCAAGCAGATCGCCGATCACGACGAAGCCATCAAGGTCAAGGGCGAACTCGAGTCGACCACGGCTCGCATCGACATGAAGGCCGGCAAGAACGGTCGCCTCTTCGGCGCCGTCACCCCTGCCCTCGTGGCCGAGGCCCTGCAGACCGCGACCGGACGCGAGTTCGATCGCCGTCAGGTCGCCCTGACCGGTCACGTCAAGACCCCCGGCAGCTACAACGCTGTCGTGCGCGTCGGCGACGAGATCACCGCGAAGATCAAGTTCGAGGTCATCGGCAAGGCCTGATCTAGGCCTTGTCCGGGCGTCCCAGTCCGGATGATTCGGACGTGGTGAGGGTCTGAACGGCCCCACCACACCACCGCCGAGGCGGCACCTGAGTTCAGGTGCCGCCTCGGCGTCGTTCGTCCGGTTGGGTGTTTCAGGAGGAGGTGCGGACTCGGGTCGCGGAAAGGGTCAGCTGTCAGCGGGATAGGTAAGGGTGCCGTCCGCCTCGATCCGGGCACCCTCGCTCAGCTTCGCCCGATCGATGTGACCTTCGCCGAGGATGTGCGCGACGGGGAGATCCCGGGCGAGAAGCTGATCGACGATGATCCTCCGGTGACACCGCCACCACACGGCCTCCGAGCACATGATCGCGCAGCGCGCCTCCGTACTCCAGCCGATGAGAGTTTCGAGGTCCGTGCGGAATGCCGATGAGAGGCAGTGGTCGGCATAGTTGTGGAAGCTGCGGTTCTGCCACCATGCGTTGACGTCGAAGGGCACCGTCCGGCTGACCGGTCGGCGACCGGTCAGCGCCTCGAGGCGTCGCAATTCGATCCCCACTTCGGCGAGGTCGCTCTCAAGGGTGTCGGCGTTGAACCAGGGGTTCTTCGTCGAACCAGGCAGCTTCCGGACGTCGACGACCACCTCGGTGCCGGTATCCATGAGCAGTTCGACGAACTCGTTCAGTTCACGATTCGAATGCCCGACTGTCAGCAGACGCGGCAGAGCGGCGTCCGCAGGGCCGGCCGACGCGGCGGGGGATTTCGCCCTGTCCAGTCCCGTCATTCGTCGTCGATGAGATGCAGAGCGCTGCCTTTGTGGGCGGCGATGTGATCGGTCTTGTCGCTCTTGATCTCGTACTGCGGGTCCTCTGCCGAGGCGCGGCGACGGTGTGCCTTGTAGTCGAAGTCGGCAGTGTGGACCTTCGTGATGCGACCGGAGACCTGCCCGGCCTCGGAGTTCCAGCCCACGTGGTCACCGACCGAGAATTCGGTTGCCATGCTTCCTCCCTGCCTGGGTCTGTGATCCTATCTGCAGTGTACGACCCCTGAACCCGCGTCCTCAGCTCTCGGAGAGGTCGGAGATGAGGGCGTCGATGAACGATTCGCAGGCGGCGATCTGTTCGAGTTCGATGAACTCGTCGGGAGCGTGAGCTTGGGCGATGTCTCCGGGACCGCAGACGACGGTCGGGATGCCGGCTTCGGAGAACAGCCCCGCCTCGGTGCCGTAGGTGACCTTGTCATCGGTGGCGATTGCGCCCCAGCTCGAGGCGAGCGAGACGATGTCCGCATCGGCCGGGGTCTCGCAGCCGGGAGCTTCGGCTTCGATCGTGAAGTCGACACCGGCGGCCTCGTTCTCGGCGGCCATCGCTCGACCGAGGCGTTCGGCTTCGGCGCGGAAGCGTTCGATGAGGGCCTCGCGGTCCACAGAACCGAGCGATCGGAACTCGAACTGGACGGCCGCCTCGGCGGGGATGGTGTTCACGGCGATGCCGCCGTTGAACGTGTTCGCCGTGACCGAGGTGAAGGGCACGACATAGGCCTCGTCGAAGGGCCCTTCGGTGCGGAATTCGGCTGCGACGGCGTGAACGAAGGCGACGAATTCGGAGGCATAGGCGATGGCATTGACACCTTCGGGGGTGAGCGAGGAGTGGGCGGCGACGCCATGGAAGTCGACGCGGAAGACGTTCATCGATTTGTGGCCGCGGATGGCCCGCATGCTCGAGGGTTCGCCGACGATGCAGCCGCGGGGCGCCAGGCCCTCCTCGGTGATGGCCTCGACGAGGGAGATGGCGCCCACGCAGCCGATCTCTTCGTCATAGGAGAAGGCGAGGTGGATGGGTTCGCTGAGTTTCGCGGATTTGAACGCTTCGAGGCGGGAGAGGATGACGCCGATGAATGATTTCATGTCGGCGCTGCCGCGGGCGAAGTACTTTCCGTCGCGGATCTCGGGGGTGAACGGGTCGGAGGACCAGTCCTGGCCGTCGACAGGGACGACGTCGGTGTGTCCAGACAGGACGATGCCTCCGGTGGTCGTGCCGTCGGCTGCGGGGATGGTTGCGAGCAGGTTCGCCTTCGTGCCCTCCGGGTTCGGGATCCGGCGTGATTCGATGCCGGCGGCATGCAGGCGAACTTCGACGTG
Organism: Brevibacterium sp. H602; assembly: GCF_051172395.1. NCBI lineage: Bacteria > Bacillati > Actinomycetota > Actinomycetes > Micrococcales > Brevibacteriaceae > Brevibacterium > Brevibacterium sp. H602. The sequence continues at coordinate 23,729 of NZ_JBPIZD010000020.1, read as the reverse complement.
GTCGATGAGCGGGAGGTTCGTGTCCCGACTCGTCGTGTCGAAGGTGATGAGATTCGTGATCTCGGTGATGGTGGCCTCGGCGGGTGTCGCTGGCACGACTGCTCCTGACTCTCGGATGCGGGTGGTCTCGGTTCGGTCAGATCGCTGCATCTGCGGGAGGGACGCGGTGGTCCCAGCGGGGACGTCGGACGTCTCCGCGGAGTGGCGGTCCCAGCGGGGACGTGGTCCCCGTGCAGGACAGCGGTGACCATACGCCTTCACTCTACGGGTCGGACTCGTGCCGTGTGGGACCGGCCCAGTGGGTGGGCACTGCTCAGCATTGAACGCGCAGCGTTTTAACCATGAGGGTCCCATATTCAGGCCCCAGCGAGGACGAGAAGGGCCTCATTCCGCGCATCGAGCCCGTCGTCGGTGATTTCGGCGGACATCTCCTCGCGCATGACCGCTCTCTTCACCGGGTCCATCGTCAGCTGAGCCGAGTAGGTGAAGACCATCGACAGCCAGTCGTGCCTCGAATAGTGGAGGTCTTCGACGAAAGTGGTCTCATTCGGGGCGAAACCGGCATCCTGCAGTTGCGTGAGCGCCGGATGTTCGACGGGTTCAACCGTCAGTGAGGGTTCAGTCGTACCGCTGCCCGCCCACGCCTCTTGGCTCGCTTCGGTGCCCCAGCTCGCTCTCGAACCGAGACTCGCGGGCCTGCCGTCGGAATGAAAGCGAGCGATGACCGCATCGAGCCGGGTCTTCAGCTCACTGATGGGTTCGATATCGTTCCAGGCCAGAGCCAGAATTCCACCGGGGCGGAGCACCGTGCGAACTTTCGGCAGAGCAACCAGAGGATCGACCCAGTGGAAGGACTGACCGAAGCTGACGAGATCGAAGGTCCGGCCCTGCGGGTCCCAGTCCTCGAACGTCGAAACGTCTACATCGAGGCCTTTGGCTTGAGCGATTGCGGCCATTGCGGGATCTGGTTCGACGGCTAGTATCTCAGCGCCTGCTGATCGAAGCTGGGACGCGAGAATGCCGGTGCCGGCACCGACGTCGAGGATGCGCGGGGCACCCAAGGTTCGATCGCTGGTGGGCGGCAGTGAGGCATGCGTTCGGGAGTCGGTGCCAACTGCGGCTGCTTCCATGATCGCTGTGATGAGCGCGGACGGGTACTTCGGTCGGAAGGCGTCGTAGTCCTGGGCTACCTCGCCGAAGGATTCAGCACGTTCACGATTCTCGAAGTATTCCATCCACGAAGCCTAACGTTCCACGTTCGGGCAGGGCCGCCTCGGCGACTGTCACGACGGCGCATCTCTCATGAGTCGTGGCATCTCCACCCGGTGCACCGGGGAGATATGAGAGCGACGGGGCGGATAGCGGGCAGCGCGGGGAAGCAAGAGCAACGGTGAGGGATGCTCGTGGGAAATGCGGCGGCCCGGACGGCGGGGCTCTCTGCGGAATTCCCAGGTGCGAACCCGTCTGCGGATGCGTGTGGAGCCGCAGGGTTTCGCTAAAGTCGTGGAGCAGGGGGTAACGATGTCGATCGAGAAGACACCATCCGTGCCGCGCTTCGGTGCCGGCGGCGGAACCGGCGGGCCGGCCGAGCTCACGCCGGAGGATCAAGAGCGCGCTCGCGGGCTGAAGAAGATGCGCACGCTCGCGCTCTCGCTGCTCATCCTCGCCACGCTCATCTTCCTCTCCACCCACCTCTTCACCGACAACACCGGCGTCTGGGGGTTCGTCTCCCGCGCCTCGGAGGCCGCGATGATCGGCGCGATCGCCGACTGGTTCGCCGTCACCGCGCTCTTCCGCCACCCTCTCGGGCTGCCGATTCCGCACACCGCGATCATCCCGCGCAAGAAGGACACCCTCGGTGCGAGTCTGTCGGCCTTCGTCGCCGCGAATTTCCTCCACGCCGAGGCGGTGTCGACGAAGATCCGATCCGCCGAGATCTCCCATCGAGCCGGGAAATGGCTGGCCAAGCCCGCCAACCGAGATATAGTCGTCGACCGTGCTGCAGGGGGCCTCGAATATGTGCTCGCGCGCATCGATGACGACTCCATCAAGGCGCTGACCAGGAACGTCATCATTCCTCGCCTCGTGGCCACCCGAAAGACACCGGTGCTCGCTCAGCTGCTTCGTCAGATCGTGCTCGACGGGGCTCACCACAGACTCGTCGACCTCATCGTCGCGGAGGCCTACAGCTGGCTGGGTGACAATCCGCAGGTCATCGATGAGATCGTCCACAACCGGGCACCCTCCTGGGTCCCCGATTTCGTCAACGAACAGCTGGCCAACCGACTGCAGCGCGAAGTGCTCGGCTGGGTCGCCGACGTCCGCGACAACGAATACCACAAGGCGCGACAGGCGCTGGATGCGTGGCTCGTCGACCTCTCCGACGACCTCGAATCCGACTCATCTCTGTCCCAGCGGGCCGAAGAGATCTTCAACGACCTGCTCAGCCAGGAGGGAGTCGTCGACTCCGTCCTCGAGATCTGGGGTTCGCTCAAACAGCTGCTGCGCGAGGCCATCATCGACGAAGGCGGCGAAGTCCGCGCCCGCATCTGGCAGCTCATCGGCGAGTTCGCCGAACGGCTGCAGGCGGACTCGGAATTCTCCCGCCGCATCGATGACCGGATCGCCACCACCGCCGGTGATCTGGCCGAGAGCTTCGGCCCCGAGATCGCCAGCGTCATCTCCGACACCATCGAGCGCTGGGACGCGAAGGAAGCCGCCGAGCGCATCGAGCTCTACGTCGGCCGCGACCTCCAGTACATCCGCATCAACGGCACCGTCATCGGCGCGCTGGTCGGTCTCGTGATCCACACCGTCATCGTGTTGCTGCCTGGGTAAGATCGGCAGACGCGCACCGAGGTGGCCCGGTCCTCTGCGGCGGAGACGATCCAGACGTCGAAGGAGTCGACCTGTTCGGTTGGTCGGGCGGGACCACGGGCAGCCAGCCCGGATCTCGCATGTCGATGAGGTGGTGTCGGAAGACTGTCAAGCCCGGTGCCCCGAACTCGGTTTTCCGTCAACGGAGGTTGGGAAATCCCGCACCGGCTGACGGGCTGACCGCATAGTGCCAAGGCCCATTGGGCGAAAACATAGAGACATGACGTCTTCACAGCATCCTGCCGCAGCGCAGCAGCCCGTCCAACAGCACCCCGCCATCATCACCGCCGGAAACGTCACGAAGCACTTCAATCAGACGTATGCTCTCGCCGGAGTCGACCTCACGATCGGCCTCGGAGAATCCCTGGCCATCATGGGACCGTCCGGCTCCGGCAAGACCACCCTCCTGCACTGCCTGGCCGGCATCATCAGTCCCGACAGCGGCCGCATCCGACTCTCGCCGACCGACCGCAGCGCCGCCGCCGAGATCACCTCCCTCAAGGAATCCGGCCGCACCGCTCTGCGCCGCGAGGTCTTCGGCTTCGTCTTCCAACAGGGACTGCTCCTGCCCGAGCTCACCGCCATCGACAACGTCGCGCTCGCCGCCATGCTCGCAGGCATGAACCGCTCGGACGCCACCCAGCACGCCCGGGCCTGGCTCGACCGTCTCGGTCTGAGCGAGCACGGACACAAGCGGATCGGACAGCTCTCCGGAGGTCAGGCGCAACGGGTGGCAATTGCCCGCGCCCAGGTCACCCAGCCCGTCGTCACCTTCGCCGACGAACCGACCGGCGCCCTCGACTCCCGAACCTCGAACGAGGTTCTCACCGAGCTGCTGGGCTCCACCGTCGGCCGCGGCTCCACCCTGGTCGTCGTCACCCACGATGAGAACGTCGCCGCCCGCTGCTCCCGTGTCGTCCGACTCGCCGACGGCCGCATCGTCGCCGATTCGGCAATGCAGGAAGCCGCCCAGTGATGAACATCCTTCCCCTTCTCCTGTCCAAACAGTCCCTGACTTCGATGACGTCGCGCCTTGTAGGGATCGCCTTCTTCTCCTGCGCGACGATCTTCCTCACCGTGGCCGCCGGCGCCTGGGCATTCATCGATCGCCCCGAGGTCTCCAGATACGCCGAGGTGGCCGAGCTCTACCACCTCCTCGCCGTCCTCGCCACGGTCTTCCTCATCGTGCCCGCGACCAGCCTCGGGGTCGCCTCGGCGAAATTGAGCGCCCGCCGTCAGGACGAACGACTCTCGACCCTGTCCCTGCTCGGGGCGCAACCCAGCACGATCCGCCTCATCGCCGTCGCCGAACCCTTCATCCCCGCATCGCTGGGCATCTTTGCCGGAATCGGCGGCTACCTGCTGGTCGCCTGGCCGCTGAGCTTCATCACGTTCGTCGGCGAACCCCTGGGCTACCAGGCACTGCTCATGCCGGTCTGGCTGCTCGCCGCGGTCGTCGCCGGCCTCCTGGCCGTCTGCCTGATCGCCTCACTCATCGGCCTGCGCAAGATCACGATCTCCCCGCTGGGCGTGCGCACCCGGTCGCTGCCCCGGAGATTCCCCCTGGCCCGCGTCATCACGGCCATCCTGCTCATCCTCGTCGTGGCCATCGCGACCTATATCTCCACCCAGATGGAGCTGCCGGTGGCGGTGACGATCATGTACAGCATCGCCACGATCGGCATCACCCTCCTGCTCATCAGCGTCATCGGCGTCCTGTGCATCCGTGTCCACGCCGGCATCGCCGGCAGAATCGCCCGCGGTCCTGCCTCGGTGATGGCGGCGGGAATGATCGCCGACGCTCCCGGACAGTACTGGCGCCGGGTCGCCGGGCTGGCGATGATCACGTTCATCGCCGTCGTCGGCGGGGCGGGAACGGCGATGATGCGCAGCGGTCAGGAGGATTTCTCAGCCGAGGACCGCGCGGTCATGGGTCCGTACGTCCACCTCGGCGACGATATCTTCACCGGACTCATCCTCACCCTGGTCATCGCCTTCGTCCTCGTCATCGTCTCGGCCACGATCAACCAGGCCGCTGACATCCTCGACCGTGCCACGACCTACCGCGAGCTCCACGCCGCCGGAATGACCCAGCAGATGATGCACCGGGTGACCGTCAACGCCGTGATGTCGCCGATCCTGCTGGTCACCGTCGTCTCCCTGTTCCTCGGCGGAATCCTCGCCTGGCTCATGGCTTCGGTGAGCGACCTCGGAGATCCGTTCACCATCGGAACCGTCGCCGCCGTCCTCGTGGCCGGGGTTGCCATGGTGTGGCTGGGGCTGCAGGTCACCCGCCCGCTCGTCCGCCGGGTCACCGAGATCGATCCCCACAACCGCACCCTCGCCGAGGCGGCACCCGAGAACCGGGCTACCGCCGAGGCGACCGTGGCCTGAGAGGAGACCCGATGTCCACGTCCTTCGCAGCAGTTCCCCTCGTCCTCGGACGGAGATCGCTGACCTCGGCGAGCTCCGTGCTCGTGGCCGCCGCGTTCTTCGCGTGTGCCACGCTGTTCCTCACCGTGGCGGCGGGGACCTGGATGTTCTTCCAGATCCCACCGAGCCCCGATCCCGCGGACGAGGGCCTCGACATCGTGTACAAGACCCTCGCGGCCCTGGCCACGGCTCTGCTGATCATCCCCGCCTCCACCCTGGCATCGGCCTCGGCGACCCTGTCGGCACGCCGGCAGGACGAACGGCTGTCGACGATGTCGCTGCTTGGGGCCCAACGCTCCCAGATCACTGCGCTCGCCGTGGCCGAACCGCTGATCCCGGCCCTGGCCGGCATCGTCCTCGGGGTGCTCGGGTATCTCGGACTGGCGCTGCCGGTCAGCTTCATCCACTTCATGGGCGAACCCATCGGGTACGCGAACATGCTCATGCCCGCGTGGCTCATCCTCGTCGTGGTCGTCTTCCTGGCCCTGGTCTGCGCGGGATCGGCCCTGCTGGGTCTGCGCAAGGTCGCGGTCTCTCCGTTGGGGGTGCGGACGAAGAGTCTGGAGCGGAAGCTTCCCGTGGCCAAGATCATCGTCACGGTGCTCGTGATCTGCCTGCTGCCGGTCGTGTACGCGCTCACCCAGAGCGGCGGTCTCGGCGTGGGGATCGTGCTCGGCGCGGTGGTCGGATTCTTCGCTCTCGCGCTGGTCGTCGTCGACCTCCTCGGCGGGCTCCTCGTCCGCTGGTTCGCTCACCTGTCCGGTCGGCGGGCCGCCACCCCGGAGCGCCTCACCGCGGCTCGCCTGGTCTCCGACGAACCCAAACGGTTCTGGCGACGCGTGTCCGGACTCGCGATGGCTTCGTTCACCGCGGCCGTCTGCGGGTCGGGGGTGGCGCTGATGCAGCTCGGCCTCGACGCCGCCGAGGACGACCCGGCGACGATGGGCACTTCCGATATCAACCTCTTCCACGATATGTTCACCGGGGTACTGCTCGTCATGGGCATCGCGATCGTGCTCATCGCGGTGTCCGCAGTGATCAACCAGGTCGCCGACATCTACGACCGAGCCGACACCTTCTCCGACCTCTATGCCGCCGGCGCCGATACCCGGCTGCTGCACCGAGTACTGGTGCGGGCCGTCATGGCCCCGGCGATCTGGGTGTCCCTGCTGGCCGGAGGCCTCGGGTTGCTGCTCGTCCTGCCACTGGCCGGAGCCGCGCTCGTGTTCAAGCCCGTCACCTTCCTCACGATCCTGCTCACAGTGGTCATCGGCATCGGCATCGTCCGCGCCGGGCTGCAGCTGACGAAGCCGATTCTGCACTCCGTGGCCACGGCCGGGAGGGCGCGGGAATAGGTCACCTGTCGATGCTGTGACCTGCACCGTCGCCGAGGCGGCTGCCCGCGCAGGGTCGGCCGCCTCGGTTTCGCGTCAGTGGCGTCTCCTAGGATTGTCGGCACCGGTTCGGTGGGAGTGACCGGGCCGATGGGACCCTCCTCGGGTCTCCGGGTACAGTTGGAGCGCACCATCTGCGGGTGCGCGTCGACGCGGCTGTGTAGGAAGAGGAACTGAAGTGAGCAACGACCAGGGCTATGACGGTCTGAGGACCCCTCCGCAGGACGTCGAAGCCGAACAGAGCGTGCTCGGCGCGATGCTTCTGTCGAAGGATGCCATCGCCGACTGCGTCGAGACGATGAAGGGCGACGACTTCTACAAGCCCGCTCACGAAACCATCTATGAAGCGGTTCTCGACCTCTACTCCCGTGGAGAGCCCGCGGACTCGGTGACGGTCGCGAACTATCTGACGAAGACCGGCGACCTCGCCCGCGTCGGCGGTGCCGCCTACCTGCACACCCTCATCTCGTCGGTTCCGACGGCGGCCAACGCCGGCTACTATGCCGCGATCGTCAGCGAACAGGCCGTGCTGCGCCGCCTCGTCGAGGCCGGCACCCGCATCGTGCAGATGGGCTACGACGCCGAAGGCGATACCGACGACGTCGTGAACTCCGCGCAGGCGGAGATCTACAAGGTCACCGAACGCCATACGACAGAAGATTACGTCATCCTCTCCGACATCCTCGGCGAGGTGGCCCAGGAGATCGAACGCAACGGCAACACCGACGGGCAGACCGCGGGTGTGCCCACCGGCTTCACCGAGTTCGACAACCTCACCAACGGTCTGCACCCGGGCACGATGATCGTCATCGCCGCGCGTCCCGGTGTCGGCAAGTCGACTCTGGCGCTCGACTTCATCCGTTCGGCCGCGATCCACAACGATGCGGCCGCTGTGTTCTTCTCGCTCGAGATGGGCAAGAACGAACTCGTCATGCGTCTGCTCTCGGCCGAGTCGGAGATCCCGCTGCAGAACCTGCGCCGCGGCGAACTCAGCCCGCACGACTGGACGACACTGGCCGCGACCGAGGCCCGGATCAACAATGCGCCGCTGTTCGTCGACGATTCGCCGAACATGGCGTTGACCGAGATCCGCGCAAAGTGCCGTCGGCTCAAACAGCAGCACAATCTGCAGATGGTCTGCGTCGACTACCTGCAGCTGATGTCCTCGGGCAAACGCGTCGAATCGAGGCAGCAGGAGGTCTCTGAGTTCTCCCGTTCGCTCAAGCTGCTGGCCAAGGAGCTCGAAGTGCCGGTCATCGCACTGTCCCAGCTCAACCGAGGCAGCGAGCAGCGCACGGACAAGCGGCCGATGATCTCGGATCTGCGTGAGTCCGGATCGATCGAGCAGGACGCGGATATGGTCCTCCTCATCCACCGTGAGGACATGTACGACAAGGAACACGAACGCGCCGGCGAGGCCGACATCATCGTCGCCAAGCACCGTGCCGGTCCGACGATGGACATCCCCGTGGCGTTCCAGGGCGCGAAGTCCCGGTTCGTCAACATGCCGCAGTGATGGGCGGCAGTGCGAGCGGCAGCCGCTGGAATCAGGGCAGCCGGAACCCGCTGAGCATTGTCATCACCGGTGCTGTGTTCCTCGTCGGCATCGGACTGGTCTTCGCCGTCGGGTACCTGTTCCCGTCCGTGCTGCTGGTGACCATCATCCTCGGGTGCGTCTTCTTCGTCGGTGTCACTCTGGCGATGAGAGCGATCATGGGCACTGCCTGGGCGTATTGGTTCACGGGGCCGTTCGTCGCCATTGCGCTCATCGGCACGGTGATGCTCGCCGAGGATGTGGCCTTGTCGCAGGCGGGTGAGGTCACCGAGGTGGTCGTCATGGACCACGAGGTCGATGTGACGACCGAGCATGACTCGAACGGCAGACATGCCCGGAAGGTCTATACGCACACGTACACGCTTCAGCATACGGACGGCGGTCCAGTCTCCGAACCGCTGATCTACCGCGGCAAGGACGGATTCGACGATTTCGACACGGGCGATACGATCTCCGTCCTCATCGATCCGGAAGGAAAGGCTCCGACCAAGCCGGCCGAGGACGTCGATCTGCCCGCCGATATCGGAATCCTCGTCACCGGACTGGTCACCTCGGGGATCGTGTTCCTCATCTGCCTCATCGTCGTACTGCTGAGATGGACGCGTTCGCCGTCACAGCAGCACGTGCGCTGACGACCGGGCGGCAGACGCCGGAGAAGTACTCATTCCGCCATGAGCGGTCCGCGACAACAGGTCAGCACACGCTGTATAGTCAGCCTATGCTGACTATTGCTTCCCGTGTCGATGCCATGCAGCGCCTCGGCCGCGCGATGGCCGATCCCACACGCTCACGGATGCTGCTGTCGCTGCTGTCCGAGCCTGGCTATCCTGCGCGCTTGGCAAGCGATCTGGGACTGACGCGCACCAACGTCTCGAACCACCTCGCCTGCCTGCGGGGATGCGGAATCGTGGTGGCCGAACCTGAAGGCCGGCGGACGCGTTATGAGATCGCCGACCCTCATCTGGCAACGGCCCTCACTGCTCTTGTCGAGACGACTCTGGCAGTCGATGAGAACGCTCCGTGTGTCGATGCCGACTGCACGGTGGTCGGCTGCTGCGATGCTGGACTGAGCCGATGACCGAGACGGTGCTGCGAAGGGACAGAGCGGCAGTTCTGCGGAAGCGGATCCGAATCATCGTTGCCATCACCATCACTTGGAACGTGATTGAAGCGTTCGTTGCCATTGCTGCAGGCGGAGCAGCCTCCTCGGCGGCCCTCATCGGGTTCGGACTCGATTCGATTGTCGAGGTCCTCTCTGCCGCAGCGGTAGCCTGGCAGTTCTCGGCACCGGAACCCCAGCGCCGGGAACGGGTCGCTCTGCGGGTCATCGCAGTATCCTTCTTCGCGCTCGCGGCCTACGTCAGCGTGGACGCTGTTCTGTCCATCGTGGGCCCGCGCCAGCCGGAACATTCGACCCTCGGCATCATCATCGCCGCACTCAGCCTGCTGGTGATGCCGTTCCTCAGCTGGTTCGAGCGGAGGACGGGACGAGAACTGGGATCTGCTACGGCTGTCGCTGATTCCAAGCAGACCCTCATCTGCACCTATCTCAGCGCCGCAGTGCTGATCGGAGTCCTGCTCAACAGCCTGTTCGGGTGGGCCTGGGCCGATTCCGTCGCAGCTCTCATCATCGCGGTCTTCGCCGTTCGGGAAGGAGTCGAAGCCTGGCGAGGGGACGCCTGTTGCGCGGTTCCGGCTGCGGTTCTCACCGGTGAGCGTGCAGAAGGGTGCTGTGCTGAAGATGATCCGGTCGACGACGGGTGCCGAAACGCGTGCTGTGCTGCCGACGCAGATCGTTGAGTAAGCCCGCCTACTATGGCAGGCATGGACACCACTCCCAACGATCTGCTCGTGCTGCTGGCCGTCTCCCGCACCGCCAAATTCACGACGGCGGCCCACAACCTCGGTCTCACCCACTCGACGGTCTCCCGCCGCATCGCCGCCCTGGAGAAGTCCTTGGGCGGACGCGTGCTGGCTCGCTCGGATGGCGGATGGGAGCTGACCGACCTCGGGGAACGAGCCGTTGCGGTGGCCGAACAGATGGAGACCGCGGTCGCTGAACTCGAAAGTCCCGGCCAGGGCCCGGAGACGGTGTCCGGAGTGGTGCGGATGACCGCGACGGATGGGTTCAGCGCCTATGTCGCCTCCCCGGCGGTCGCGAAGCTGCGTCGTCGGCATCCCGGGCTGAGCGTCGAGATCGTCACCGTCACCAGGCAGGCCCTGCAGCAGCGGTCCGGTCTCGATATCGAGGTCGTCGTCGGCGAACCGCGCGTGCATCGGGCAGAGGCGATCGAGCTCGGTGACTACGAACTCGGTCTCTACGCCTCGCGTGACTATCTCGCGGATAACGGCACCCCCGCCTCGGTGGAGGAGGTCAGCGACCACCGGCTCGTCTATTTTGTCGATTCAATGCTCCAGGTCGACGACCTCGATGCGCCGAGGCGGCTGTTTCCCGAGATGAAGGATGCACTGACCTCGACGAACGTCTTCGTTCACGTCGAAGCGACGCGTGCGGGTGCCGGAATCGGCTTCCTCCCGTGTTTCATGGCCGACCGTCACCCCGACCTCGTGCGACTCTTCTCCGATTCGGTGGCCGAGCGACTGCCCTACTGGATGGTGCTCAGACCCGATTCGATGCGGCGACCGGCGATCGCCGCCGTGGTCCAGGGACTCAAGGATGAGATGCTCGCCCACCAGGCTGCTCTCGAAGGCCGGAAGTTGCCCCGGTGAGACTGCGCGACCAGGATATGAGCATGAACCAGCCCCAAACTGACATCGGCGACGAGCTGGTCGGACGTCGCATCGTGCTCACAGCTCAGCGGCGCGCGGAACAGCTCGCCTCCGCCCTCGAGCGTCACGGTGCCAAGATCGTGCACGCCCCGACCCTGTCCGTCATCCCGCATATCGACGACCCTGAACTCGTCACCCGCACCCGAGAACTCATCGAGGACAGGCCGGACATCGTCGTGGTCACGACCGGCGTCGGATTCACCGGCTGGGGTGACGTGGCTGAAGCCGCGGGTCTGCGCGAGGAATGGCACTCGATGCTCGCCGGAGCACGGATATACGCCCGCGGCCCCAAGGCACGCGGAGCGATTCAGGGGGCCGGACTGAGCGCTCACTGGGTCGCGGAATCCGAGACGAGCGCAGAGATCCAGCAGGTCCTTCTCGGCGAGGGCGTAGATGGTGAGCGCATTGCCGTACAGCATCACGGTGCCGGCGCCGACGGACTTGATGAGGCCTTCGCCGCAGCTGGCGCCGATGTCCGCTCCCTCGTCATCTACCGCTGGGGTCCGGCACCCGATCCGGCCGCCGTGATCGACGCGGTCCGACTCGTCGCGGAGCGCAGGTGCGATGCCGTGGCCTTCACCTCAGCACCCGGGGCGGCAGCATTTCTCACCGCGGCCGAGGAGCAGGGACTGCTGTCGGCCGTGATCGAGGCGTTCAACGAATCGGTGGTGGCGGCAGCAGTCGGCGACGTCACCGCAGCACCGCTGCATGAACAGGGCATCAGAACCGTGATTCCCGAGCGATTCCGACTCGGAGCCCTTGCTCGCGTGCTGATCAGCGAACTCGCCGAATGATCTCAAACTGACGCGAATTCGATGTCGACGGCGTCTGACTCGCGCAGTGCGCCGATCGCCTCTGCCTCAGCGGTCACTGCGCTCTTCACCGACGTCGAGACGGTGCCGAAGGTTGCAATCGTCATGCTCAGTCGACGGTTGATAGCAGTGCAGTCAACGGCGCAGCAGTTCGGATCTGGTCCGGTCGCCTTCGCTGTCGTCGGATGCGGTCGGCGCCCCGCGCATGGAGTGCGGTCAGAGCGGATCCCGGTGGGCTGTTCTGGATGCCGCAGGCTTCCGCGGCGTCAAGAAGTGAGTTGTGGCTGAGTCGCTCACCGAGGTGATGAGCTCGGAGGCGGAAGGCGATGATCTCGTCGTTCATCGCAGAGTCGGCTATGTGCCCAGGCTAATTCAGGACCCGTGTTTGAATGGGGCCATGTGCACGGCCGGTTTCAGGTGCGTGCACTACCACATCGAGAAGGGACGACGATGACGCGAACGATGCAGGTCAGCGACAGTATGGTGATCAAAGCCGACGCCGCCGGGCTCTGGGAGCAGATCGCCGATCCGACCCAGATGGCCCGATGGAGCCCGGAGAACACCGGAGCCAGCACGCGCACGACTGCAGGTCCGCTGCAGACAGGCGATGTCTTCGAAGGCACGAACCGTCGCGGGCCGGCGACGTGGGTGACCGAATGCGTCGTCACCGAATCTGTGCCCGGCAAACGGTTCGCCTTCACCGTGCGCCGGATCGGGCCCCGAACTCCCAGCATCGAAGGACCGAACGCGAGCTGGGCATACGAGTTCGAAGACCTCGGCGAGGCGACTCGAGTGACGGAGTCGTGGACAGACGATCGCCGCTCTTGGCCCGACTGGCTGGCCTGGGTCTTCGACCACATCGTCACACGGGGCCGGAGCTTCGCGGACTTCCAGCGATTGAACATCCGGCAAACCCTCACCGCCATGAAGGATGACGTCGAAAAGCGGTGACACGGACGAAACGAGGGCGAAACAACTCCTCGCTACTCTGATCGCATGACAGCGACGGCACAGCCCACAGAGAGCTCCGCCCGCCACGATGTGGAGGGGATGAACTTCTATACCCGCAAATGGGTGCGGCCTGAGGACCTCAACGCCAACGGCTCCCTCTTCGGCGGCAGCCTACTGAGGTGGATCGACGAGGAGGCCGCGATCTACGCGATCATCCAGCTCGGCAACCATCGAGTTGTGACGAAGCTGATCTCCGAGATCGACTTCCAGGCTTCGGCGAGGGAAGGCGATCTTATCGAGATGGGGCTCCTCGCCACGCATTTCGGACGCACCTCACTGACGATGAGGGCCCGGGTGCGCAATATGATCACTCGCAGATCCATCCTCAGCATCGACAAGATCGTATTCGTCGGAGTCGACGAGGACGGCACTCCGATTCCCCACGGGTACACGACGATCACCTATGACCGAGACCGAATGCCCGAACCACACGGGAAGCTCTCGTAGGAGAGATCGCGGTCCGACGCGGTCGCAGGTGTCGCCTCCTGGACCGCCTCGGTGATGGTGTCATTGACCGCCTCGCTGTTGACCGTCAGCGGGAACTGGTCGAAGTACTCGAAGGTCGGTTCCTTCGGCGTCCCGGCAGCCTCGCATTCGCCGCGGACGATCCGCTCGATCGACGCGATGACTCTCTTGCGTACCGCAGTGTCGTAGGTGCGGACGTTGAGCAGCAGCTCGGCGCGATCAGGGATGATATTCGACTTCGGCCCAGCGTTCGACGCACCGACGGTGACGACGACGAACTCGCCGGGTTCGGTTTCCCGGGACACGATCGTCTGCAGGCGCAGGACAATCGCGGCCGCGAGCACGACAGTGTCGACGGACAGATGCGGCATCGACCCGTGGGCACCGCGACCGAAGACAGTGATCTTCACCGAGTCTCCGGCCGACATCACCGGTCCCGCAGAGGTATAGATTTTGCCCGCCGGCATCGGCATAACGTGTTGAGCCAAGGCCACATCAGGTGCTGGAATCTTCGACGTCAGACCGTCGTCGATCATCGCCTTTGCTCCGGCAGCGTTCTCCTCTGCCGGTTGGAAGAGCGCGATATACGTGCCTGACCAGGCATCACGATTCTCATTGAGCAGTCGGACCGCGCCGAGGAGGGCGGCAGCATGCATATCGTGTCCACAGGCGTGCATGACTCCGTCGACCTCGGACGCGAAGTCGAGGCCGGTGTCCTCGGTGACTGGGAGAGCATCGATATCGGCTCGAGCTAGGACGGTGGGCCCTTCGGCATTCTCGATCACCGCGACGCGACCTATCTCCCCGATGCGGCTGACATCAAGCCCCAGAACGGTGAGTTCGGCCGCGATACGATCGGCGATCTTGTGCTCGTCGAAGCTGACCTCAGGATCGCGGTGAAGGTCTTTGTAGACCTCGCGCTGCCAGTCGAGCTGGGAACCGATGGAGTCGAGGAATGAAGGTGTCGTCATCGTGGGCTCCTGTGCTCAGGCCGCGAGTGGGCCCTCCAGGCGCGGACATTTCTCACAGGATCAGCGTGGATGGCGCTTCGAACGGTACCAAATTCTCAGTTGTGCGAAACGCTGCGACAACTGCAGGTGGTGGGTGGAAGAGCTATGCAGAGACGGACGGGAAGTGCACAAGGATGGGCACCTGCCGGATCAAACGGTGCGCGGTTGGTGCCGAGAAGACCAACGCGGCACCAACCACGAGGCTACCGAGCGGCTACTCCTGGCCCCAGTGGGAGACCCACCAGGTACCACAAGATGAAAAGGACCAGCCAGACGACGAGATTGACCAAGGCGATCGGAAGGACCAGCGACATCAACGTGCCGACACCAGCCGTGGGTCGATGTTGCCGGATGAATCCGAGGGCAAGAACGAAGTACGGGCTCATTGGGGTCAAGCTGTTTGTCGGCGCATCAGCGATGCGGAACATCGCCTGAGTGGTCTCTGGTGCAATGTCGAGGAGCATGAGCATCGGCACGAGAACAGGTGCGACGAATGCATACATTGCCGAACCCGAGGTGAGCACCAAATTGAGGCAGCTGATAAACAGCACGGCGACGACAAAAATGACGATTGGAGCTGCACCTATGCGGTCGAGGAGTCCTGCCCCCTCAATCGCAATGACTTGCCCCATATTTGTCCATTTGAAGTAGGCCAAGAATTGTGAAGCGGCGAAGAAGAGAACCACGACTGGAACGAGAGCAGAGACGCCAGGAGCCATGAGCTCGGGGATGTCGCTGAACTTTTTGATTGAACCGACAATGACACCATAGACGATGCCCACAGTGCTGAAGAACAACATCATGATGACGGCGATATTGTTCATCAGAGGTGAATCGACAACACTTCCACCCTCTCCGCGGAGGGGCGAACTCGCCGGCACGGTTGCCAGGATAAGGAGACCGAAGAACAGGACCGTGGCGATTCCCGCGCCGATCATGCCACGTTGCTCAGAAAGCTTGAGCTTCATGTCCGGTAGCGGATCTGCGTCTATTGAAGGTTCTGCCGCCTCGAGGGACGCGACTCGTTTGGCCACAACCAGTTCAACAACCAAAGTGATGGAGAGAGCCAACACAATGGACGATGAAGCCGAGAAATAGTAGTTAGATAGAGGATTGACGTTATAGCTCGGGTCGATCGTGTGGGCCGCGGCGGTCGTCAGACCGGCAAATACCGCGTCGGTTCCGGTGGGAATCAGTCCAACGCTGCTTGCTCCACCTACAGCAACATATGCCACGACAGCTCCGATTATCGGACTGCGCCCGACCGCGCGGTAGGCAATCATCGCCAGTGGAATCATTACAGCAAAGGCCGCGTCTCCGGCAATCTGAGCGGCCATTGCGGTGATTGCGATCATGAAGGTCACGTAGCGGGGATTGACCTTGGAAAGCATTCCCCGCATCAGGGAGGGCAACAGCCCCGTTGCGTCTGCGATAGACACTCCAAGTGCGACCACAACAATCAACCCCAGAGGGGGAAAGTTCACGAAGTTCTCGATCGCACCGTCCAGCATCATCTGGATGCCTTCGGACGTGAGCAAACTCTTGACGGCCACTGTTTTGCCGTCAGTGGGATTAACTGAAGAAAGATCCAAGCGAGCGAACAGTGCGCTGAGCAGGGCGACGATGACGGCAAGGCCCACAAAGATCCAGAATGGGTGAGGCAGTTTGTTGCCTGCACGGTCTACTGCTTCGAGGAGTTTCATCACTCCTCGGGACAAGCGACTTTGCCTGTCCTCGTCAGTGGGTGCTTGAACTGACATATCTCTCCTAATCAAGTAATCGTCAACTCCAGCTACCGGTTTCCCCGGGCTGGACGTTCACACGTGCGTGTATGTACCTGTGGAATCGAATGACCCGTAGAACATATCGCCGCTGTTGTAAGCCGCGAGCCCCGTACCAGACGTCGGAATGACGATCATTCCTCCCATCCCGCCGCGAATTGCGATTCGGTCGAGGACTGCGACTGCCGCCTCATTTGGAGAGGCTCCTCCGAGAGAAACTCGATCGTGCACGCTGTGAGCTGCGACTTCAGTCATGAATACTTCTCCCGTGCCGGTGCAAGAGACAGCCACTGTTCCGTCGTCAGCGAATGTCCCGGCACCTACCAGCGGTGTGTCGCCTACCCTGCCTGGCTGCTGATTGACGATTCCACCGGTGGAAGTTGCTGCTGCCAGATTCCCGTCTGCATCGCGAGCGACGGCACCGACTGTGCCGTGCTGGAGCAAGGCGTCAGGCTGCTTCTGAAAGGCGGCGAGCTCCTCTCGCCTTTTCTCCGTGATGAAGTATTCGGGATCGACTGTTTCGACGTCCCACTTACTCAGCTGTTCGTGAGTCGGTGTCGCGAATAACAGGTGGTCGGTTTTGTCCATCACCGCGCGAGCAACCGAAATGGGGTTGCGAGCGGTAGATACACCGGTGACGGCCCCCGAGCGGCCGTCACCAGCCATGATCGAAGCGTCGAGTTCAACGGTTCCTGACGCAGTGAGTGCGGCCCCGTGGCCCGCATTGAAATCGGGGGCATCCTCGAGTTCGCGGACCGCGGCAACGACTGCGTCGACTGCAGAGCCGCCCGCGCTGAGTACTGAGTAGCCTGCTTCGAGAATTTTCTCCAACGCTACATGCGCGCTGGCTGTACCATCCGAGGTAAGGGGAGTCGATCGATGTCCGGCACCGCCATGAACGATGAGAAGCGGCTCGGTACTCTGGCCAAACGATCGGAGGATGGTTTCAGTCATGTGATGTTCCTTTCATTTGTGCTGAGCGAGATCAGCTTGGCATAGTTGTTTCATAACTGCAATGTGGATCACATTTGAAATGTACGCTTCATTCTCGGGAGTCATACGATGGAAACAGTCGCGGAGACGGTCAACTCGTCGATTGATTCGCTCAGTCCCGCCAGTCGCCGGATTGCTCGTGCTCTGCTGGCCGACTATCCGAGTGCTGGTTTGGGGACAACATCGTCACTAGCGGCCTTGGCTAGTTCGAGTTCTGCTTCGGTCGTGCGTTTCTGTACGCAGCTCGGATTCAACAGCTTCGTCGAAATGCAGGATCGTCTGCGGACCGAATTGACGACGAGATCGGCGAGTCCGCTTATACGGGCTGAGGCAGAGACGGCTGGGCGAGGTTTTTCAGACGAGTTCTCCTCGAGCGGGACGGACCGGGCGGATCTCATCACTAGAACTTTTCAGCAGAATCCACGTTCGGAAATCGACCGCTTGGTGAAGATGCTGACAAAGGTATCGAATCGCGTGGTGGTTGTTGGGGGACACTACAGCGGGCTGGTTGGCCGCGTAGCTCAGCTGCAGCTATCGAAGGTGAGGCCGAACGTCTCGTTCTTGGAAGATCCGATGGGACGTGACCTTCATGTTGTTACCGATCTGCGGCGGCAAGACGTTTTGCTTGTTCTTGACGTCAGGCGATATCAGGAGCATCTTTTCCAGGTTTCTGAGGCCGCAAAGAGAAACTCTGCTTCGGTCGCGTTGATCACTGACCAATGGTTGTCGCCGGTCGCTGGTATTTCCGACGTCGTACTGCAGGCCGCCGTCGACGTTTCATTTTTTGATAGCCAAGTGGGATGCCTGGCGTTGGTTGAGGCGGTGGTTCACGAGGCCGCAACCAAAATAGACGGTGCGCTAGAACGACTTCGGACGCTGGAAGACCTTCGACCTTCGCAGAGACTCAAGTGAAGGTTCGGATCTAAGACTGTCACTTCAGTCGGACTGAAGGTCCAATAAGTAACCGGATGCAAGGTCTTAGTAAGACCTAAACAGCCCTCGTTCGGACAGGTCCGTGCGCAGTGAGGCGGCTCCTGAGAACACGTGGCCGATGAAGCCGAGGCGTTCGGCTGCCTCTACGTTGGCGGGCAGATCATCGACGAAGACAGTCCGGGCCGGGTCGAGGGCGAATCGGTCCCGGGTCAGTTCGAAGATTGCCGAATCGGGTTTGACGAGGCCGACCTTTCCCGAGACGACGATGTCTTCGAGTTCGCTGATCGCCGGGGCGACGACGGGGGCATGGTGGATGGTCTCGGCCGACCAGTTCGACAGCCCGACCAGGCGGATGCCGGCGGTCTTGAGATCTGCGACGATCTCGGCCATGCCGTCGATCGGACCGGTCAGGGACTTGTCGAAGTTCTCGTAGTAGCCGGCGACGATCTCACCGTGGCGGGGGTCCGCCTCGGCGGCTCGGGCGACGATATCGGTGATCGGAACGCCGGAGTCAGCTGCGGTATTGAGCGTGGGGAAGTCGGCCGCTTCGGCGAAGGAATGCCATTCATCGGCACTCATGCGATCGGCCATAGGCCCTGTCTGGTCCCAGCCGATGAGCACATTGCCGAGGTCGAAGACGACGGTCGTCGGGGTCGGGCGATCGGGTTCGGTCATGGGCCACCACCTGCTATCGGCATCCTGGAGTCGAACCCCACGCTACCTGGAGTTGCCGGACCATTGTGGATTCGGGCCGGCTGGCCTAGGTTGGTTGCATGATCGGCTACCCGCCATTGCAGATCCGGGTGAAGACTCCCCGACTCGAACTCGTCGGTGCCGCGGATGAGATGCTCGCGGCGCTCGCCCCTCTCGTGCGGGACGGCAAGGTTTTCGCGGAACCCGCCCCCTACGACGATCCGATGTCGTTCTACGAGTCCGACCCGGACGTGCGGGTGAGCAGGTGGCTCCAGAGCGTATGGCGTGGACGGGGGCGCTTCTCTCCTTCTGACTTCCGGTTGGCCTTCGCTGTCCTCGTCGATGGTGAGGCAGTGGGGATGCAGGATCTCATTGCGGAGAAATTCGACTCCTGCGGGACGTTCGCGTCATTCTCCTGGCTGTCGACGGATGTACGCGGTCGCGGTCTCGGTACCGAGATGCGCAGTGCTCTGTTGCATCTCGCGTTCGCGGGGCTCGGAGCGAGAGAAGCTGGTTCCGATGCGTTCGTCGACAGCATCGGATCGAACAAGGTGTCTGAAGCCTTGGGATACGAGCGCAACGGCGTCGACTGGGACATCCGCCGAGGCGAGCCGGGACGCATCCAACGCTGGCGCCTGACCCGCTCGGCGTGGGAGACCCGGCGGCGGAACGACATCGAGCTCACCGGAGTCGAGGACTTCTGCACTTTCCTAGCCCACCACTAATTGCTACCTGACGGCGGCCCAGCAACCTCGCGCGAGGTATCTGGGCCCCCGTCAGGTAGTAATAGGGGCGATCACATGTCCAGGGAGAACACCTCGTGGACCGGGGACTTGTGTCGGAGTTCGGGGTTGCGCTGCATTCCGAGCTTCTCGGCCACACGCCGCGACGGTCGATTGTCGCGGTGGATGATGGCGGTCAGCATTGCAGCGACCTCGAGCTCTCGAGCGTGATCGACGCAGGCCAGAGCCGCCTCGGTGGCGAACCCCTTGCCTTGGGCGGACGGCTTCACATGAAAACCGACCTCAAGGTGTGGTGTGCCGTTGACGGTCTGCCACGTCAGCCCGCAGTCGCCGAGGAACTCACCTTTGTGTGTTTCCACGATCCACAGTCCGAACCCGTGTTCGGCGTAATTGCGTCGATTCCAGCGGATCCACTCAGCCGCCTCGGTGCGGTCTTTGGGGTGAGGGTAATACTCCATCACTCGCAGATCGCCGAGGAGGGCGGCCATATCGTCGAGATCGTCGTCGGTCATCTCCCGCAGGCGCAGACGGGCAGTGTCGCGGGGCGGCATGAGTTCAGGATAACCGGGCGAGCCGACGTGCGTGGGGCTGCCGGAGTGTTCAGCTTGATCGGCGTCGCCGGCGATCACGAATGACCGCGAGTGTCGTGGCGGTGATCAGCAGAACGAGGGCCAAGAGCCACAGAAACCCGGCAAAGTCATGGAACGGGGCCGCCTGGGAACTCAGTATGCAGGCAGCAGCGAGCAGGATGTACGCGACGATCCAACGGGTGAGTCCCTTGTGCTGCATCGCTCCTCCGATGTGACGGTCTATGATCGTTGGCACCGACGTTTGATAGAGCAAAGGAGCTTGTCAATAGAAGCTCTTGGCTCTCCCGAAACTACCCGAGGGCGGCCCAGCAACCTCGCGCCAGGTTGCTGCGCCCCCGTCAGGTAGTAATTGGGGAGGAGATGACAGCGACCCTGCGCTCACACCAAGTGTGTGAACGCAGGGTCGCCGGTGAATCTCAGAAGTCTCTAGGTGAGACTCTCAAAGAGTCTCAGAGGCCGCGGACGCGAGTCGCCTGCAGGCCCTTGGAGCCCATCTCCGAGTCGAACTCGACGTTCTGACCCTCGGTGAGCTCGCGGTAGCCGGAGGCTTCGATCGCGGAGAAGTGAGTGAACACGTCAGCCGAACCGTCGTCAGGCTGGATGAATCCGAAACCCTTTTCCGCGTTGAACCATTTCACGGTACCTGTTGCCATAATCTTTGTATCCTTATTTTTTAACTGATGACCGCTGCTGCGATCGTGATGGTCGAACCCATTGCTGGATCCGGCTTTCCCGCTGGCTGGACTGGATCTTCAGACGCAGATCCAACGAAAATCTGTGGGTGAACCGAGGACTCGGAATCGCTGGTGAGGATGAGTTCTCTGATGTGAGGTCTCTGTCTCAGACGAAATCGTGGGGATACTCGGTTTCGGTGATGCACTCGAAGGTGCTGGACGGAAGTCGTCAGACGACTGAACTGGGAAAAATCATGAGGGGCGCGGAAGGCAGACACGCGCCGACGGGCAAACACATGGTGACGAGCGAATCTACCTGCTCTTCAGACACCATCTGCTCCGCACATTTCTGTGCGAGAACAAGTCCAGCTTAACAGAGTGATCGCTCTGCGGGTGATTTCGGCCGAATGATTTCAGTCGAGAGATGGAACACAGCGATGTGCACTCGACCGCGCAGGCATCTAGGATTGTATACATTCCGTTTTGTATGCAATCCGCCGTGACCCCGGACGCAGGAGCACCCGAACCGTGGACAACGAAGAATCATCACCGCAGCCAGGACCCCGCCGACAGCGACGCCTCGCCGCGAAGTACCGGCGCCGGCGCACCTTCGTCGCCGTGGCTGCGGTCCTCATCATCGGCGCCCCCGTCACGATCGCGGTGGCGGTGCACAACCTCGGCGCGAATATCACCTCGTCGCCGCTGCGCGCCCACGGCGGCGACGTCCCCGAGAAGCTCACGGATGAGACGAACGTCCTCATCATCGGATCCGACACTCGCGATCTCGCCTCGGCAAAGGATGCCTCCGAGGACCTGGGCACAGGTGAAGGCGCGAACTCCGGGGCCGCCTCGGGGCAAGGATTCGGCAGTGCCGAGGGTGCCCGCAGCGATGCGATGATCCTCGCTCACGTCGCCGCCGACGGCGGCCGCATCGACGCCGTGCAGATCCCACGTGACACGATCATGGACATTCCCGCCTGCGACGATACCGGCCACGGCGCGTCGGCGGCCACGCACGGGATGATCAACTCGGCCCTCAATGCGGGTCCGGCCTGCTCCGTATCAGCGGCGGAGGAACTCACCGGGGTGCGCGTCGACCACTTCATCAACGTCGACTTCGACGGATTCTCAGCGATCGTCGACGCGCTCGACGGAATCACCGTCGACCTCGACGAGCCTCTCACGGACCCGAAGGCGAACCTCGATCTGCCCGCCGGGCACCAGACGATCGGCGGTGACGACGCCCTCGCCCTGGCCCGGACGCGGCACGCCGTGGGAGACGGCAGCGACATCTCCCGCATGGGCAACCAGCAGATGGTCATGGAGGCCATCATCGACCGCGCCAAGAGCGGCCAGGTCCTCACCCGGCCCGACCGCCTGTACGGATTCCTCGACGCTGTGACCTCGACGATCGGCGTCGACGACGAACTCGACTCGATGCGAGCGCTCGCCTCCCTGGCCACGACGGTGGCTTCCGTGCCCGAGGACGACATCACATTCGAGATCATGCCATGGGCACCCGCACCGGAGGACCCCAACCGGGTGGTCAAATCCGCCGAGGCGGACGACGTGTTCACCTCCATCATCGACGACGAACCGATCACGGACATCGTCGGCTGACCCGGCTCGTCCGCTGACCCGGCTCGCGCCACCCCAGACTGCTGCAGCGCTGGTTGCCCCGGCTGAAGCCGGCAGGGAGCCGTCGATGACCTCCGTCCAGGCGATATTCATCCGCGGCTCCTAGACTGGATGGCATGTCTACGATCGAAATCACGCAAGACAACTTCGAGTCGACCATCAACGACAACGAGATCATCCTTCTCGACTTCTGGGCCGATTGGTGCGGCCCCTGCAAGCAGTTCGCCCCGGTCTTCGAACAGGCCGCCGAGGCCAACCCCGACATCGTCTTCGGCAAGATCGACACCGAAGCCCAGCAGCAGCTGGCCGGACTCTTCGCGATCTCCTCGATCCCGACCCTCGTTGCCTTCCGCCAGGGCATCGTCGTCTTCGCCCAGCCCGGCGCGCTCGCCGCCCCGCAGCTCGAGCAGGTCATCACCGCCGTCAAGGGACTCGACATGGACGAAGTCCGTGCCGAACTGGCCAAACAGGAAGCGGCCGCTGCCGCAGAGACCGACGGCGCTGACGGCGCCGCACCCGATTCGATCCCTGCCGACCCGGGCGTCGACAAGTGACCGCGACCAGCAGCCACAACGACCACACCCACGCAGACAGCGCCGCCGCAGGCAATTCCGGCGTGCCCGATTCCGTGGCCGCCTGGGAAGAGCGCTACGCCGAGGCCGACGACGCAATCTGGTCCGGAAACCCGAACGAATCCCTCGTCGCCGTCGTCTCCGAGATGACCTCCGGCAGCGTCCTCGACGTCGGCTGCGGTGAGGGCGCGGACGTCGTCTGGATGGCCGAGAACGGCTGGGACGCCACCGGCATCGATCTGTCGACCACGGCCATCGACCGAGCCCGCCGGGCCGCCGAATCCCGCGGAATCTCCGCCGAATTCGCCGTCGCCGACGTCTCCACCTGGGAACCGGCAGACCCAGATCGCCGAGGCGGCTTCGACCTCGTCACCGGATCCTTCCTCCACACCCGGCTGCCCGACACCCGAGAAGAGCTCCTCACCCGCGTCGCCGCTCACGTGGCACCGGGCGGTGCCCTCCTGCTCGTCTCCCATGCGACGATGCCGCCGTGGGCCGCCGAACACAGCGAGAAGTTCGAACACGGCATGGACCACCACCATGAACTGGTCAGCCCGAACGGAGACTTCGCCCTCCTCATCGGCGCCAGCCCCGACCGGTGGGAGATCGAACTCGCCGACACCCGCATCCGAGAAGTGACCTCGCCGTCGGGTGAACCGGCCGAACTCGAGGACGCGATCCTCCTGGCCCGCCGGGTCTGAGGCCCGAACCGGGGGACCCGAACCCGGAACCCAGCACCGAGGCGGCTGCGCGGTCGATCGTGAC
>NZ_JBPIZD010000019.1:0-66853 GCF_051172395.1 Brevibacterium sp. H602 | reverse complement strand
CGGCAACCTCGCGCGAGGTTGCTGGGCCGCCGTCAGGTAGTTCTGGGGAGGGGGAGCCGCGTTAGACTGGAAGAGATGAGCAAGAAGTCGAAGTCCCAGCGGAAGGTGTTGACCACCAAGAATTCTGCGCGCTCGAATTCGAAGCGCCACAAGGAGTACTTCGACAAACACGACGTGTATGAGCAAGACGCTCACCACGTCTCCGACAACCGGATCAGGCTCGGCCTCTCCAGCTCCTCCGTCTCACCCATGACCGTCGAGGAGACCTTCACCCAAGCGGCCAAACACGGCTACGACGGTGTCGAGATCATGGTCACCCATAACACCGAGACCCGCGACGTCGACCTCATCAACGGACTCGCCGGCGACACTGGACTCGACGTCATCTCCCTGCACGCGCCGACCCTGCTGTTCCTGCCCCGGGTGCTGCACAAAGACCATTGGGAGAAGCTGCGGATCACCGCGAACCTCGCCAAGGAAGTCGGCGCCGACACGGTTGTCCTCCACCCGCCGTTCCGCTGGCAGGGAGAATACGCCCTCGGCTTCGTCGACGGCGTCCGCCAGGTCGCCCAGGAGACCGGTGTGAGACTGGCCGTGGAGAACATGTACCCCTGGCGGGCCGGCCTGCGCGAGATCCAGGTCTACTACCCCGACTGGAACCCCCTGGACGAGGACTACGACGACCTCACCTTCGACTTCTCCCACGCCTCCACCGCCGGAATGAACGCCCTGGAGACGGTGGGCGAGATCTTCGACCAGCTCCGCCACGTCCATCTCACCGACGGTGCCGGCTCACTCAAGGACGAACACCTCGTTCCGGGTGAAGGCACCATGCCCGTCGCCGAGACCCTGCAGTACCTCGCCAAACACAATTGGCAGGGCGACGTCGTCGTCGAGGTCAACACCCGATTCGTCCGCAGACAGTCAGCGCGCGAGAAGATGCTCGCCGACTCCATCGCCTTCGCCCGTGAGCACCTCGGCCTCGACGCGGACACTCCGCGACGCAACGCCTACAGTCACACCCGCACCTCCGAGCACAAACCCTCGCGATCCGGAAAAGCCGGCGCCGAGAGCTGACGCTGCGAGCGACCGCGACGTCGCACATCACCCTGCTCGTCTTCGCTTCGACTCGCCCGACCTGGCACCGGCACGCTTCGGCGCATGGACACCCACCGACCACCACACATCAGATATCGAAAGGCTGACGCATTTTGACCACCATCGCCTCCATCGGAACCGGCAACATGGGCACGGCCCTCATCCAGGGAATCCTCACCGCCGACGCGAGCATCACCGTCCGCGCGACGACGAATTCGACCGCCTCGGCGCAGCGGCTCCGCACCGATCTGCCCACCGCCACGGTCACCGCGTTGGAGAACGATGCCCAAGCGAATCGGAAAGCCGTGTCCGGAGCCGATTTCGTCTTCCTCGGCGTGAAGCCGTGGATGATGGCCGAGACCCTGCGTGAACTCGCCGACGACCTCGACCGGGACTCCGTGCTCGTGTCCATGGCAGCCGGCGTCGCCGCCGCAGACCTTGCGAAGCTCGCCCCCGGGAATCCGATCGTGCGGATCATGCCGAACACGCCGAGCGCCATCGGCCACGGCGTCATCGCGCTGGCCCCGACCGCCGAGGTGACCGCCGCCAGCGTGGATACACTGAAGTCACTGCTGTCGGGCGCCGGCCTCGTCGTCGATCTCGACGAATCCCAGATCCCGGCCATGACCGGAATCTCCGGGTCCGGAGTCGCGTACTTCTTCCTCCTCGCCGAAGCCATGATCGCCGCCGGCGTCAAGCAGGGCCTGAGCGAGGACGTCGCCCGTCAGATGGTCGTGGCCACCGCCGACGGCGCCGGTCGACTCCTGACCGAGAAGCCCGACCCCGCCGCGCAGCGTCAGGCCGTGAGCAGCAAGGGCGGGACGACCTTGGCCGGTCTCCAGCAGTTCCTCGACTCGGGGATCTTCGATATCGCCGAGGCGGCCGCGCAGGCGGCGGCGGACCGTTCCCTGGAGATGGAACGGGAGAACTCGGAGGTCATCAACGGCTGAGCGGATCCTCCCCGCTCAGGGGAGGACGTGGGATGAGCGGGCGATCGACACGGCCTCATGACGGGTCCGTGCCGAGAGCTTGACCATCGCCGTATTGAGATAGGACTTCACAGTCGACTCGCGCAGCGACAGCGCCTCGGCGATGCGGGCATTCGGCCAGCCCAAGGCGACATGCGAGAGGATGTCGGTCTCCCTCGGCGACAGCCTGACTGCGGGCACCGGCGTCTGGAAGTTCTCCGGATTGTGTCCGGAGAGAATATCGGCCAGGCGCGCCTCGATGCCGGTGAGCTTCTCTCGGGTCTCCTCATCGACGATCCCGGAGCGGATGGCCCTCAGCTCGGCATAGGTGTGCCGGAGAGCTTCGCGTCCCGAGGGATCCAGATCCGGGTAGAGCGGTTCCTCCTTGACGGGGCCGCGCGGTTCCTGCCGGTATCCGAGGCGAGCGAGATCGACCGAGAGCTGTCGTACCCGTCTGACGAGGTCTCCCGTCTGCGGGGCGGCGGCGTTGTAGTCCGCGCGGTGGCCGCAGTAGACCATACCGGTGACCTCACCGCCGTGCAGAGTGGGGACGGCGATGAGGACGCGGATGCCCTCGCCGAGGACCTCCTCGTCGTAATGGTGGGTGATGAGAGGGTCGATCTCGTAGTCCCGGGTGAGCTGCGGAGTGCCTTCGGTCATGGCCCGTCCGCCGAGGCCGCGTCCGGTGCTGACGATGAGGGTCGAGAGCAGGTTCTTGTCGGCGCCGGCGACGGCTTCGACCGCGACCGAATCCTCTTCGACCATGCCTCCGAAGACGACGTCACCGGTGCCGCTCTGGTGCAGGGAATCGACGGCTTCGACGAATAGGCGACGGGTCTCGGCCTTGAGAGCCCGCGTTTCCTTGGCGTGCGCATTCATGTGAACAAGCTACCAACTTTCGGTGGTATTCCCTAGCGCATGCTGAACGTTACCTTTGGGTCATGTGATTCAGGACACTGATGTTCTGTCCATTCAAAGGAGAAAGAATGACTGACCCTGTCAACACCGGTGTTGACTTCCTCGCAGAGGGGGAGAAGCCGGAGTTCAAGGCCCTCAAACGCAAACGCTTCTCGGTGGTGATCCCGCTGTCGATCGCGTTCCTCGTCTGGTACTTCCTCTACGTCATCCTCAGCACGTACGCCCACGATTTCATGTCGACGAAGGTCGTGGGGGAGATCAACGTCGGACTCGTCTTCGGACTGCTGCAGTTCGTGACGACCTTCGCGATCACGATGTTCTACGTCTCGTTCGCCAACAAGAAGCTCGACCCTCCCGCGGAAGCGATCCGTGAACGACTGCAGGCCGAATCGGAAGGACACCGCTCATGAGCACTCTGGCAATCGGAGACTTCGTCGCTTCCGGAGTCGACCTCCTCAGCGCAGCGACCACCGAGGTGGAGAACAACCCGGTCCTCAACATCACGATCTTCGCCGCATTCGTCGCGGTCACGATGTTCATCGTTCTGCGGGCCAGCCGCAACAACAGATCCGCTTCGGACTACTATGCCGGCGGCCGGTCGTTCACCGGACCGCAGAACGGCTTCGCCATCGCCGGTGACTACCTCTCCGCCGCATCCTTCCTCGGCATCTGCGGCGCGATCGCCGTCAACGGCTACGACGGATTCCTCTACTCGATCGGCTTCCTCGTCGCCTGGCTCGTCGCCCTGCTCATCGTCGCCGAGCTCATGCGCAACACCGGCAAGTTCACCATGGCCGATGTGCTGTCCTTCCGCCTCAAGCAGCGCCCCGTGCGCATGGCAGCAGCCCTGTCGACCCTGGCGGTCTGCTTCTTCTACCTGCTCGCGCAGATGGCCGGTGCCGGCGGACTCGTGTCTCTGCTCATGGGCATCGACGGCAAGGTCGGCCAGTCGCTGGTCATCGCCGTCGTCGGCGCGCTGATGATCATCTACGTCCTCGTCGGCGGAATGAAAGGCACTACCTGGGTGCAGATCGTCAAGGCGATCCTGCTCATCGCCGGCGCCTTCGCCATGACCATCTGGGTGCTCGCACTCAATGGCTTCAACCTCTCGACCCTGCTGGCCTCGGCCGTGGACAACGCAGCCGAAGGAGTCGGGGAAGGCGTCCTCAACCCGGGTCTGCAGTACGGCGAGAATCCGCTCGACTTCATCTCCCTGGCACTGGCGCTCGTGCTGGGCACGGCGGGTCTGCCCCACGTGCTCATGCGCTTCTACACCGTCCCCACTGCCAAGGAAGCTCGCCGATCCGTGGTGTGGGCGATCTGGCTCATCGGTGCGTTCTACCTCTTCACCCTCGTGCTCGGCTATGGTGCGGCCGCACTCGTCGGCGCCGACGCGATCAAGAACGCTCCTGGCGGCGTGAACTCCGCTGCGCCGCTCCTGGCGCTGCAGCTCGGAGGGCCCCTGCTCATGGGCTTCATCTCTGCGGTCGCGTTCGCCACGATCCTCGCGGTGGTGGCGGGTCTGGCGATCACCGCGGCGGCCTCGTTCGCTCACGATATCTACGCCAACGTCATCAAGAAGGGCCACGTCGAGGACTCCGAGGCGGAGGTCAAGATCGCCCGCCGCACCGTCGTCGTCATCGGTGCGGTCGCGATCATCGGCGGCATCGGAGTGCAGGGACAGAACATCGCATTCCTCGTGGCCCTCGCCTTCGCCGTCGCCGCCAGTGCGAACCTGCCCACGATCGTGTATTCGCTGTTCTGGAAGCGCTTCACCACTCGCGGTGCGGTGTGGTCGATCTACGGCGGACTGATCTCGGCGATGGTGCTCATCGCGTTCTCGCCGGTTGTCTCCGGCTCCGAGACCGCAATGATCCCCGGTGCCGACTTCGCGATCTTCCCGCTGTCGAACCCCGGCATCATCTCGATTCCGCTCGGCTTCATCCTCGGCTGGATCGCCTCGGTGACGGATAAGACCGTGGAGAGTCCCGAGCTGGCCGCCGAAATGGACGTCCGTGCCCATACCGGATTCGGCGCCGAGGAGGCGGTCGAGCACTGATCCCATCCGCCATCCGCGTGTTCGAAGTGCAGACGACCCGATTCCGGTCAGCACACATGCACTTCGGACACGCGGTTGTGGATACCGCAGCGTTATGGCCGCGTCGTGACCATCTCGGCGCACGCACCCTTGCGCTGAGAACTCGGCTGCAATCGAGTACCACGCGGGTGCGGAGGCGCCGCTGACTCAAACGCCGTGGACTGTTGACAGCATGCGGACTCGGACGTCTTATGGGTGTGGATGCCGAGGGCGATTCCACAGGCGGTTGAGGAGGCCTTGTCGGAGTCTCATTCGCAGCGACAGTCTTGCCGCATGTACAACGTGGTCCGCACCAGTGAACTCAGGGCGCGTGGGGTGCAGAGCAGATGCATCCGTGACGCCAAAGACTGCTGCCTTTTGGCACTCACTCAAGGGATGTATTCTGTCATCGCCCGCTGCTCGAATCCCAGACATGGTGCGATAGCGGAGTTCATCACGGACGAAGCGTGGATGCACAGAGTCGTCGAGCAGACCGACCCGGAGTCGGGGAGGCCTCGTTTCGAACTCCTCGACATGTTCGAGAAGCTGCGAGTGGCTTCGTACCCGCACTACCGATTTGACGACGTGATCTGGGGAGTCTCCGCCGCATTCGTCCATGACTTTCCACTGCATCGACCGCCTCGGGGGAAGGTCTTCATCGCTCATCCGACGAGGCGGCACAGCAGTGCCGATGTGTCGAGGACCTCCAAGACCATTCCTGATGAGGACGTCGTCCGTATCGGCAAAATGGCGCTCACCTCGCCCATCCGCACCGCGTTCGACCTCTTCGGCCAACTCGGTGAACCGGAGGGCTTCGCCGTGCTGGAGTAGTGTTTGCGCAGATCGGTATTCGGTTCCGACGCAGGAGCGGACGCCGCGGCCAGGTTCGGTTACCCACCGGACACGCTGGCATTGGCCGAGCGCCGAATCGCCGAGGATTTCCTGCCCGTGCTGGGCCGACTGTCGAAAGGCCAGGTGAGAGCGCAGCGCTTGCTGTCGGCGATCGGTCCGCTGTCGGAGAGTTACGGAGAGAGTCGCTTCGCGTACAACCTCACGCAGCTGAGGCTGACCGGATTCAGTCAGCAGGCCAGGGTCTGGGATGGGCGCGCAGTCATCGCTCGTGTGGACTTTCTGCACAGAGAATCGCGGACGATCGTTCTCGTTGACGGCTTCTCCAAATATGCCGACAACGGAGTCGGGCTGATGCGCAAAGAGGCTCGTCAGTACAACCGGTTGCTGGAGCTGGGCTACCGAATCGTTCGTCTCAACTTCACCGACGTGACTCACCTTGAAGAATGCGCGACCAAACTCTTAGGGCAGGCACCGCACCTGAGGGAGTTCATCGCCCCACGGGTGCGTTCCTGAGCTCGCACCCAACCACGGCACCAACTGCTTGAAAATGCAGATGCCCCGACCGAAGTCACTGCTTTTACACTTTGAACCCGCGAATGTCGGATGTACCTCGGGCCAGACGCTGTAGACTGGTCCGAGTCGCTGACCACGGCATGATCGCACCGGGCCCTGCCTGGGCGAACAGTTCGAATTCGGTGGCGACGCGCGGGCGTAGCTTAATGGTAAAGCTTCGGCTTCCCAAGCCGACGACGCGGGTTCGATTCCCGTCGCCCGCTCTCATACCGCGCACCCACACTGGCTATGCCAGCGATCCGAGACCCACGATGCGGGGTGATCGCCGCTCGCAGCGTGTGCCGCCACGGTGGTGTCGGACCTGACCGGTGCACCAACTGCTTCGAAATGCAGATGCCCCGATCGAAGTCACTGCATTCACGCTTTGAACCCGCGGTTACCTCTGGCACCGCTTCGCAGCCTACGGGCGGCCGGCGAAGCGGCCAAGCAGCTCGACGTGTCCGGCGACGATGAGCAGATCCTGTTTGCCCACGCGGGTCGTCGGATCGGCGTAGGTGAAGTCGCGGCCGGGGCTTTTGATGCCCACGATCGTCACACCGTACTTGTCGCGGACACCGGACTCGCTGAGAGTGAAGCCTTGGATCTCCCGCGGCGGCCGCATCTTCACCACGGCGAAATGGCCTTCATCGAACTCGATGTACTCCATCATCCGCGAACTGACCAGGTGGGCGACGCGGCGACCGGCATCCGACTCCGGGTAGAGCACATGATGGGCGCCGATGCGGTGGAGGATCTTGCCGTGCGACGGCGAGATCGCCTTCGCCCACACCTGCGAAACGCCCAGGTCGACGAGGTTGGCGGTCGTGAGCACGCTGTCTTCGATCGAAGTGCCGATCCCGACGACGGCAGTCGAGAAGTCACCGGCACCGACCTGCCGCAGTGCGTCGATGTTCGTCGAATCGGCTTCGACGACGTGGGTGAGTTTGCCGCTCCAGTCCTTGACGAGCTCGGGATTGTGCTCGATGGCCATGACCTCGCGACCGAGTTTGGCCAGAGTCGCCGCGGTCGAGGACCCGAAACGCCCCAGTCCGATGACCAGGATTGAAGTGTGTTCGTTAGCCAACGACCGGCCTTTCCTCGGGGTAGCGGTAGAGGCGCACCGAATCCTGCATGGACAGTGCAGCCGCCAGTGTAATCGTACCGAGTCGACCGATGAGCATGATCACCGACAGAACGTAGAGTCCCGAGTTCGGCGAGGTCGCCGACACCCCGGAGCTCAGGCCCACGGTGCCGAAGGCGGAGATCACCTCGAACAGCACCCGATCGAGCGGTTCCGCACTGATCTGCAGCATCGTCAGGGTGCCGATGAAGACGATCATCGCACCGGTGAGCAGGATCG
This sequence comes from Brevibacterium sp. H602, assembly GCF_051172395.1. Lineage (NCBI taxonomy): Bacteria > Bacillati > Actinomycetota > Actinomycetes > Micrococcales > Brevibacteriaceae > Brevibacterium > Brevibacterium sp. H602. The sequence continues at coordinate 59,028 of NZ_JBPIZD010000019.1, read as the reverse complement.
AGATCGACAGTTTGATCGTCGACGACGTCAGCCGCCGACCGAACACATTCACGTCCTGCAGACCCCTGGCCTCGGCATACGCAGCGAGGACGAGTACGGCCACCGTCGTCACCTTGATTCCGCCTGCTGTCGACGACGAACCGCCGCCGATGAACATCATGAGATCCATGAGCAGATGCGACGCTTGGCTCATGTCCGCGACCTCCATCGTCGAGAAGCCGCCCGACCGGGGCATGACCGCCATGAACAGCACTTCGACGAAGGTGTGGCCGGCGTTCTTATCGCCCAGGGTGGCCGGGTTCGCCGACTCGAACAGCGCCAACAGCAGCAGTCCGATCGCCAGCACCGTCGTCGTGGTCGTCAACGTCAGCTTCGTATGCAGATCCCAACGGCTGGGCCGGTTCCAGAACATCGCGACCATGAGCACGACGGGGAACCCCAGCGACCCGACGAACACCCCCGCCATGAGCAGTGACAGAATCCACGGATCCGAGGCGAAATACGCCGCCCCGCCTTCGTGGATGGTGAATCCGGCGTTGTTGAACGCCGAGATCGAATAGAACACCGAGTACCAGATGGAGTCGCCGAGCGATTCCCCGCGGATGAGGAACCGGGGGAACAGCAGCACCGCGAGGATCGACTCGGCGGTGAAGATGGTGATGACCACTGTCTTGAGCAGCGAGCCGACCTGACCCAGATTGAGCGCCGAGGTGGCCTGCTGAGCGATCAGGCGCTGCCGGACTCCCAGCCTCCTGGAGACCGCCATACCCAGCACCGAGGCGAGGGTGAGGATTCCGAGACCGCCGACCTGGATGCCGGCGGTGATGACCGAGATCCCGAAGTCCGACCAGTACTCCTCCGTGACGACCGGGGTCAGCCCGGTCACGCATACGGCGGAGACCGCCACGAACACCGAGTTCGCGAAGTGCGTGGCCTGATCGACCGAACCGGGGTCGCGCATGCTCGCCGGCAGCATCAGCAGGATCGCGAACGCTGCGACGACGGCGACGAAGGACCCGATCGCCAATCGTGCCGGTGAGGCCACGGCGAGGTCGTCGACGAAGTCACGGACCCACCGACCCGGCTTCAGCAGCCGATCGAAGCGCGGCGAGGAATTCTTGGACACAAGCACCATGGTAGAGCCGGTCGCCCCGGAATCGGCGCAAGTGAGCTGTGCCATATAGCATGGTGGGCATGGCCGAAAATGATGTGTATGTCGTTTGGGACGACGAAGTGACCGGTTACAATTTCGGTCCCAGCCACCCCATGCACCCTCTCAGGCTCGACCTGACAGCGAAGCTCGCCGAGGACTTCGGACTCTTCGACGCAGACAACGTCCACGTCGATCCCATCGGTGAGATCGATGAGGCGAAGCTCGCCCGCCTCCACGACCCCGACTACATCGCCGCGGTCAAGCAGGCCGGCACCGAGGAGGGCCTCGAGGAGCAGGACGCGAACAGATACGGAATCGGCACCGAGGATGTTCCCGGGTTCGAGAATATGCACACCGCCTCGGCGCTGCTGTTCCAAGGCAGCGTCAACGCCGCGAACGCGATCATCTCCGGGGACTTTCGGCGCGCGGTGAACTTCTGCGGCGGAATGCACCACGCGATGCCGGGCAAGGCCAGCGGGTTCTGCGTCTACAACGACGCGGCCGGCGCGATCACCGAATTCCTCGACGCCGGGTACGAGCGCATCGTCTACCTCGACATCGACGCCCACCACGGTGACGGCGTCGAGACATTCTTCTGGGACGACCCGCGAGTGCTCACGATCTCGATCCACGAATCGGGTAAATTCCTCTTCCCCGGCACCGGATTCCCCGCCGATATCGGGGGACTCAAGGCGGCCGCCTCGGCGGTGAATATCGCACTGCCCCCACGCACGGGCGACGCGGACTGGCTGCGCGCCTTCGACGCCACCGTCCCGCAGGTCGTCGCCGCATTCGAACCCCAGGTCATCGTCTCCCAGCACGGATGCGACGGACACCGGGCCGACCCGCTGACCCATATGCGCCTGAGCGTCGACGCCATGCGCACCGCTGCCGAACGCATCCGCGATCTCGCCGTCGATCACGCCGATGGACGCTGGCTGTCGGTCGGGGGAGGGGGATACGCGATCATCGACGTCGTGCCCCGCGCCTGGACGAACCTGCTGGCCGTCGCCGCCGGCCGCGATATCGATCCCGGAGCCCGGATTCCCGGACGCTGGGCCTCCTATGCGCAGACGAAGACCGGGCGGGAAGCGCCGCTGTCGATGACCGACGGCTTCGACGGGGCCTTCGAACCCTGGTCGAAGGGATTCGACCCCGAAGTCGAACTCGACCGTGCCGTGATGGGCACCCGGAAGAACATCTTCCCCTTCTTCGCACTCGACCCTTACTTCGACTGATCGATATCGGTCGACGCCCGTCGACCCAGCCGAACGCGAGTCCGGCCCTGCCGTGCACGCCACCCGGGCCGAACCCGATCCCCGCGTCCGCGCGGATCGCCTGGCACCGCCGTTGTGGATCTGGACACAGTTTTGGGAAAGCAGGCGGCCAAGCGATAGAATTGCACGGTTAGTTCAATGGGCGGGCACCTGATGTTCACCCTCCACCGACAAGCACAAGGGGTACCCGAGTGGGCTCAGTCATCAAGAAGCGCCGCAAGCGTATGTCGAAGAAGAAGCACCGCAAGCAGCTTCGCAAGACACGTCACCAGCGTCGCAACAAGAAGTAAGGCCCAACGGTCCTACGCCCCCGCTCGAGTGATTTCTCGGCGGGGTTTGTTGCACCCGATGAGGAGTGAGCCATGGTCGATCTGACCTTTCTCACACGTGTCGACTGCCATCTGTGCGCTGATGCGCTGCAGGCCGTCACCGAGGTGGCTGCGGGCAGAGATGTGGCCGTGACCGAGATCGACATCGATACGGATGACGATCTGGCTGCGCAGTACGGCTGGGACGTTCCGGTCGTTCTCCTCAACGGGCGACAACACAGTTTTCATCGAGTCGATAGGGATCGGCTGTCCAAGGCGCTCGACGCCTTGGGCGCATGAGATCGATTGAAGGAGTGAGGCGGATTCGTGGGCGAGATTCTGTCCGCCAACAGGATTGAGGGTGTCGTTCGCAAGGACGTACCCGAGCGCGTGATATCCCGACTCCCGATCTATCTGCAGACCGTCGAGACGATTGCCGCCACCGGCCAGGACACAGTTTCGTCGGAGGACCTTGCCGCCCGCAGCGGTGTGTCCCCGTCTATTCTGCGCAAAGACCTGTCCCAGCTGGGACGATCGGGAACCCGCGGGGTCGGCTACTCCTGTCCGGAGCTGGCCGCGACCCTGCGGACGTTCCTCGGCCTCGACCTCGACCGCCGCGTCGCCATCATCGGCGCCGGACGGCTCGGCTCGGCACTGGCCGACTACGCCGGATTCCGTCGGCGCGGCCTGCGCCTGACCGCCGTCTTCGACATCGACGAGGAGAAGATCGGCACCTCCATCGGCGCCCTGACCGTCTCTTCCCTGGACGACCTTCCCGCCTGGTCCGAAGACATCGACCTGGTGGTCATGGCCGTCCCCGCGGCCGCGGCACCCGCGGCGGCCCAGAAGGCCGTCGAAGCAGGTGTGCGCGGCATTCTCAACTTCTCACCCACCGTGCTCGACGCACCGGATACCGTGCGTGTCCATCAAGTCGACTTGGCCAGTGAGCTGCAAGTACTCGCATACTATTCGGCGCTGGACACGGCACCGCTCAACCCTGGTTTTGAGGAGCACAGGAATTGACTCTCTTGGTTCTCGGCATTTCACATCAGTCGGCTCCGATCGACATGCTCGATCGAATGGCCTTCGGCGCCGGTGAGGTCGGCACTCTGCGACGGGACGCCTTGGCCGGAGAGAACATCGAGGGACTCGCCGTGCTCTCGACGTGCAATCGTCTCGAACTCATCGCCGACGTCTCCGCCTTCCACGGAGGACTGGCCGACCTCGGCAACGCGCTCGTGTCGTCGATCGACAAAGAATGGTCCGATATCGCCGGGCACTTCTACGCCCACTACGACCACCAGGCGATGGAGCACCTGCTCAAGGTCGCCTGCGGACTCGACTCCATGGCTATCGGCGAAGCCCAGATCCTCGGTCAGCTCCGGACGGCGTTCACGGAATCGCAGTCGGACAAGGCGCTGACCTCCGAACTCTCCCAGGCGCTGCAGCAGGCGCTGCGTGTGGGCAAGCGCGCGCATTCGGAGACCGACCTCGGTGACGTCGCCCGGTCCCTGTTCGGTGCAGGCATCGAAGCATCGGCCGCGCACATCGGGTCCCTGCGTGCCGCGAATGCACTGGTCATCGGCGCCGGAGCCATGTCGGGCCTCGTCGTGTCCGGACTGCACAAGGAAGGCGTCGCCCACATCACCGTGCTCAACCGGACGCTCGACAAGGCCGAACGCCTCGTCGCCGAGGTGGGCGGACGTGCCCGTGAACTCACTCCGCGCATCATGGCCGAGGAGATCGCCGACGCCGACCTCATCGTCTCCTGCACCGGCGCCCGCGGAGTCGTCGTCAGCCGCGACGACATCGTCGCCGGACTCTCGCAGAACCCGAAGGGCGCAGCGAACAAGGCCTTCATCGACCTCGCCCTGCCGCACGACATCGACCCCAGCGTCCGCGAGTTCGAACATGTCGCCCTCTTCGGCCTCGGCGAGATCCGCGAACTCCTGCGCGGCTCCGACAAGGAACGCGACGCGAAGGTCGTGAGCACTGTCGAAGAGGTGCGCTCCATCATCGCCGCCGAGCTGGAGAACATCGCCACCGGCAACAAGGAGCGCTCGGTCGCTCCCACCGTGACCGCTCTGCGCTCCCATGCCAAAGATGTGCTCGCCTCCGAGACCCAGCGCCTGGAGAAGAAGCTCGGTGACTCCGTCGACGAAAAGGCGTTCGCCGAGATCCGCAAATCCCTGCACCGGGTGGCGGAGAAGCTCATCCACACCCCGACCGTGAAGGTCAAGGAACTCGCTGTGACCGAATCCGAGGTCGACTACGCTCAGGCGCTCATGCAGCTCTTCGACCTGCCGGTCAACAAGGTCGCCCACGCCAAGACCACTCCGGAGACGAAGGTCGCGAAGGCCGCCAGCGCGCATCATGTCGAGGCCGACGGCATCCGCCCGGTCGCCGATCACACCCTCGACATCGTCGAACCCGAACACTTCACCGGCCGCACCGTGCGTCTGGGCACCCGCCGGTCGCAGCTGGCCCGCTCCCAATCCACGGCGATCGCCCACCAGATCGCGGCTCTGACCGGCTGGCGTGTCGAGATCGTCGAGGTCGTCACCGAGGGCGATGTCAACATGTCGCCCCTGGCCGGTTTCGGCGGCACCGGAGTCTTCGTCTCCGCCGTCCGACAGGCCCTCCACCAGGGCAAGATCGATCTGGCCGTGCACTCGCTCAAGGACCTGCCCACCACCCCCGAGGCGGGAATCCAGATGGCTGCCATCCCGCCGCGCGTCGACCCGGCCGATGTCCTCATCGGCCGTGACGGGCTGAGCCTGAACGACCTGCCCTCCGGATCCGTCATCGGCACCGGTTCGCCGCGTCGTGCCGTTCAGCTGCGCGCCGCACGCCCCGATATCGAGGTCCGCGGAGTGCGCGGAAACGTCGACACCCGCATCGCCCATGTCCGCGACGGCCGCCTCGACGCCGTCGTTCTCGCCGCCGCCGGAGTGCGTCGCATCGGGCGCCTGGCCGAAGCCACCGATGCGCTCAACTTCGATGTCATGCTCCCGGCTCCGGGCCAGGGAGCCCTGGCGATCGAGACGCGCAGTGCCGACAGCGCCTTCGCCACCACCGCGGACATCCTCGACGGCGACGCCGAGGTGCGGGCGGCCCTGCGCCGGATCCACGACCAGACGACCGACCTCGCCGTGACCTGCGAGCGCGCGATCCTCTCCCGTGCCGAAGCCGGCTGCTCGGCCCCGATCGGCGCGCTGGCGAAGATCGAGGGCACGGAGTTCATCGTCGACGCCGTGATGGCCGATGACGACGGCAAGCTCGCCCGCACGCGGCAGAGCACCGAGCTGCCCGCCCTGCTCGACGTCGACTGGAGCAGCACCGGCGAGCAGCAGCTGTCGGTGACCGCGAAGGAACTCGCCCGTATCGCCGACGAACTCGGCACCGCAGCGGCCGAGGATCTTCTGGGACGCCTCGGCATCGACCCGGCCGTCAGCGCCGAACACCTCACCCCCGTCAAGGCTCAGGAGCAGGGATGAACAGCGAACCGACAACGGGCCAGGTGCAGCCGCGTCGACTCCTGCCGGCTGCTCCGCGCGTCGTCTTCATCGGCAGCGGACCCGGCGAATCGGGTCTGATGACGATGCGCGGCGCCGAGATCCTCGCCACCGCCGAAACCGTCGTCTATGACGCCGATGTGCACTCCGAGATCGTCACCGCCTATGTGCCGCAGGCCGCAACGCTCATCGATGCCGCCGACCTCGGAGTCGCCGCCTCGACCCGCGGTCGCCGCATGGCCGAACTCGCCCGCCCGGACAAGACCGTGGTGCGGCTGAGCTCGGACGACGGAATCATCTTCACCACCACGACAGCGGAAGCCGGAGTCTGCCGCAAGGAACAGGTCGAGGTCGAAATCGTGCCCGGAGTGGGACTCTCCGCCTCGACGGCGGCCTTCACCGGAACGGCTCTGACGACCAACCGCGTCCGGTCGGTGCGCTTCATCGAAGCAGGACCGCAGACCCATGTCGACGTCTCCCGCCACCGGAACACGACCCATGTGCTCACCGGCAGCGCAGCCGCCCACGAACAGGCCATCGAAGCCCTGCTCTCCGACGGCTGGGACGAGGACACGAAGGTTCTCCTCGGGTGGGGGATCTCCACCATCGAGCAGACGAGCGTGGAGACGACTTTGCAGCAGGCGCTGTCCATGGCGCAGACAGGTTCGGATCGTATGGTGGTGATCATGGGGCAGGGAGTGGAATCCAGAGGAGAGCTCAGCTGGTTCGAATCCAAACCGCTCTTCGGCTGGCAGGTGCTCATCCCGCGGACGAAGGAACAGGGCACCTCCACGGCAGAGGCTCTGGCCGAACTCGGCGCCGTCGGCACCGTCGTGCCGACGATCGCCGTTCAGCCGCCGCGCACACCGACCCAGATGGAGAAGGCGATCCGCGGCCTCGTCGACGGATCCTATGAATGGGTCGGATTCACTTCGGTCAACGCCGTGCGTGCCGTGCGTATGTGGTTCGAAGACTTCGGACTCGACTCCCGTTCGATGGCCGGCGTCAAGGTCGCCGCCGTGGGTGGTCGCACCGCGGCAGCGCTGGTCGACTGGGGGATCACTCCCGACCTCGTCCCCGACGGCGAACACTCCGCACGCGGGCTGGCCGCGGCCTGGCCGGACTTCGTCGATGACATCGACCCGATGAACACGGTTCTCCTGCCTCGTGCCGATATCGCCACCGAGGTGCTTGTGGCCGGGCTGCTGGAGAAGGGGTGGGACCCCGACGACGTCACAGCCTACCGCACCGTGCGCGCCTCCCCGCCGCCGGCTCCGATCCGCGAGTCGATCAAGGCCGGCGACTTCGACGCCTTCCTCTTCACCTCCTCATCGACGGTGCGCAACCTCGTCGGCATCGCTGGCAAACCCGCCCCCACCTCGGTGATCTGTTGCATCGGCCCGGCAACGGCGAACACCGCAGCCGAACACGGACTGCGCGTCGACGTCCTCGCCGAGGAAGCCAACCTCACCTCGCTTATCGACGGTCTCGTCGAATTCGCACTCACCCAGCGCGCCGAAGACGTGGAAGCCGGGATCTCCCCGCAGCGTCCGAGTCAGAAGCGCCGCAGAAGGAAGGCCTGACATGTCATTGGTTCCCGGAACCGTCCGTCCCCGTCGGCTGCGGTCGACCCCGGCCCTGCGCCGCCTCGTCTCCGAGGTGCGACTCCACCCAACCGAGCTCATCCTGCCGATGTTCGTCAAGGAGGGCCTGAGCGAACCACTGCCGCTGGGCGGAATGCCCGGAGTCGTCCAGCACACGATGGGCTCCCTGCTCGAGGCCGCCCGGGAAGCGGTGGCGGCCGGAGTCGGCGGACTCATGCTCTTCGGCATTCCCGAATACAAGGATGAGATCGGCTCACAGGCCGATGACCCCGACGGCATCCTCAACCGGGCGCTGTCGCTGCTGGCCGACGAATTCGGCGATGACACCGTGATCATGGCGGACCTGTGCCTCGACGAATTCACCTCCCACGGCCACTGCGGAGTCCTCGACGAGGACGGTGCGGTCGATAACGACGCCACCCTCGACCGCTACGCCTCGATGGCGCTGGCCCAGGCCCGCGCGGGAGCTCACGTGCTCGGCCTGTCCGGCATGATGGACGGTCAGGTCGCCTACTGCCGCGAAGCTCTCGATGCCGCCGGATTCACCGACGTCGTCGTCATGGGCTACACCGCGAAGTACGCCTCCGCCTTCTACGGTCCCTTCCGCGAAGCCGTCGATTCCGAGCTCAAGGGCGACCGCAAGACCTACCAGCAGGATCCCGCGAACGGTCGCGAAGCGCTGCGCGAACTCGGCCTCGACCTGGCCGAAGGCGCCGATATCGTCATGGTCAAGCCGGGGCTGCCGTATCTCGACGTACTCGCCGAGGTGGCTCAGGAGTCCATAGTGCCAGTGTGGACCTACCAGGTGTCCGGAGAGTACGCGATGATCGAATTCGCGGCCGCCGCCGGAGCCATCGACCGGGAGAAGGCGATCGAGGAATCTCTCATTGCCTTCAAACGTGCCGGATCCGATGCGATCCTCACCTACTGGGCCACCGAGGTCGCCCAGCGCCTCCAGTCCGAGGCCGCAGGCCATCTGACCAAGCGCAGTGCCGACGGAGGCCGGTGATGACCGAGCCTCGCTGGCTCTCGGCGGTCGACCAGAGAGCCTGGCGCAGCTACCTCAACGGCTCTCAGCTGCTCAGCACACAGCTGGACAAGGAGCTGCGTGAGAAGCACGGCATCGGCCTGCCCGAATACGAAATCCTCGTGCGTCTGTCCGAACACGACGACCGGACGATGCGAATGGCGCTGCTGGCCACCGATACGACCATGTCCCGATCCCGGCTGACCCACTGCGTCGCCCGAATGGAGAAGCGCGGACTGCTCGAGCGTTCCGCCATCCCCGAGGACGGCCGTGGGGTCAACTGCGTGATGACCGAGGCCGGATGGCAGCTGCTGCAGGCCGCGGCCCCCGACCATGTCGCCGGAGTCCGCAGCCACCTCGTCGATCTCCTCGACCCCGAGGAGATGGAGACCCTGGGCCGGATCTTCACCAAAGTCTTCGACCATATGACAGACATCGACGGCTCCTGAGCCGTCCCCACGCGTAACTGAGAACGATCCCGGGACGATACCCGACCCGCGAAGAATCAGAGGAGAACCATGACGACAGCAGAGACGAACGGTCACACCACCGATCGGTCCGCCGCCCTGTTCACCCGCGCCGAGGCGGTCATCCCCGGTGGAGTGAACTCCCCGGTCCGCGCGTTCAAGGCCGTCGGCGGCACCCCCCGTTTCATCACCGAGGCGACCGGCGCGTGGCTGCGCGACGCCGACGGCAACGACTACATCGACCTCATCGGGTCCTGGGGTCCGATGATCATGGGCCACTCCCGCCCCGAGGTCGTCGCCGCCGTCCAGGAAGCCGCCGTGAAGGGGTTCTCCTTCGGCACGCCGTCGACCGGTGAGGTCGAACTCGCCGAGGAGATCGTTCGCCGCGTCGATCCCGTCGACCAGGTCCGCCTCGTGTCCTCGGGCACCGAGGCGACGATGTCGGCGATCCGTCTGGCCCGCGGTTACACGGGACGGTCCAAGGTCGTGAAGTTCGCCGGCTGCTACCACGGTCACGTCGACTCGCTGCTGGCCCAGGCCGGCTCCGGACTGGCCACGTTCTCTCTGCCCGACACTCCCGGAGTCACCGGAGCCCAGGCACAGGACACGATCGTCGTCGACTACAACGACGCCGCCGGTCTCGAAGCCGTATTCGCCGAACACGGTGAGGACATCGCCTGCGTCATCACCGAGGCCAGCCCCGGCAATATGGGCGTCGTGCCTCCCCGCGACGGCTTCACGAACACCATCCGACGGCTGACCAAGGCCCACGGTGCGCTGATGATCAGCGACGAAGTGATGACCGGCTTCCGCGTCTCCGCCGCCGGCTGGTACGGCTATGAGTCCGAGACTCTCGGCTACCCAGAGGGCCCGGCCGACCTGTTCACCTTCGGCAAGGTCATGGGCGGCGGCTTCCCGGCAGCGGCCTTCGGCGGTCGCGCCGAGATCATGGCCCACCTCGCCCCCTCCGGCCCCGTCTACCAGGCCGGAACGCTCTCGGGCAATCCGGTGGCCACCGCCGCCGGTCTGGCCACGCTCAAACTGACGACCGAACTCGACGTGTACTCGCACATCGGTCGTGCCGCGGACAGCTTGCGCCCGGCAGTCGCCTCAGCGCTGGAGGCTGAGGGCGTCGCCCACGTCATCCAGTCGGCGAACTCGATGTTCTCCGTGTTCTTCACCGACACCGACGTGACGAACTACGACCAGGCACGGGCTCAGAACGTCGACCGCTACACCGCCTTCTTCAACGCCATGCTCGATCAGGGCATCCATATGCCCCCGAGCGCGTTCGAAGCCTGGTTCCTGTCCTACGCCCACACCGATGAGATCCTCGACCGGATCATCAGCGCACTGCCAGCCGCGGCCAAAGCCGCGGCCGCGGTTCCGGAGGCCGGGAAGGCGCAGTCATGACCACCATCCACCTCGTCCGCCACGGCGAAGTCGACAACCCCGACGGCATCCTCTACGGACGTCTGCCGCATTTCGGTCTCACCGAACGGGGACACGAAATGGCAGTGCGCGTGGCCGAGCACTTCCACGCTGCGCCCACTCGTCCGGTCGAACTCGTCGCCTCCCCGCTGCTGCGGGCACAGCAGACGATTCGTCCGCTGTCGAAGTCTCTTGACCTGCCGGTCTTCGACGACGACCGGGTCATCGAGGCGGCGAATTCCTTCGAGGGACAGAAGCTGGATGCTCGTCGGCTGGCCGAGCCGAGGAACCTGGTGCGCCTGTACAACCCGCTCACTCCGTCCTGGGGAGAGCCGTACAAGCAGATCGTGCTGCGCATGCGGGCCGCGATGGCCAGTCTGAGAGCCAAGCTCGTCCTCCACGGTCCGGACGCCGAAGGAGTCATCGTCTCCCACCAGCTGCCGATCTGGATGACGCGCCTGTCGGGGGAGGGACGCTCACTCGTCCACGACCCGCGCAGACGCGAATGTGACCTGGCTTCTATCACCAGTTTCACATTCGATTCCTCCACACTGGTGTCCGTGAGTTATGAGAGCATCTGTGCCGATCTGCAGCCGGGTACCGCGGTGGCGGGAGCATGAGTTTCGGACGCCGTTCCCTCAACCGTCGGGCCCTCTTCACCTCGGCGCTCGCCGCCGGAACGGCCCTGGCGCTCAGCGCCTGCAGCGAGAACGATGAGCTGGCCGATCAGGCCGGATCCGACCAGGGGTACGTCTCCGGTTCGGGAGTCGTCTCGCAGGTGGCGGTCGAGGACCGCGGCGACCCCCTCGATCTGAGCTTCGAGACCCTCGACGGAAAGTCGATGTCCCTGGCCGATCTGCGTCCCACGCCGGTCATCGTCAACCTCTGGTACGCAGCATGCCCTCCGTGCCGGAAGGAAGCCCCGGACCTGAAGTCCGTGTCCGAGGAATTCGGGGACAAGGCCCAGTTCATCGGCGTCAACGTCCGCGATCAAGAGGCTGCGGCCAACGCGTTCATCCAGAACTACCAGGTGCCGTACCCGAACATGCTCGATTCGAACGGTGAGATGGTGTCTCTGCTCTCCGGAGTCCTGCCCCCGCAGGCCACCCCGTCGACGGTGGTCCTCGACGCGAAGGGCCGGGCCGCGGCCAGAGTCGTCGGTGAGATCGATGCCTCGACTCTCAAGGGACTCATCGAGGACGTGCTGGCCGAGTGAGTGGACTCGGGGCGGACTTCGCCCAGACCGTTCTCTCCGGTCCGCTGCTGCTGGCTGCCGGCGCAGCGGCCCTGGCCGGACTCGTCTCGTTCGCCTCCCCGTGTGTGCTGCCCCTGGTTCCCGGCTATGTCGGGTACGTCACCGGGCTGTCCGGTTCTTCGCTGAGGGACAAGCAGACGTGGCGAGTGGTCGTGGGCATCAGCCTGTTCGTCCTCGGCTTCACCGTCGTCTTCGTGCTGCTGGGGACCAGCTTCTCCGCGCTGGGAGCGCTGTTCTCCCAATGGCAGTCGGTCATCCTCCGCGTCCTCGGCGTCATCGTCATCCTCGCTGGTTTCGTGTTCATGGGCGGATTCGGTCTGCTGCAGAACGAACGTCGCATCCGTGCCAGACCGAAGGCCGGGCTCTGGGGTGCACCGGTGCTCGGAGCGACTTTCGCCCTCGGGTGGGCACCCTGTGTGGGACCAACCCTGTCGGCGGTGCTGAGCATGTCGGTGAGCTTCGGCGGTGACGGGATGATCTGGCGCGGAGCGCTGTTGGCCTTCGTCTACTGTCTGGGCCTGGGCATCCCGTTCATCCTCCTGGCGCTGGCGATCCACAAGGGCGCGGGACGACTCGTCTGGGTGCGGAAGCATCAGACCGCGATCGTGCGGGCCGGGGGCATCATGCTCATCATCCTCGGTGTGCTCATGGCCAGCGGCGTATGGAACATGTGGATGACCTCTCTGCAAGGTCTCATCAATGGATTCGAAGTGGTGATCTAGTGGCGGGCTCAACCGAAGGCTCGGAGAAGACGCAGTCGAAATCGGGTGCGAAGACGACGGCGAAGCAGGGAGACAAGCCTGCCGCGAAGTCGACCGTGAACCAGCCGCAGCTCGGGTTCATCGGCATGTGCCGGTGGGCCTGGACCCAGCTGACGACGATGCGTGTGGCACTGATCCTCCTGCTCATCCTCGCCCTCGCCTCGATCCCCGGATCTCTGCTGCCGCAGCGCATCCAGGACCCGGGCCGGGTGAACACCTTCCTGGAGAACAACGGTGCCTGGGGGCAGTTCCTCGACACGATCCAGATGTTCGACGTTTACTCCTCTGTCTGGTTCTCCGCGATCTACCTGCTGCTGATGATCTCCCTCGTCGGCTGCATCATCCCGCGGACGAAGCAGCACTGGAAGGCGATGCGCTCGTCCCCGCCGAAAGCACCGAGGCGGCTGTCCAGGATGCCCGGATACGCCGCCTTCACCTCGGCGCAGGCAGACGCAGAGACCCGTGAGGATGCGGATGAGGCGTTCCTCGACGCGGCGGAGGCCCGGCTGAAGAAGTCCGGGTACCGCATCAACCGGCAGTCCGATCACATCGCCGCCGAACGCGGCTATCTCCGCGAGACCGGCAACCTCGTCTTCCACATCGCGCTGCTCATGGCGACCCTGACGATGGCGATCGGATCGCTGTTCGGCTATGAAGGTCAGCGCATCCTCGTCGAGGGGGAGACGTTCTCGAATTCGCTGGTCTCCTACGATTCCTTCGAACCCGGCTCCTACTACGATGCCGACAATCTGCCGGATTTCCGGCTCAAGCTCGATTCCTTCACCTCGACCTTCGACGATCAGGCGGCGGGCAACCAGTTCGGTCAGCCGCGCACCTTCGATGCGAAGGTGACGACGACGGCGGACGGGAAGACCGAATCGCACGTCCTCAAGGTCAACGAGCCGGTGCGCGTGGGCGGCGTCGGCGTCTATCTCACCGGCAACGGCTACGCCCCCGAAGTGACCGTGCGTGATGCGAAGGGCGATATCGTCCAGTCCGGTCCGCAGGTGTTCATCCCGGACGGCGGGGACCCCGGATACACCTCCGAGGGCGTCATCAAGGTCCCGGACTCGGCCGGCACGCAGATGGGCTTCGTCGGGGTGTTCCTCCCGACGGCCGCACAGAATGAGGACGGTGAGCTGATTTCGAGCTTCGCCGAGCTGCGCAACCCCTACCTCGTGATGAGCGGTTACACCGGCGACCTCGGCCTCGATTCCGGAGTCCCGCAGTCCGTGTACTCCCTCGACGCGGAGAACATGACGGAGATGACCGATGAGTCGGGCAACCCGCTCGTCATCCAGCTCGCCGAGGGGGAGACGCAGAAGCTGCCGAACGGCGGTTCGGTGACCTTCGACGGAGTCAAGAAGTACATCGCCGTCGACATCTCCCAGGACCCGACACAGGCCCTCATGCTCATCAGCGCGATCCTCGTCCTGGCTGGGCTCGGCCTGTCCCTGTTCATTCCCCGCCGACGCGTATGGGTGCGGATCAAGGACGGCGACGCCGAGGTGGCCGCTCTGGCCCGCGGTGAGGATCCGATGGTCGAACGCGCCGTCGATGGCCTGGTCAAGGACCTGCGTGATCCGGAACCCGATGAGGGTGAGCATGGTGACGATGACGAAAGATGAAGCCGAAGTACTACGCGGAGTAGAATAGCCGCGGAGTGCGCGTCGCCGGTGGCTTCGTCACGGAGTCGGCAGGGCGCGCACCGATATATGGTCAGACAGAGAGTCTGGCAGCAGCAGCCTGCGACAGAAGAGCACTTCAGCGGTGCGGAGGATGAATGGACGTCAACACTGACCTCGCAATGTGGTCGAACCAGCTGATCATCTCGGCGATGATCGTCTACGCCGTCGCCATGATCTTCTACGCCTTCGACCTCTTCGGCGCGCGTGAGCTCAAGACCTCCGAAGCTGAGGTCGCCACCTCGGCCAAAGCCGGTACGGTGCGACGGACGAACCGGAAGACGGCGACGACTGCCGTCCTCGATCGACCCGGCGGCGACGACTCCGCGACAGTGAAGTCGTCCCGGAAGAACAAGCACCGCGGAGCCCGCATCGGCACCTCGCTGCTCGTGCTCGCCATGCTGCTGCACGTCGGCGGGGTTCTCACCCGTGCCCTGTCTGTCTCCCGTGTGCCGTGGGGCAACATGATGGAGTATGTCCTCACCGCCACCGCGATCACCGTCATCGTCTTCCTCGTCGTGCTGACGAAGAAGGACGTGCGCTATCTGGGGACGTTCGTCTCCGGGGGAGTCCTGCTGTGCCTGGGACTGGCGATCACCGTCTTCTACACGCCTGCCGCGAAGCTCATCCCGGCGCTGGATTCGTACTGGATCGCCATCCACGTGCCGATCGCGATCCTCTCGACCTCACTCCTCTACATCTCTGCGATCCTCGCAGTCTTCCAGATTCTGAAGAGCGTGCACGAGACCAAGGACCCGAAGTGGCTGCGGTTCCTGCACCGTCTGCCCTCGAGCACTGACCTCGAGCGGATCTCCTACCGGATCGCGGCAGTCGGCTTCATCACCTGGACGTTCACACTCATCGCCGGTGCCATCTGGGCCGAAGTGGCCTGGAGCCGTTACTGGGGCTGGGATTCGAAGGAGATCTGGACGTTCGTCGTCTGGGTCATCTACGCCGCGTACCTGCACGCTCGTGCGACTCGCGGTTGGGGCCCGACGAAGGTGGCCGTGCTCAACCTCATCGGCATCGCCTCGGTGATCTTCAACTTCACCGTCGTGAACATGTACTTCAACGGCCTGCACTCGTACTCCGGGCTCGACTGAAGCGCTGGGTCGCTCTCAAGGCCGCTCTGACGTCCAGCACCGGGAGCCACCGCCTGCACCGGGGAACCACCGCGCGCACCGGGAGCCACCGCCTGCACCGGGCGCCATAACTGCTGACGGCCCAGTCTGAGGCGAACAGCCCATGTTTGAAACAGGGCTCTCCGCCTCAGACTGGGCCGTTTGCGTGCTGGTTCGATGCCGTGATCAGGCGGCGGGAGACTGTTTCGGCTCAGTCTGCTCTGAAATCACCACGTTCCTCGGTGTGTAATTCAGAGAAAGCAATGACAATTCGCCGAATCGCAGCGTGGCAACGCACCTGCGGTATCGATGTGGTCGTCGGACAGCGGTGGTGCGGCAGGGGAATTCAGTTCGAGCGGCCGCGGCCGTCGCCCTTGGTGCCCCGGTCGTCGGAGTCGGCTGATGTATCAGCGGAGGAATCCGCGGGATCGCTGTCATCGTCCGGCTCGGCAGAATCGTCGCGCGGAGATTCCTTCTCGTCGTTGTCCTGAGCCGGAGGTGCATGCTTGCCGAGCTTGACTTCGCGATCGACCTGTCGCAGATAGTCTGGATCGTCATCCGGGGCGACCTGACCGCGAGGGCGGGTGCCGCGGTTGGGCTTGTCTTCCGAACCGCGTCCGAACAGATACCAGAGGATGAACCCGAGGACGGGGATGAAGAGGATGATGAGTGCCCATACAGGTTTGGGCAGGACTCGAATCAGACCCCGATCGCGCAACAGGCAATCGAAGAGTCCGTACAGTGTCACCGCTGCCGCCAGGACGATCGCGGCAATGAGTAGTCGAGCCATGCAACAAGGATAGTCCACCAACCTGAGCGCGGCCTCCAGCGGGCGGTGACAAGACTGTCACGATCGGAGGCTAAAATGAGTTCAATGCGCACCTTCTGGCTCTACACACTCGCTCGCTTCGGCCTCATCATCGCCGCCGGCCTCGTTCTGTTCCCGTTCCTCGGCTTCAATCTCGTCATGGCGATCGCCGCTATCATCATCGGCGCGCTGCTGAGCTACCTCTTGCTCGGTAAGATGCGCGCCCAAGCAGCGACCGAGATCGAAGCAAAGGTCGCCAAGCGAGCCTCCAAACCCAAGCGCGTCGGCGCCGATGAAGCGGCAGAAGATGAGATCGTCGAGGAGCGCCTCGGAGAAGACGGCGACCAGTCCAAATGAACTTGTGGCTCAGCCGAATGAGCTGCGGCTCGGCTGAGTCGGCTCAGAACCTAATGAGCTGGGGCCTTTCAGCGCGCTGAGCCTTGGACCACCAGGCGACTGAGCCTTGGAACCCCAGGCGTCAGCACTGAAATGCCTCAGAGCGCCAGACCGAGGCCCATCAGTGCGGAGAAGGCCAAACCGGTCAGTCCAGTGGCTTTGATCGGCGGAATCAGGCCAGGGCCCGTTGTGCCGCTGAGCACCGTCTTGAGTGGGTTGAGTGCTGGGACGAGGGCAAGGATCGCCAAGGCGACGGCCGGATGTCCGTCGAGGATCGCCAGCGCCAGCAACGCGAACGGCAGCAGCACGAGCACCGCATAGGCGATGCGCGCGGCATTGTCGCCCATCCTCACGGCCAGAGTGATCTTGTCTGCCTCGATGTCTGTCGGGATATCGCGGAGGTTGTTGACCATGAGCACAGCCGAGGCCAGAGACCCGATTGACACGGCACCGGCCCAGCCGCTGAGGCTGAGATGACCGACCTGCATCCACATCGTGCCCAAGGTCGCCACGAGTCCGAAGAACACGAACACGAAGACCTCGCCGAGGCCCATATAGCCATAGGGCCGTCTGCCACCGGTGTAGAACCAGGCGGCGGCGACGGCTGCGGCTCCGACGATGAGGAACCACCAGGCCTGTGAGATGAGGATGAGCACGATGCCCGCGACCCCGGCCAGGCCGAAGAAGATGAAGGCGGCCCGTTTGACCTCGTGAGGTTCGGCCAGTCCGGTCGCGGTGAGCCGGACCGGTCCGACACGTTCGTCATCTGTGCCGCGGATGCCGTCGGAGTAGTCGTTGGCGTAGTTCGAGCCGATCTGCAGGCACAGGGAGACGAGGAGAGCGAGGAATCCGCGCAGCAGGATCTGTCCGAAGCTGACGTGGTCGTCCTTGCCCGAGATGTCGTCGAGGATGAAGGCGGTGAATCCGCCGAGCGATCCGATCGCGGCGCCGGTTCCGATGAGGACGGGTGCGAGAGCCAGGGGCAGAGTTCGCAGTCGAGCTCCAGAAATCCACTGGGCGGCATCAGCCATAGTCCTCGCTCACCTTCCTGTCGAATTGTGGAGCCGTCTCATGTTACCGGTAGTTCGCCGGTATGGGTATTCGCATCACGCGCGATGAGATCGGCGGCGATGCGGGCCGCCGCCTGGCGATCGGGTTTGCCGATCGACCGGTTCGGAATCTCGGCGACCGGGAAGACGAGCTGCGGCAGCAGCTGCCCCGTCATCCCGTGATCGAGGGCGTTGAGCCTCTGTGCCGATGCTCGCGGATCCTCGGCTCCGACACCACCTCCGCCGTCGGCGAGGCGGACGAGCGCGACGATCCGTCTGCCCCATTCCTCGTCGGGCACCCAGGTCACGAGCATCTCCTCGATTCCCGCCTTCTGCCAGCTCGGCAGCAGGCCGGTCTCCAGGGCATGCGGGGAGACGTTCGTGCCCCCGGAGACGATGATGTCATCGGCTCGACCGAGCACGCTGAGCACACCGGAATCGATCCGACCCAGATCGCTGGTGTGCATGATCCGCCGTCCCGCCTCGTCGACGGTGAGAGCGGGGGAGTCGACCGGTGTGATCGCTCCGTCGGCGCCGATCTCGACGTAGCCGTCGGCCACGACGGGCCCGGTCAGGTCGATCGTCCCCGCCTCGGTGATGGTCACCTCGACCCCGTCGAAGGGCACCCCGTCATAGACGCAGCCGCCCGCCGTCTCGCTCATCCCGTAGGTCCGCACGATCGCCAGTCCCGCGGCCTCGGCGCGGTCGAGCAGCGATGGTGAGATCGCCGCTCCGCCGAGGAGGATGTGCGAGATCCGTCCGGCCGCCTCGGTGGCGAGGCCGTCCTCGAGGATCCGGTGGAGTTGGGTGGGCACGATCGAGGTGTACGTCGGTCGGTCGCCCGCCAGTTCCACCAGGGCGGTCACCTCGGTGGCGAAGGACTGGGCGGTGAACCTCGCCGAGGCAGCTCTGACCGGGGCGCGGCCCGCCAAGCGGGCGCGCAGTTCGACTTGGAACCCGGCGATGTGGTTGACCGGCAGGCACAGGCGCCAATCGCCGGGCCCGGAGAGGAATCGTTCGGTCGCCCGCGCCGAGGCGGTCAGCGCATCAGCTGACAGGGCCACTGCCTTCGCCGTCCCGGTCGATCCGGAGGTGAAGAGGATGAGG
Organism: Brevibacterium sp. H602; assembly: GCF_051172395.1. Taxonomy (NCBI): domain Bacteria; kingdom Bacillati; phylum Actinomycetota; class Actinomycetes; order Micrococcales; family Brevibacteriaceae; genus Brevibacterium; species Brevibacterium sp. H602. The sequence goes on along the minus strand of NZ_JBPIZD010000019.1, from coordinate 40,064 downwards.
GCCGGGGCTGGACCCTGCCCTGCCCACAGACTGGGTGCCGCCTCGGTGACGGCACCGTCCCGGTCCGATGGAAGGATGAGGATCGAGGTCCCGGCGAGTGCCCGGTCGATGGCCTCGGGCAGCTCGGCGGCTCTGAGCTGACGCCCGTTGACGATCGTCTCGGACACTCAGCTGTACCTGCGGACAGTCTGGCAAGGCGCAGACTGGTGTTGATCGTGTTCGAGCGGTTGAGCTGACCAGGGGTTGTGGTCCTGGTTGCGTTTGCAGAGATTGATCACTTAAAGCTCTTTTGCGGACTCTGTGCGGACTGGCCGGAGGTACTCGATTCTATCGCAATGGGCGCCCCGCGTTGTCAGCGCGGTGGAAGACATGCAACCGGCACCATGTGCGGAGTCGTGACTTCCGCGCCACGTGGATCAAGGCAGCAGATGAAGCCTCGATGAGATCCCCACCTCCGGGATGGCTATTGACAAACGATAGATATCTATCGACAATCGATGTATGACTTCTTTCTTACCACGTCCGCCCTTGTCCCTCATCGTCGCGACAGAGGCTCTCCTGGGCGTAATGTTCGTTGTCGGCCTCGGAGCGGTGTCTTTGTTGCCAGGATTCGCGACAGCTCTCGGGGAAGAGTTTCCGGAGTTCGCGGGCCTTCGTGGTCCACTGCTCGCCCTGGGGATCACGTTCATGGTGGTCGGTCTCATTGCCTTGGCCATGCTGGCGGTGCTCGTCTGCCGTATTTATACCGGTTCCGTGCTCGAGCGCCGGTCGCTTGTCTGGGTCGATGTGCTTGTGGGTGCGTTCGTATTCGCGGCTGTGCTGATCGTTGTGGGATTCGTTGTGATCAGCATCGGACAGGCGGGAAGTCTGTTCCTGGCGATCCTCCAGGTTCTGACGTGCTTGAGTTTCGTGGTGGTTGCCGGCGTCACTCTTGTGCTCAGAACGCTTTTGAACAGTGCGATCGGGATGCGTGCCGAGTTGGCTGCGGTGGTGTGATGGCCATCCACATCACTATCGACCGAATGTTGGTTGAGCGGGGGATGAGCGTCGGCGAGTTCGCGGACGCGATCGGTATCACCCCGGCCAACGTGGCAGTGTTGAAGAATGGGCGTGCGAAAGCGGTGCGTTTATCGACATTGGACGCGATGTGTCGTGTCCTTGAATGCCAGCCTGCTGACTTGCTCCGATACGAGCACGACTGAACCGGGCGAGGATTTGCAACGGGCGACGCATCTGCCAGCAGAGGACCGGAAAAGCTGACGGGCTCAACCGTCGCTCGCCTGTTCTGAAGAGAGGTTTCGACCTGTTCTCAGTAGTACCAGGGGAACGGCGACCAGTCGGGATCGCGCTTTTCGAGGAACGCGTCGCGGCCTTCGACCGCCTCGTCGGTCATATAGCCCAGTCGGGTGGCTTCGCCGGCGAAGACCTGCTGGCCGACGAGTCCGTCGTCGACGAGGTTGAAGGCGAACTTGAGCATGCGCTGCGCGTTCGGGGACTTGCCCAGGATCTCCCGCGCCATCTGGAGGGCCGCGGTCTCGAGATCGGCATGGTCGACGACTTCATTGACGGCTCCCATATCGGCCATCTCCTGCGCGGAGTAGGTGCGGCCCAGGAAGAAGATCTCACGGGCCTTCTTCTGCCCGACCATCTTCGCCAGGTAGGCGGAACCGTAGCCGGCGTCGTAGGAGCCGACATCGGCATCGGTCTGCTTGAACTTCGCGTGTTCGCGTGAGGCGATCGTCATATCGCAGACGACGTGGAGGCTGTGGCCTCCGCCGGCTGCCCAGCCGGGGACGACGGCGATGACGACCTTCGGCATGGTGCGGATGAGGCGCTGGACCTCGAGGATGTGGAGGCGGCCGGCACGCGCCGGATCGACGCTCTCACGGGTCTCACCGGAGGCGTACTGGTAGCCGGAGCGGCCGCGGATGCGCTGGTCGCCGCCGGAGCAGAACGCCCAACCGCCGTCCTTCTCGCTCGGGCCGTTGCCGGTGAGCAGCACAGCGCCGACGTCGGAGGTCTGGCGGGCGTGGTCGAGGGCGCGGTAGAGCTCGTCGACGGTGTGGGGACGGAAGGCGTTGCGGACCTCGGGGCGGTCGAAGGCGATGCGCACACAGCCGATGTCCTTGCCGGTGGCGGGGTCGATGGCCCGATGGTAGGTGATATCGGTGAAGTCGAAGCCGGAGACTTCGCGCCAGGCAGAAAGGTCGAAGATGTCAGAAACCGTCATGGCCCCAGCCTAGCGCTTGGTGGTTGTGATGAGGTCCGGGGCCGGGCGGCGGACGGTGAGGTTCCGAACGGCAGGCATCGGTGGCCGGGGCGGCGGGGGTTAGTCTGGGCTCATGGCCGATATCGCACGTTCGCACACTGGCGCACTGGACTCAGAGGCTCCATCTGCCGCACCTCTTGATCTGCCGCAACGCTTCGATGAGGTCATCGAGGACCTGCATGTGGTGCGGCTGCCGATGGTCACCCGGTTCAGGGGGATCACGGAGCGGGAAGTGGCGCTCTTCTCCGGCCCCTCCGGGTGGGCGGAGTTCTCCCCGTTCGTCGAATACGGCACCGAGGAGGCCAGCCGGTGGCTGCGCGCCTCCCTCGAATTCTCCGGGCTGATCCCGCAGAAGACCGCGCTCGCCGAGGCGGCGCCCTCCACCGTTCCCGTGCGCGGTTCCAGTCCGGCCGTGGCGGAGGCGGGGACGACCGGTGAGACCGTCGACGTCAACGGCACCCTGCCCGCCTGTCCACCTGATCAGGTCGCACCGATCCTGTCTCGCTATGACCGGGTCGGCACCGTCAAGGCGAAGGTCGCCGAGCACGGATTCGCCTCCCTCGACGAGGATCTGACACGCCTGCGGGAATTCCGCAGGCTCTGCCCCGAGACGACGCTGCGCCTGGACGCGAATGCCGGATACACGCTCAGCGAGGCCCTTCAAGCTTGTGAGGCATTCGCCGAGTTCGATATCCAATACTTCGAACAGCCGGTTCCCGAGGTCGAGCAGCTGGCCGAACTGCGCGATGAGCTCGCCCTGCGAGGACTGCCGATCATCATCGCCGCCGACGAATCCATCCGCAAAGCCGAGGACCCGCTGCGCGTGGCCGAACTCGGAGCGGCCGAGGTCATCATCGTCAAGGTCCAACCGCTAGGCGGGATCGGTGCCGCCCTCGACGTCATCGGCGCCTCGGGGCTGCCCGCCGTCGTGTCCTCGGCTCTCGAGTCGTCCGTCGGCCTGGCCGCCGGAGCCGAACTCGCCGCGAGACTGCCGCGCACCGACCGCAGCCGGGACATCCTCGGAGATCGGGTGGCCTGCGGACTGGGCACCGGCCGTCTCTTCACCGCCGATGTCGTCGCCGAGGACGAGGCCCTGACTCCGGTCGACGGCGCCATCCCGGTCACGCGAATCGTCCCGGACCCTGACCGCCTGCAGCAGCTGGCGGTGGATCCGGGACGATTCGATTGGTGGGCGCAGCGGCTTCAGAATTGCTGGAGCGCCCTGCGCGGCTGAGCCGACTCCGGCTGAGCCGACTCCGGCTGAGCCGGCCCACGGGTGAACCGGGTCAGCCTGCGTTCTTCACGGCGTCGACGAAGGCACCGGCGGTCTTCGTCACGGTGGCCTCTTCGACATCGGCGATATTGGATACGGCCACGACGTTGTTGCCGACGAGGGCGTAGACCATGCGCAGGTTCATGGCTGTCTGTCCGCCGGCTTCGACGGAGGCGACGATTCCATTGGTGTCGTCTGCCCCGTCGACCTTGGCGTCGAAGGTCTTGTACTTCATCGACATCTCGACGCCGGCGGTCTTGATCTTCACATCGCTGCATTCTTCTGCGATCTTCGAGGCACCCTCGATCTGGGTCTGTGCGCCGTCCAGATCGTCATAGCTCGACAGTGCCGCGGAGAGGATGTTGTCGGTGGAGGTTCCAGCCACCGTAGTGCCTTTGGAGGCGAGGTTGGCGTTGAGGAGGTTCATGGTGATGTCTTTGCATTTGGCCGGTTCGAACTCAGAACTCTCCAGGGCCTTGACTGCCTCACTGGAGGAATTGCCGGCACCGTCGACGGCCTTGAACGACTGACCCTCTGCCTTGGTCGACTCAAGGATCTCCTTGAGCTTCGCCTCATCGAGTTTGCTTGCCTGCGGGGTCTCTTCGGCTGCCGCCTGCGAAGAGTCATTGCCGCCGTCAGCCTGGTCCGGCTTGTCTCCTCCACCCGTGCAGCCGACGAGGGAGAGTCCGGCGAAAAGAGCGATGGCTGGGAGTATGCGTTTCATGGTTGACCTCTCGAGTCAGCGTTCTGAAGAATCAGCGGCCGTCGATTCGCGACCGCTCTCAATATAGACGCCAGCGGGACCGTCCGCGGATTCTGTCTGTGACGGATCTGGAACATCGGCTGTGGGCCGTTCACCATCGACCGCTGCCGCACGGTCGAATGCAGCCGCACCGTGTCTGCGGTCGGTTGCCTCGTCGACCGGCGCCGAGGCGATCCGCACCGTGGTCACCTCGTCCTGTCCCAGCGTGGCGAAGTGAGCGGTGCGTTTTCCCGGGATGATCGGATCGTGCATGGCCGCGGCCAGGCGACCGGTGAGTGTCAGCCGCCCTTTCTTGTCGGCCTTCTGCTGATAGGCATTGCCCCCGCTGGGACCGGACACGCTGATGTCGTAGCGGCGGCCGGGATCGAAGAGACCGGGAGTGCGCACACGGAAGCTGCCGGTCCCGGTCAGAGAGAAGCCGGCGGCGCTGACGGCGTCGAAGCGCACCACCTGCGCGCGACGACGGGAGATCTCCACCCGCCACCCATGGATGTCGAAGAGGGCATGACCGGTGAGGAAGGTGAATTGTCCGCCATCGGCCACCCGATCTGTCCGACGACGATCCGAACTCGCATAGTTGCGCCGCTTGGCGAGGGTCTTCAGCCAGGCTCCGAGTTCCCGTTCCCAGCTCGTCCAGTTGTGCAGGCCGCTGGTGCGCGGAAACCAGGAATGGCGGATGCCGAGGGAGTTGAGACGGGCGGAGAAGCGCTCGCCCTGCGAGCTGATCATCGACTCCAGCAGGTCGCGATCCTTCGCCCCTTCGAGGCTGCCGGAACCGGCGCTGAACCACAGGTCGAGGCTGCGGAGGTTCTCGGCCAGAGCGTACGGGGAATTCGCCAGCCATTCGCTGCGGTCGAGGGCGGGATCGCCGAACAGGCTCAGTGATCGCGCGCCTTCGCGCATCGCGATGATGTCGAAGGCGGCCACGGTCGACAGGGGATCCAAGGGAGAGGAGAACGCGGCGGCCGATCCGTACCTGTCGGGATGCCAGGCCGCGTACTTCATCGCCCCGTACCCGCCCATCGACAGCCCCGCCACCAACTGGCTCGAAGGCGCCCAGTCGACGGAGAAATTCGCCTTGAGGAACGCCGGGATCTCCTCGGTGTGGAAGCGCGGCCAGTCGTGGACCTCGCTGCCGACGGCCAGACGCGAATAGGTTCCTGCCCCGCCGTCGGGCATGACGACGAGGTACGGGGAATCGAGGGTGAGTTCCTCGGCGGAACCGAAATCAGTCCATGAGCGGAAATCATCGCCGCCTCCGTGGAAGAGGTGGATGACGGGGCTGACCTCGGCGGGAATCCCCGGCAGCAGCACACGGACGCCGACGGTGCGGCCGAGTGCGGGGGAGTAGAGGAAGAATTCGCGCAGCCTCGGCGAGAGTTTCCGTTTGTCCCGGATATGCCAGGTCCGGGCATTCTTCCCGCGGGGTTCGGGGCCGAGGAAGGAGGTGGTCTGGTCGCGAGCGGGATAGCGTCCGCGATGGGAGCGGGCCGCGGTCAGAGTGCGGATGGCTCGTGCTCCCATCGCAATGATCAACGAGCGGCGCATTTCTCGAGGTTAGAGGGCGGAGGTGAACCACAGGTGGTCAGGTGGTTGAATATCAGGTGATGTCGAATTCGAGCGCGGTGGCGCAGCAGATTGCCCGAAGCCTGGTCCATGCCGGAGTCAGTGATGTCGTCTTCGCCCCCGGTTCACGGTCCGCCCCCTTGGTCTACGCTCTGGCTCCGCTCGCCGAGGCGGGGCTCATCCGCACGCATGTGCGTGTCGATGAGCGTGATGCCGCTTTCCTCGCCCTCGGCCTGGCCCGCGGTCTGCGTGCGCGCGGCAGTGAGTCCGCCGTGGCTGTCGTGACGACGTCCGGTTCGGCCGTGGCCAATCTCCATCCCGCCGTCCTCGAGGCCTCGTACGGGCACCTGCCGCTGTTGGCGCTCACCGCGGATCGTCCCGCTCGGCTGCGCGGAACTGGAGCCAACCAGACCATCGACGACCAGTCGCAGGTGCTCAGCGATGTCCGTGCCCGTTTTGACGTCCCCGCCGGCGCCACCGCGGAGGCGGTCCACCGAGCGATGTCAGACGCCGTGGCCGCAGCATTGGGATCACTCAGGGACACCGTCACCGAGGCGGCCGGCCCCGTCCAATTCAATGTTCAGTTCGACACCCCCTTGGTTCCCGGCCCGGAGGAGCTGGACACGTGGAAGAACGAGATCGGCGAGCTGGTTGGGAGCGGGGCCGGACAGCGTTCGACCACGACCGCGTCGGGGTCTCGTGCGAGCGTGGAAGTCACCATCACCGAGGGGACCGTCATCGTTGCCGGAGACGCAGGAGGCTATTCGGCCGAAGCTCTGCGCGCGCTCGCCGCTGATCATCTTCTTCCGGTGCTTGCCGAACCTTCGAGCCCGTTGGCCCGCACTTCCGTCGGTCCGTCGACCTCGTCGGCCACCGGAGCGGCAGAAGCGTCGAATGTCGTGCCCGCCCATGCTCGTGTGCTCAGCGAACACCCCGAGCTGCGCGGGGCGATCCGCACCGTCATGGTCCACGGAAAACCGACCCTGACCAGGCCCGTCGCCGCACTGCTCGCAGACGACACCGTGACCGTGCAGCGCATTCCCGACGCCGTCGACTTGTTCGATCTGGCCGTCCGCGACGAGAGGATCGTCGCGGACGACGTGACGGCGGCGGGCGAGACGCAGGGCGCCGCCGCCTCGGGGCGGGCCTGGGTGCGCGCCTGGATCGCCGCCGGGACGTCCCTGGTCGCCGCCGCACGAACAGAGCGGTCTGCGGAACGATCCTCGGCACCGAGCAGGAGAGAGAACCCGGGGGCCGCCTCGGCGAGGGAATTCCAGGCGACCGCTCGGAGGGTCACTGAGCATTTGGCCGCCCAGGACATCACACTCTTCGTGGCCAGCTCGAACTCGGTGCGCTATCTCAGCGACGCCACCGACAGCCGCGCCCGCATCCACGCATCACGCGGACTCGCCGGAATCGACGGACTGGTTTCGACGGCGACAGGACTGTCGTTGGGGCTGGGGGAGCCGGTCGTCCTGCTCATCGGTGATATCGCCATGCTCCACGACATCGGCGGACTGCTCACCCCGAGCGCCGAGGACGCCGGGGAGGTGACGATCGTCGTGCTCAACGACGACGGGGGAGCGATCTTCTCCGGACTCGAACATTCCCAGCCCCATCTCGAAGGTTTCCTGGAACGATATTTCACCGTCCCCCACGGTCGCGGTTTCGCCGACCTCGCTGGAGGCTACGGATGGGATCACGAACAGGTGACCAGCGCAGAGGAATTTGAAACGGCTCTCGGCACGATCGACGGTCAGCGAAACGCAGGTGTCCGGCGGATCATCGAGGTGACCGAACCGCAGCGGCAGTAGGACCGTCCGCTGTTCGGAGCCCCGGGGCGGCCGGCGCTCACCTTCGCCGACTGGGCACGCGACAAGGCCGGAGAGTTCCGGTGAAAGGTCAGTCCCGGTCGAGACCGAGCGCCCGACGCATCGGAGCGAGCTTCGCGTTCGTCTCGTCCACCTCGGTGGCGGGATCCGAATCCGGCATGATCCCGGCACCGGCATACAGTCGGATCCGGTTGCGATCCTCGAGCTGGCCGCAGCGCAGGGCGATGCCGAACTGGCCGTTGCCGCGCCCGTCCATCCACCCGACGGGACCGGAGTAACGGCCGCGGTCGAGGGGTTCGAGTTCATCGACGTGCGCCACGGCGCTCGCCTGCGGGTACCCGCCGACGGCGGCAGTGGGGTGGACCGCTGCGGCGACGTCAAGGGCGGTGAGCCCGGAATCGGGGGAGAGGTTCGCCTGCGCATCGGAGGCCGAATGGATGACATTGGCCAAAGGCAGCAGGTGGGGGCGCTCATCGACGGTGACATCCTCGGCGACCGAACCCAGACTGCGCTGCAGGGAGGCGATGGCGAACGCATGTTCGGTGCTGTCCTTGTGTGCGCTCAGCAGCTTCCGAGCCGCCGGCATCTCCTCCATCGGGTTCTTCTCCACCCGGTAGGTTCCGGCCAACACTCGCGAGGTCACTCTGTTGTTCTCGACCCCGATGAGCAGCTCCGGGGTCGACCCGATGAGACCGGCGATATCGAAGGTCCAACAGCTCGGGTAGCTGCGGTTGAGCGCACCGAGCACCGCACGCACATCGATGTCCTCTTCGGTGGTGACGACTTCGTCGCGGGCGAGGACGATCTTGCGCAGAGTCGGATCATCCGCGAACGCATCCACCTCCGCCGAGGTATCGATCGGGGTGAGCATGTCAGCGACCTGCTCGACGAGCCGCGACCACTTCTCCGGACCGAGATCCCCGGCCTCGGCATGGGCCGATCGCACGCGCTGCAGCGGTTCGGCATGGAGGATCGGCGGCAGAGGAGGCTCCTCAGCCGTCGAGATCGAGGTCAGCCACACACGGCCGCCGCGGCGACCGAGGACGAATTCGGGGACATGGATGATCGAATCGACCGCGGATTCCCCCGAATAGGCGACCGTGGCAAAGCACATGAGTCCGGAACCGAGCAGATCGACCTCATCCTCGACCTCAGCCGCCTCGGTGATGGCCTTCCAGGCATCCGAGAGTTCGGTGAACCTCTCAGGGCCACGGGCCCGAATGCGCAGGGTGCGGCCGAAGCCGATGAGGCCGGATGTGTCGCGAACCCAGCAGGAGAAGCCGTCGGTGGGCAGCAGCTCGAGCGTCTGCTCCACGGTCGTGGGCAGACCCGATTCGAAAGGGAAGCCCGGCCCGGGATCGACGTCGTCGACGAAACGAGAGCGCACACGCAGACGCGGAGGGGCGGAGAGGATGTCGGAAGTGCCGAAAGTCGTAGTCATGTCGCCACGATTCTAGACGAGGATCGTGAGTGCCAGGGATCCGGATTCGCCCTCTCGGATGAGGTGTTGAGAGAATATGGTCATGAACCGTGCCAAGCTGGACAAACAGCCCGCCGACGTCGCGTCGATGTTCGATGAAGTCGCCTCCCGCTACGACCTCACGAACGACGTCCTCACCTTCGGAATCGCCCGCGCCTGGAGGCGCACCGTCGCCCATTCCGTGGCCGCGGGGCCCGGCGAACGCGTGCTCGACTTGGCCGCCGGCACGGGCACCTCGTCGATGACGTTCACCCACCACGGCGCCGAGGTGGTGGCCGGGGACATCTCCACCGGAATGCTCGCCGAGGGGCGCCGTCGGCACCCGCAGATCGACTTCATCTACGCCGATGCGATGGACCTGCCCTTCGCCGATTCGAGCTTCGACGTCGTGACGATCTCCTTCGGCATCCGCAACGTCCACGACGTCGATCTGGCGCTCACCGAGATGCTGCGCGTGCTCAAGCCCGGTGGGCGCCTCGTCATCTGCGAATTCTCCACTCCGACGCTCGACGCCTTCAGCCTCGTCTACAAGGAATACCTGATGAGGGCGCTGCCGGCCGTGGCACGTGCCGTGTCCTCGAACCCCGAAGCCTACGTCTATCTGGCCGAGTCGATCCGTGACTGGCCGAACCAGGACGCTTTCGCCCACCAGATCCTCGAGGCCGGGTTCGACCAGGTGAAGTACCGCAACCTCACCGGCGGAATCGTCGCCGTCCACCATGCCCTCAAGCCCGCCGAGGCGGCCGACACCACGGAGTCGACCCAGCCTTGACGATGAATGAGTTCGATGCCGAAGTCGTCGTCGTCGGTGCCGGGCCGGCGGGCTCGGCGATCGGCGCCTACCTCGCCCAGGCCGGGCACGAGGTCATCATCCTGGAGAAGTCAGGATTCCCGCGCGACAAGATCTGCGGCGACGCCCTGACCCCGCGCGCAGTCAAGGAGGCCGGCTACCTCGGTATGGAGCTGCCGGAATCCGACGGCTGGCACCGCAACAGCGGGCTGCGCCTCATCGGCGGCGGCCACCGGCTCGAACTCGACTGGCCCGAGATCGACGGCACCCCGAACTACGGGGTGACCCGACCACGGATGAGCATGGACGAAGCCTTCGCTCGTCATGCCCAGCGCAGCGGGGCCCGGCTCTTCGAACAGGTTCGCGCCATGTCTCCGGACGTGGGCGACGACGGGTGGATCCGCGGAGTCCACGCCTCCGGAACAGATCACCGAGGTCGCCGAGTGGGCCCCGAAGCCCACTTCCGGGCACCGATCGTCATCGCCGCCGACGGAGTCTCTTCCCGCCTGGCCGTGTCGATGGGGCTGGAGAAGCGCGACGACCGCCCGATGGGAATCGCCGCCCGCGCCTATCACACGACGCCACGGCATGCCGATGACTACATCGAATCCTGGGTGGAGATGCGGTCGACGAACGCGGCCGGGGAATCCGAGACCCTGCCCGGATACGGGTGGATCTTCCCCCTCGGCGACGGCACCGTGAACATCGGTGCCGGACTGCTCGACTCCTCACCCCAGTTCAGATCCGTGGATCTGCGCGCAATGATGAGCCAGTGGATCGCCGACATGGGCCACGAGTGGGGCATCGACGAAACCACCTCGCTGGGTCCGATCAAATCCGCGGCCCTGCCGATGGCCTTCAACCGCACACCGCACTTCCACCGGGGTCTGCTGCTCGTCGGCGACTCCGGCGGAATGGTCAACCCGTTCAACGGCGAAGGCATCGACTACGCCCTGGAATCCGCGCGCATCGCCGCCGAGGTGATCTCCACCTATTCGCGCTATCCGCAGTCTGTGATGCGTCGCCGGTTGGAGGAGTACCCGGCTCTGCTCGGAGACTCCCTGGGCGGGTACTTCACATTGGGACGCGTTTTCGCCTCGATCATCGGCCATCCTGCGCTCATGCAGTTCGGAATCAAGTACGGTATGGGTGTTGACGTTGTGATGGAGTTCGTCGTCAAATTGTTGGCGAACCTCTACCGCGACCCGAACGTCTCCGAGGCCGATCTCATCGACAGGATCATCTCGGCCCTGACCCGAATCGTCCCGGCCACCAGCAATGTCTGAGCGCAAGGACCACGGTGAGACCACAGTGAAGAACTCTGAGCGCAAGGGCTGCGACAACACCATGCCGACACCGACTACGACGAATGACGAGGACATGAGCCACCCAGCCTCTCCGGCCACCTTCACCGGTGACGACGCCCAGCTCGCGGCAGAGCTCTCGACTCAGTTGGAAACCGTGGAGGCCCGTCTCTACGAGGTCACCGAACAGACGCGGAGACTGCCGGACGAGACATCGAAGCATCTGCTGGCCGCCGGCGGAAAACGCGCCCGCCCGAACCTCGTGCTGCTCACCGCCCGCCTCGGCGATGCGGAGAACGACGACATCATCGATGCGGCCGTCGCCGTCGAGCTCATCCACCTCGCATCGCTGTACCACGACGACGTCATGGACGATGCTCCCGTGCGCCGCGGTGCGAAGGCCGCCCATGAGGTGTGGGGCAACTCGGTGGCGATCCTCACCGGCGACCTGCTGTTCTCCAAGGCCTCCGGCGTCACCGCGAAGCTCGGTCCCGAAGCCGTGCGCATCCAGGCAGAGACGTTCGAGCGTCTCGTCCTCGGTCAGCTCAACGAGTTCGCCGGCCCGCCCGAAGACGCCGACGAGATCGAGCATTACATCCAGGTGCTCGCCGACAAGACCGGATCGCTCATCGCGACCTCGGCGCGCTTCGGCGTGATGTTCTCCGGAGCAGATTCGGCCCTGGCCGAACCCGTCCGGGTCTTCGGCGAACGCGTCGGTGTGGCCTTCCAGCTCGCCGATGACATCATCGACCTCACCACCACATCCTCTGAGTCGGGAAAGACCCCGGGCACGGACCTGCGTGAACGTGTCCCGACCCTGCCCGTGCTCTACGTGCGGGCGGCTGCCGCCGCCGGGGATGCCACCGCCGCCGAGGTGGTCGACCTCCTCGACGCGGATCTGACCTCCGATGACGCTTTGGAAGCCGCCCGTGCGGCGCTGGCAGCGCATCCGGTGACGGAGAAGGCCCGAGCAGAGGCTGCGCGCTGGGCCGATGAGGCCAAGGCGGCTCTGGCGCCGCTGCCGGAGGGCCAGGTCAAGGAATCGCTGTTCGCCTTCGCCGACTCCGTCGTCGCCCGCACCTCCTGAGCTCCCGCCCCTCACCGTTTCTCTTCTGTCTCCCAGCCGTTTCGGCACAGGCACAAAGGACATACCGCGATGACGCATACCTCGGCTTCGGCACCGATTCGGACTCCGCAGAGGCTCGGCGCCGCCGACTGGATCGGCCTCGGCGTACTCGCTGTCCTGCTTGTCGTCGGTCTGAGCTGGTCGAAATGGCTGCCGTATTGGGACAAGGCGTGGACGATGAGCCAGACGTCCCTGTGGGACGGTGCCCCGCTGTTCGACGCCGCCGGGGACACGGTGTCGCTGTCGGGCGCGTGGGACTTCACGCTCGTGTATTTCACCGCCGTGTGGAAGGCGCTGCTGGTGGCGCTGCTCGTCGCGGCGGCCATCGACGCTCTGGTGCCGCGTGACTGGCTGCTGAGGCTGCTCAACCGTCGCAGCCACACCGGTCAGTCCCTCATGGGCGCCGCCTTGTCGACGCCGTCGATGATGTGCACCTGCTGTGCGGCACCGGTGGCCGCGGGCCTGCGGGACTCAGGCGTGCGCCGTTCGGCCGCTCTTGCCTATTGGGTCGGCAATCCGCTGCTCAATCCCGCGGTCATCATCTTCTTGGCCCTCGTGCTGCCGTGGCAGTACATGGCGGTGCGCATCGTCTTCGCGCTCCTCGTCGCGGTCGGTGCCTCTGCGCTCATCGGACGGTGGGTGAGCGGACCCGCCGAGGCGGCACCCGAGCCCGCACCCGCCTCGGCGAATCTGCTGTCTCTGCCCATGCGCTACCTACGGTCCTTGGCCAGGTTCACCCTCATCCTCGTGCCCGAACACCTCGCGCTCGTCTTCGTCATCGGGCTCATCGCACCGTGGCTGACCGGCGTCTTCGGGCTCGAAGCCCAGTTGGGTGCCGGTGCTGTGCTCATCGTGGCGGTTGTGGCGACCCTGCTGGTCATCCCCACCGGCGGAGAGATCCCGATCATCCTCACCCTTCTGCCCCTGGGCGTCGGTGCCGGTGTCACCGGTGCCCTGCTCATCGCCCTGCCGGCACTGAGCATTCCGTCGATGGTCATGGTCGGCAAGGCGATGGGGTGGAGGACGACCGCGGCGATGGGCGCCGCCGTGGCGGTGGCCGCAGTGCTCGCCGGGGGAGCGCAGGCGGTGCTGAACTGATCCACCGGCGGTGTCGGCCGCCTCGGCGAAGGTGTCGGCGAACGCGGGCTATGAGGTCAGGCGGCGCAGCGTGAGATACGACCCCAGCGCGAAGACCGCGGTGAGTCCCAGCGCCCAGCAGGCCAGGCCGATCGCCTGCGTGTTCGCCAACCACATGCCCACCTCTGCCCAGCCCTGATTCACGCTGACCCAAGCAGCTCCGGCCAGCAGCACCAAGGCGATGACGATGAGCGAGATCGTGAGGATCGGTGTGCCGAAGCGCTTCTTGACGATCGCGAACCAGAAGCCGAGGACGAACCACAGCATCGTGAGCACGAAGTAGATGAGGCCGGCGGCGAACGGGCCGTGCTCCCACACCCATGGCAGATAGGCGAAGTAGCCGCCCATACCGTAGCCGTCGGTGGCCTGTTCGATGAGCCCGAGAGCGACGAAGACCGCTGAGATTCCAATGGCACTGATCGCGGCGGCCAGCAGGGAGCCGAGGTAGAACTCCCGACGCGTGAGGCTCATTGCCTGTGAGAAGTAGAAGGTGAGGTTCATCGCCTGGGCTCCGACGACGGCGAAGTACCACAGCGGTGCCTGTGAGCCTCCGCTGTACATCGGGGAACCCGCTCCCGAGGAGGAGACGATCCAGTAGATGACGAGGGTGATCAGCCACACCCCGCCGAGGACGATGACGGGAACCCAGACGAAGGTCTGCGTGTTCGTGAACTGAAGGCGGACGACTCCCAAAGTCCGGTTCCTCGGGCGGGAGTCCGTGGCCCGGGACTGGCGGTAGAGTGCGGCGGTCATGACTGCAGGCTCCTGACGTCGGTCTCTGCTGCTGACTGGGGCGGGGCGTCTACCTGCGTGCTGCGGACGATGAGCTGCTGCAGGGAGACGGGAGTGAGATCGAGGTTCGCTTCGACGATGAATTCGTGGTCGGCTCTGCTGAGGCGACCGAGCATCGTCACCGAGGCGACCCGACCGAGTGATTCGCGGTGGATGACCTCGCGGCCCGACGCGAGGCGGTTGATCGCGTCGGCGTCGCCGACGACGTTGACCGCACGACTGCGGACCTCCTCGGTGGACTCATCGATGATGACTCTGCCCCGGTCGATGACGATGACGTTCTCGATGAGATCGGCGACCTCGTCGATGAGATGGCTCGAGAGCACGATGGTGCGCGGATGCTCGGCGTAGTCGGCGATGAGACGATCGTAGAAGGTCTGACGTGCGACGGCGTCGAACCCGAGGTAGGGCTCGTCGAAGAAGGTGATCTCGGCGCGGGAGGCCAGGCCGATGATGACGCCGATAGCCGACTGCTGGCCACGAGAGAGTTTCTTGATCACCGTCTTCAGCGGCAGGCGGAAGTCGGCGATGAGCTCCTCGGCCAGGCCCTGGTCCCAGTGCGGGAAGAACAGCCGGGCATTCGCCAGAGCGTGACCGGCATTGGAGTCCTCCGGATACTTCTGGCTCTCGCGGACGAAGCACATGCGGTTGAGCACGCGAGCGTTCTCATACGGGTCCTCCCCGAAGACCTCGACCTCGCCACTGGTGGCGAAGTTCTGGGCGGTGAGGATCGACATCAGTGTCGTCTTGCCGGCGCCGTTGCGCCCGAGCAGCCCGTAGATCGAATCCTTCTCGATGGTGAGGCTGACGTCATTCAGCGCGGTGGTGTTCTTGTACGTCTTGGTGAGGTGGCGGACCTCGACGACGGAGTCCATAGGGTCATCCCTTCGCTGCGGTCGGATCGAGTGCGGTCGGATCGGTCGTGGTCGGATCGGTCGTGGTCGGATCGAGTGCTGTGGTCAGGTGGAGTTCTCGGGAGCGCTCTTCGATGAGCGCGATCACGTCCTTCGACCCCAGCCCGAGGCGATTGGCCTCATTCAGCAGGGGGCTGATGAAGTTCTCGGAGAAGGTGGTCCGGTGTTCGTTGATGAGCAGAGCGCGGGCCCCCTCGGTGACGAACATTCCGATGCCGCGACGCTTCTCCAGCACGCCTTTGTCGACGAGCCGGTTGATGCCTTTGGCGGCGGTGGCCGGATTGATGGAGTAGAAGGTCGCGAGCTCGTTCGTCGATGGTGCGCGGGAGAGTTCGGGCAGGGTGCCGTTGAGGATCGAGTCCTCGACCTTCTCGGCGATCTGAGTGAACAGGGGTTTGGCGTCGTCGATCACTGTCGGCTCCATGTGAGTTGGTTAGTTACTTAACTAATGAACCATGGTGCCGAGTATGTTGTCAAGAGCCGGAGACGATCCGACCGGATAATCCCGGACCCGCCCCAATTACTACCTGACGGCGGCCCAGCAACCTCGCGCGAGGTTGCTCAGCCGCCGTCAGGTAGTAATGGAGGGGTGCTGCGGGGTCGGGGCAGGGTCAGGAGCGGCGTCGGCTGTGGCGGATCATGTCCGTGCACAACAGGATCACGGCGATCCAGATGACGAAGAACCCGATCCAGCGGGTCGTCGACATCATCTCGCCGAGCACCGTGACGCCGAGGGTGAATTGGATGGTCGGGGTGAGATATTGGAGCATGCCCACCCAGGACAGCGGGATGCGGCGGGCGGCGGCGCTGAAGAGGATGAGCGGGATCGCGGTGGCGGGCCCGGTGATGATGATGACGAAGACGTGCCAGCCGCCGAATCCGGAGAACGTCTGCAGCCCCAGCGAGCCGAGGACGATGAGGTAGATCGCCGAGGGAACGGCGAGGACGAGGCTTTCGACAGTCATGCCTTCGAGTGCGCCGACTCGGCTGCCGACCTTGTTCTTCACCAGCCCGTAGAGGCCGAAGGACAGGGCGACGGTGAACGCGAGGTAGGGGACTCGGCCGAGTCCGATGCCGACGATGATGACCGCGAGCAGACCGAAGCCCACGGCCGTCCACTGCAATGGGCGCAGCTTCTCGCCGAGGAAGATCACGCCCAGGCCGATGGAGATGAGCGGGTTGAGGTAGTAGCCGAGTGAGATCTCGACGAGCTGGTTGGTTTCGACCCCGTAGATGAACGTCGTCCAGTTGATGGCGATGAGCACCGATGCCAGAAGCAGCAGGCCGAAGAGCCGCGGCGAGCGCAGAATCTGCCAAGTGCGCAGGAACCCGCCGGTGAAGACGAGGAGGATGGCGCAGAAGCCCAGCGACCAGATGACTCGGTGGGAGACGAGTTCGAGAGCGCCGGTGGGGGCAGCGGCGGCGAAGAGCAGCGGCATCACACCCCACAGCAGGTAGGCGGAGAATCCGTTGATCAGGCCGGCACGGCGAATTGCGCTCTCATCGGGGGCAGGGTTCTGGCTCACAGGCTTCAGTCTAGCGAGGACAGGATGCGGTGGAGGCGGCGACGCCGTCGGTGAGATGGCGGTGCGGGGAGGCCTGGTGTCTGCTTGTCAGGCGGCGACGGTGCGAGTTTAGTCACGTCATTGTAAGGATGACCTACATTGACGATAGACTCGAGGTGACTGAATAGAGAGGTGTGAGAATGACTCGTCCCTTCCGGGTGGCCATCGTCGGCGCCGGTCCTGCTGGGATCTACGCGGCCGATCTCATGACAAAGGCGGAGCGTGACTTCGATCTGAGCGTCGATCTCTTCGACCGTCTGCCGACTCCCTTCGGACTCGTCCGCTACGGAGTCGCTCCCGACCACCCGCGGATCAAAGGCATCATCAACGCCCTGATCAAGGTCCTCGACCGAGGCGACATCCGCCTGTTCTCCAATGTCGAGTACGGAGTCGACCTCCACCTCGAAGAGCTCACCGACCGCTATGATGCGGTGATCTTCTCCACCGGCTGCTTCGTCGACGCAGCCCTTGACCTGCCCGGCATCGATCTGCCCGGATCCTATGGTGCCGCGGACTTCGTCAACTGGTATGACTCGCACCCCGATGTCCCGCAGTCCTGGCCGCTGGATGCCGAGCGCGTCGCCGTCATCGGCAACGGCAACGTCGCCCTCGACGTCGCCCGCGTGCTGGCGAAGCAGGCCGACGACATGCACACCACGGAGATCCCCGACCACGTGTATGAGGGGCTGAAGTCCTCGAGGGTCACCGATGTCCACATCTTCGGCCGTCGCGGACCTGCTCAGGCTAAGTTCACCCCGCTTGAGCTACGCGAACTCGGCGCCGTCAAGGACGTCGACCTCATCGTCTACCCGGAGGACTTCGAGTTCGACGAAGGGTCGATGCAGGCGATCGAGTCGAGCAACCAGACCAAGCAGGTCGCGAAGACGCTCACGGACTTCACCATGCGTGAACCCACCGGAGCGAAGCGGCGACTCCACCTGCACTTCCTGCACTCACCGGTCGCCATCCTCGGCGAGGGCAAGGTGACGGGGCTGCGCACCGAACGCATGGAACTCGACGGCTCCGGCGGTGTCAACGGCACCGGCAGCTTCCACGACTGGGAGCTCGACGCCGTCTACCGTGCCGTCGGCTATGCGGGCACTCAGCTGCCGCAGCTGCCTTTCGACGATCGCAAGCGTGTGATCCCGAACCACGAGGGTCGCGTCGTCGACTCCGATGACCAGACCGCGGCCGCCGAGGCCGATGTCGTTCAGGGCGTGTACACCACTGGGTGGATCAAGCGCGGACCCGTCGGGCTCATCGGCCACACGAAGGGCGATGCGCTCGAGACCATCGGCCACATCCTCGACGACCGTGCCGCCGGTGCGCTCACCGATCCGGTGTACCCGGACGAATCGGCCATCATCGAACTCCTCGAATCCAAGGGCGTCGACTACGCCGATTGGGAGGGCTACCACCGCGTCGAGGCCGCTGAGAAGGCTGCCGGCGAGGTCGAGGGACGTGAGCGGATCAAGCTCGCCACCCGTGAAGCCATGCTCGCCGAGGCGCGCGGACACGTCACCGCCGAATCCGTCGGCCAGCCGACGGCCGGCAGCTGAGGGTTCGGAGCATTTCGCGACCTTTCCTCCACTCCGGGGGCCATCAGGCACCGGCAGTGACTTCTCTTCCCGTTGCAGCGGGTGGACGAGTCGCTGCCGGTGCCTGATGCTTCCGGCGCGTAGAGTCGGAGACGTCCAGATCACGCCAGCGCGCACCAAGTCACCTCAGCGCGCAGCAGATCGCACCAGCGAGCGTGAACCATTGCACTGACGGCCGGCAGGGGAGACCGCGTGAGAAACGAATCTCAGCTCAAGACGATCGTCGAACGTGCCTATGTCGAACGGCTCAACGCCTGGCAGACGGCGGCGGTGCGGATCAAACACTGGCTGACCGAACAGCAGAAGGGCCTGCTCAAGGACAAGGACATCTCCCGCCTCGACGTCGACGGTCATCGGATCAAGGACGCGGCACGGACCCTGGCGAAGCTGACGGAGAAGACCGACGACGACCCGGATCTGACGATCACCTCCGCCGAGGATGTCGAAGACCAGATCCGCGACATCGTCGGCGTCAAGGTGCTGTGCAAATCACCGCGCGATCAGTCGATGATGTTCGCCGCGCTGCGCGATCCCGAGCAGCTGGGCGCCTTCGAACTCATCGAGTGGAAAGACTACACGGATCCGCCGAAGGCCAGCGGGTACCGTGCCTGCCACGTCATCCTGCGCATCCCTTCCGACCAGGGGCCGCCGGTATTCGCCGAGATCCAGGTCAAGACCCGGCTCCAGGACGCCTGGAGCGAGCTGACCCATGAGGACATGTACAAACCCGGCGCGGCGATGAAGCCGAGCAAGCTGCACGGCGAATTCGCCCGTGCCATGGCGAACATGCTCGCGACCGTCGATGACATGGCCGATACTCTGGCCGTCGAGCTCACCGCGCTGACGAACCCGGAACCGGTCGTCGAACTCGACGAACTGCGGGAACAGGACACGGGCATCGACGTCCGGGTCCGTGCGACCGGCCCGAAGTACGCGCTCGCCGTCGACGGCTCGGGACGCCAGGGCCTCATCCCCGCCTTCGCCATCCGCCGACTCAGCGGCCAGAAGGGCACCATCAAGGTCAATGATTTCATCCACCTCGACGATCGCCTCCGGGTCAGCGTCGAAGAGGACTCGAAGGGTCTGTACTACATTCCGCTCGAACTCCCCGAGCACTGACCGGCCTCTTTCGGGTCACAGCGTTACGGGCGAATACGACACCGGCCCGGTCCGCACTCAGCAGTGCGGACCGGGCCGGCATGGGGCGATGGTGATCAGCGGTAGTTCGTGAACTGCAGGTCGACGTCGAGGTCCTGTCCCTTGAGCAGGGCGATGACTTCCTGCAGGTCATCACGCTTCTTCGAGCTCACGCGCAATTCGTCGCCCTGGATCTGGGCTTTGACGCCCTTGGGGCCCTCGTCGCGGATGATCTTCGAGATCTTCTTCGCATTGTCCTTGTCGATGCCCTCTTTGAGGGATGCATCGATGCGGTACTCCTTGCCGGAGGGGTACGGTTCGCCGTCCTCGAGGGACTTCAGCGAGATTCCGCGCTTGACCAGCTTCGACTGGAAGACGTCGAGAATGGCCTTGACCCGGTCCTCGCTGTTGGCTTTCAGCTGCACGGCTTCGCCGCTCCAGGCGATCGACGCATCGGTGCCGCGGAAGTCATAGCGGGAATTGATCTCCTTCGCGGCCTGGTTGAGTGCGTTGTCGGCTTCCTGCCGGTCGACCTTACTGACGATGTCGAATGAGGATTCGCTGGCCATGAATGCTCCTTTGTCTGCGATCGTTGATGCCCTTTGGAAACGGGCGTGGCTGTTGCCCCCGAGTCTAGTCGAGGCTCCGAACTGTGATCTGCGTCTACCGAGTTGGTGATTCGGGTCCGAGCCTTGTATTCTTTTCAGGTGCTCATCGAGCGCCACCTGCGGCAGATTGCCCGAGCGGCCAAAGGGAGCTGACTGTAAATCAGCCGGCATTGCCTTCATAGGTTCGAATCCTATATCTGCCACGCAGAAGGAAGCGGTCCCGCGACTTGTGGAAACACAGGACGCGGGGCCGCTTTCAGTTTCCCTGCACCAAGTGCGTCAGAAGAATAGGTCGCATTCGGACTCTTGAGCAGAAACATAGGTCAGCATCGGACATTTCCGGCGCCGAAAAGTATCCGATGCTGACCTGAATCTGGGCCGTGGGCGATTGCGTCGAAGTCCTTGCGGACCGCATGCCGGTGCGCCTACCGTGTGAGGACACGAGACCGCAGCGTTGGGCCGAAACGCCGGGCTTTGGGCAAGACTGCGGGAGGAGCGAACCGATGAGCGATGACACGGACGACGCGCAGTCGCCTCGGCGTCTGAATTCACTCGAGGACCGAAACGCTGTCGTCGAATCCGCTCTCGACCGAGCCATCAAGCGCGGGGACTTCGACGATCTGCCGGGCCTCGGCAAACCGCTGACCGGTCTGCACGGCTCATCCGATCCCGACTGGTGGATCAAGCAGAAGATGGATTCCGAGGGCATCAACGGTGTCGCTCCGGCCGCCTTCCAGCTGCGCAAGGAGAACGCCGTCCTCGAGGACACCGTCGACGCCTTCACCGAAGAATCTGACGTCCGCGACTACCTCGCCGGTTTCAACGCCCGGGTGCGGGAGGCCGTGATGGATCTGCGCGAGGGTCCGCCCGTGTTCACTCCGCCCCGCAACGTGGAAAACGAGATCGCCGCATGGCGGCGACGTCGGGATGTGAAGAAGAACGACTCCGTCACCGAGGCGGAACCGGGGGGTCAGCCCGCCGGTCCGGAGTCGGTGGGTTCACCTCGGCGATGGTGGAATCGTTTCCGTCGCTGATGCGGGGTCGGGCATCGGCAGCCACACCAGTCGTATGCAGGTCGTGTCCGCAGGCGTGCATATGTCCGTTCGTCGAGGCGAACGGCTCATCCGTCTACTCGGTCACCGGGAGAGCGTCCATATCTCGGCGCAGCAGCACCGCCGGAGCGGCGGCCGGCTTGTTCGGGTGCGATCCGCGCAGCACGGCCACCACCGAGGTGGTGCCCACACCTGTGGTCACCTCGAGATCGAGCCCGGACAGGGCATCGAGGACCGCCGCCTGCGTGCGGGGCAGATCGAGACCGACCACTGGGAACGTCGCAGCTCCTGCAGCGCCGGGAGCAGAGCCCGGCCATCGGCGAGCAGATCGTGCATGGTGGCCTTTCCGGTGGGGAGTCAGCGTCGTCGGGGCGAGGGCCCCCTGGCAGTCGGCAGAGTGGTCAGAGCAGGCTGACGAGCACGCTGGCGATGACGACGGAGCCGGCCGACACCGAGGTGAAGCCTCCGACGAGCATGGGCGGAAGCATGACATTGAGCAGCGCTTCCTTCTCATCGTCGTCGCGGGCGATGGACCGGGCGACCTCATTGGTGAGCAGATAGTCGGCCGGGAAGCCGTACATCGCTGTCAGCGCCACCGACATGCCCAGCGGGGCCTTCCAGCGCAGCAGCTTCGTAGCGACGAAGCCGCCGATGACGATGCCGGCACCGCCGACGACGAGGATGGTGATCGTCGGCAGGAACGCGTTGATGACGTCCTGCACGGACGCGGAGACCAGCGGGGCCATGACGATCGCGATGACGCCAGCCATGGCGACACCGAAGGAGTTCGACCGCTCCATGGCTTTGTCCGGTGAGAGACCGATCGCGGCCGCGGCGATGCCGAGCAGGAGGGCGAGGATCGAGGACGGGATGTGCGTGGGCACGGCCAGCAGCGTTGCGATCGATCCGCCGACGAGGATGAGGAAGAGCATGAACAGCTGATTGTCGACGAGGAAGGACGGCAGGGTCACGAGCTTCTTCTTCTGCGCGGCCTCCTCTTCCTCTTCGTGATGGGCGGCGGCGAGCTCGTGGAGTTCGCCGCTGTCGCGCAGCTTCGTCGCATAGCGGCGGAGCAGGAAGTTCGTCAGCGGCATCGACGGCAGGGATTGGAGCATGAGCACGAGCGCGGGGAGGACGATGATCGCCGAGGCGGCCCCCTGAGCCGTGAGCCCCTCGGTCGTCAGGCTGGTGGCGACGATGCCGCCGGCCAGCGGTCCGGAACCGGCGACGAAGGTCTCGAAGCCGAAGATCGGGGCGACGACTGCGAGGATGAGGAGGACGGCGACGAGCATGCCCGAGACGGCGATGATCACCGAACGCCACTGCTTGGCCATCACCCGCAGCGGGATGAGCGTGCCCATATGGAACAGCAGCGGAGCGACGAGAATCGTGTAGATCTGCACGAGCATCGAATCGTCGATGATCGACTCCGGAACGATGCCGATCTTGGCGAAGACGAAGATGCCGAGCATTGCGACCAGCAGACTGGGGATCCGCGCTTTCGACCAGATCGAGACCAGCTCGCCGAGAGCGATGAAGGCGAGGACGATTGCGGCAGCGAAGATAGGTTCCATGGACGATCCTTACAGTCATTGAAAGAACCAGCTCACAAGATACTACGTCGCGGGCCGCGCTCGAATATTTCGGCGAGATTTCCTGATAGCCGGGACTTGACCGTTGCAGCGGGGCGGCGGTCATCGAGGGCAGGGCATAGGCTGAAGGCATGAGTTTTCTGCAGTTCCTCCACGAACGAGGCATCGTTGAACGTCCCGGCGCGGGGCGCCGGCCGCTGGTGGTCGCGCATCGAGGGTATTCGGCGGTCGTGCCCGAGAACAGTTTGGCCGCGGTCGATGCCGCGCGAGCCCTCGGCGTCGACTTTATCGAGGTCGATACCTCGACGAGCGCCGACGGGGTTCCTGTGATCCTGCACGATGCGGATCTGGACCGGACCACCAACCGCAAGGGCCCCGTGGCCGGCCTGACCGCCGAGGAGCTGTCGTTCGTCGATGCGGGATCATGGATGGGCCCCGGATTCCACGGAGTGCGGATCCCCACCTTGGCCGCCGTGATGCGCGACATCCAGCACCGAGGCGGCGAACTCCTGCTCGAGCTCAAGGGGGAGTGGTCCTCCGGTGCGGTGGCGCGGATCGCCGAACTCGTCGTTGAGACCGGCATCGCCGACCGCATGATCGTCCAATCGTTCAACATCGAAACGCTTGAGACCTGTCGGGATATGCTGCCGATGGCGGCTCGCTTCCTGCTGCGCATGGTTCCCGAGCCCGAGGACATTGAGATCGCTCGCGAACTCGGAGCGGTGGCGATCAATCCTTCGTACAAGGGTTTCACGATGCGCAGATCGGTGGTCACCGAGATCATGGACAACGACCTCGGCGTCTTCGTCTGGACTGCTGACGAGATGAACGAGTGGCGGGAACTCCTCACCGCCGAGGTCGACGGGATCATCACCAATCATCCCGGTCGTCTGCAGGGCTTCCTGGCGGGGCGCTTCGACCCGGTGCAGTAGGGGTCTCCTCCGGCGGTGAGGGTGACTCTGCGCCGTCTGCGGAATGCACCAAGACGGCACCGAGCGCGTGTGAGTGACGTCACTTCGCCCTGATTTGCCCTGGCAGCGCGAACCCGTGTAGATTCTTACCTGTTGCCCCGATAGCTCAGTCGGCAGAGCATCTCCATGGTAAGGAGAAGGTCAAGGGTTCGATTCCCTTTCGGGGCTCTCGTGCCGCCTCGAATGCGGCGCTGGGGCGGGGTAGCTCAGCTGGTTAGAGCGCACGACTCATAATCGTGAGGTCGGGGGATCGAGTCCCCCTCCCGCTACCGATCAACTCCCTCATCAGGATGACGAATCCGATGGGGGAGTTTCTGTTTTCGCGAACTTCTCGAGACGGTATTGCGCGACTCATTCCGGCCGTGCAAGTCTTGCCGAGTGAAGCACACAATGACTCTCGATTTCACCAGTGAAGCCCACGCACTTGCCGATGATCTGCGCGAACTGCGCCGCGACCTGCACCGGGACCCCGAAATAGGACTCGATCTGCCGAAGACCCAACGTCGGATCCTCGACGCCCTGGAAGGTCTGCCGCTTGAGATCACGCTCGGTCAGGAGCTCAGCTCGATCATCGCCGTCCTGCGCGGAGCGCACCCCGGCCCGACGGTGCTCCTGCGCGGGGACATGGACGCTCTGCCCGTCGACGAGGCGACCGGACTCGACTTCGCGTCGACGAATGGGACCATGCATGCCTGCGGGCATGATCTCCACGTTTCCGGACTCGTCGGAGCCGCGAAGCTGCTGTCCGCTCATCAGTCCGAGCTGAAGGGCACGGTGGCCTTCATGTTCCAGCCCGGCGAGGAGGGGATGGGCGGTGCGAAGATCATGCTCGAAGAAGGAATGTTCGACACCATCGGCAAGAAGCCCGATGCGGCTTACGCGATCCATGTGGCACCGGGGGTGCCGGGAACCTTCGTCACCAGACCGGGCACGATCATGGCCGGGGCGAATACTCTGCACGTGACGATGCACGGCAGCGGAGGTCACAGCTCGCGACCGGAAGATGCGGTCGACCCGGTGCGTCCGATTCTCGAACTCGGACAGGCGCTGCAATCGATGGTCACCGGATCATTCAGCGTCTTCGACCCCATCGTCGCCCAGGTGACGCAGTTGGAAGCGGGGGAGGCCGTCAATGTCATCCCCGCCTCGGCGAAGCTCGGAGCCTCTGTGCGCACGCTCTCCCACGAGTCGACGCGTAGGTTCCCCGAGCGCGCCACACAGTTGGCGGAGTCGATTGCGGCCGCACACGGATGCACGGCCGAGGTGGTGTGGACCGAGCAGTATCCCGTCACGGTCAACGACTGCGGCGAAGCCGACTTCGCCCTGAGAGTTCTGGCCGATCGTTTCGGGGCCGAGCGGGCAGTGCAGGTGCCGGACCCGCTCATGGGTTCCGAGGACTTCTCCTTCGTGCTCGAGCAGGTGCCCGGTGCTTTCATGTTCTTCTTCGTGACGCCCGAAGGCATCGATCCGGCCTCGGCGGCGACGAATCACTCGCCGGAAGTTCAGTTCGACGATGCGCACCTGCCCGACCAGGCTGCGGCGCTTGCAACCCTGGCCTGGGAGCGGTCACTGCGCGGATGAGCACCGCAAGGCCGACGACAACTGGTGAATCCCACTTCGACGGACAGGGGTATGGTCTTCGCGCGATTCGGCGCCTACTCTCGAAGTGACTGTTCGACCGAAGTGGGAGATCAACGATGATCAGCACAGAACTGTCCGACTGGCTCCTCGACTCGGACCCGGCCCTGCGCTGGCAGGTCGAACGCGACCTGCTCGGAGCAGAGGAGACGACCTGGCAGGAGACCCGCGCACGCGTGGAACACGAAGGCTTCGGCGCAGAGCTGCTGGCCCAGCAAGACCCGGACGGACAATGGGCAGGCGGGGCCTTCTTCCCCTCCGACTTCGCATTCGATGACGACGGATCACAGCCGTGGACGGCGACGACGTGGGCTCTGAAGGACCTGCGCGAGTGGGGACTGACCGCCTCGGCGTTGGAGGGAACGGCAGAGAAACTCGAATCCGCACGCTGGGAATACGAGAATCTGCCGTACTGGGGCGGGGAAGTCGATGTCTGCATCAATTCCTGGACGCTGTCGAACGGCCTGTGGCTCGGTGCCGATGTCGACGGCATCGTCGACTGGTTCCTGAGCCACCAGCAGCCCGACGGCGGATGGAACTGCGAATGGGTCGAAGGTTCGATGGTCTCGTCGTTCCACTCCACCCTCAACGCCCTCGTCGCGCTGCTCGACTATCAGCTGGCTGCGGGCGACGCCGCACGTGTGCAGCAGGCCCGAACCAGGGGAGAGGAGTACCTGCTGTCGCGGGACCTGTTCCGCACGCGCAGCACCGGTGAACCTTTCGACGGTCGTGCCCTCGCTCTCTTCCACCCCCGCCGCTGGTTCTACGGAATCCTGCCCGCACTCGACTACTTCCGCGAAGCGACGAGCGCGGACGGAACCGGCCCGGACCCGCGGATGGAAGAAGCGGTCGGGATGATCCGAGCCAGACGCTCCGACGACGGCACCTGGACTCAGGACCATCGCCTCGACGGCGAGGTCTGGTTCCACGTCGACGCTCCGGTCGGCGAACCCTCGAAATGGGTGACCCTGCAAGCCCAGCGAGTCCTCGACTGGTGGGACGGAACACAAACCGACTGAGCATCCACAGCCGCGGCCCAGAAACGCCACAGTCCCACGCCAGAGCCGGTCACCACGATGGTGTCATCACACATCATCGAAGGAAGGACAGCTCATGGCTCGCGTACCCGAACCGGACCAGACCCCCAATGGACCCGCCTATGAAGGCAGGCTCCTCGACCGTCCCGACGAGGAGGTCGTCGACCAGGGCGCCTCCTTCGACATCCGCACCCTCTTCAGCCGGCGAGGAGTTCTCGGGCTCGTCGGAGCCGGCGTCGGCACCATGGTCCTCGCCGCCTGCAGTTCCGAAGACTCAGGCTCGACGAGCTCGAGCTCGAGCAGCAGCGGATCCTTCACGGAGATCCCGGACGAAACCGCAGGACCCTATCCGGCCGACGGCTCCAACGGCCCCGATATCCTCGAGGAATCGGGAATCGTGCGCTCCGACATCCGCTCGAACATCGACGGGACCGACACCGTCGACGGTGTGCCGCTGACTTTCACCCTCAAGGTCACCGATATGGCCAACGACAACGCCCCGTTCGAGGGTGCTGCCGTCTACGCCTGGCACTGCGACGCTCAGGGCCGCTACTCGATGTACTCCGACGGCGTCGAAGACGCGACGTGGCTGCGTGGCGTCCAGGTCGTCGACGCCAACGGTGAAGTCACGTTCAAATCGGTCTTCCCCGGCTGCTACTCAGGCAGGTGGACGCACATCCACTTCGAGGTCTACCCCGACGTCGATTCGATCACCGATGCCGAGAACGCCATCGCCACCTCGCAGATGGCCCTGCCCGAAGACGCCTGCAACGCAGTCTTCGCCCTCGAGACCTACGACGGATCGGCGAAGAACCTCTCTGCCACCTCCCTCGACGACGACAACGTCTTCGGTGACGACGGAGGAGAGCATCAGCTCGCCACGATCAGCGGCGACACCGACGCCGGATACACCGCCACGCTCGATGTTCCCGTCGACACCGACACCGAACCGACCGGCGGCGCAGCCCCGGGAGGCGGCGGTGAAGGGCAAGCCCCACCCGACGGCGCCCCCGAAAAGCCCTGACAACTCGGAGAAAGGCTCACCATCATGCTGCACAACCTCACGGGCTGGCACGCCCTCGTCATCCTCGCCATCATCATCCTCGTCTTCGGCGCAGCCAAGCTGCCTGCGCTCGCCAAGAGCCTCGGGCAGTCCGTACGCATCCTCAAGGACGAATCATCCGATTCGCGGTCTGGTGATGAGTCGGAACCCCACTCATGAGCACCGCCGCGGAGAAGATGCCGCTGTCCGCGCACCTGCGGGAGGCCCGGACACGGGCGGTGCGCGCGGCGGTGGCGCTGCTAATCGGCACGGTCATCGGCTATCTCACCTCAGATTTCGTCATGGACGTCCTCCGGGCCCCGATCACCGAGCTCGCCGAATCCCGCAGCGCTTCGCTCAATTACGACAGCGTCACCGGCGCCTTCGACCTTCAGCTGCGCATCGCCGTGTACTCCGGGATCGTCCTCTCCAGCCCGGTATGGCTGGGGGAGATCTTCGGATTCCTCACTCCGGGACTGACGGCGAAGGAGAAGAAGGTGACGTTCGGCTTCCTCGGCGCCGCGGTGCCCCTCTTCGTCGCCGGCTGTCTCACCGGCCTCTTTATCTTCCCGCGGATGGTCGAAGTGCTCACTTCGTTCGCCGCGAGTGAGGACAGCACCATCCTGCAGGCGTCCTACTATTTCGACTTCGTGTTCAAGATCGTCATCGCCACCGGAGTCGCTTTCGTCCTTCCGGTCTTCCTCGTCGTCCTCAACTTCATCGGCCTGCTCTCTGCTCGATCGATCGCGAGGGCCTGGCGAGTCTCCATCGTGGCCATCGTGGTCTTCGCCGCGCTGGTCACCCCGGCCGCCGACGTGCTCTCCATGTTCTTCGTCGCGGCCCCGATGGCGCTGCTGTTCCTCGCCGCACTCGTCATCGCGTGCATCCACGACCGGGCCCGAGGGTACGACCGGATGGCCGGTGATCCGCGCGTGGAGGAGGAACGGCGCGGTCGAGTGCCGATCACACCAACGGAAAGGACTCGGACATGTTCGGCCTGAGTTTCGAGAAACTGATCATCGTCGGCATCTTCGCCGCCCTCGTCATCGGCCCGCAGCGTCTGCCCCACTACGCGCAGAAGCTCGGTGAACTCGCCCGCCTGCTCCGTGCCCAGGTCGACACGGCGCGGACTCGGGCCGCCGAATCGATGGGCGCCGAGGACTGGCGAACGCTTGATCCGCGACAGTACGATCCGCGCCGGATCATCCGAGAGGCCCTGGATGAGCCGGGCAGCGCCCGGAGCTCGGAGACCGCGGCCCCGGGTTCGGCTGAGCGTTCCGATCGTGCCGTGGACGGGGAGAGCCGATCACCCGCCGAGGCGGCCGGCAGCTTTGTCGTCACCGGTTCATCCGGACATCCGCGGAGACGATTCGTCGCCCGCACGGACGAAGGTCGTACGGGCGACGATGAGTGTGCAGTCGCAACCTCAGGAACCGATCGATGACCAGGGGCGGGGCCGCCTCGGTGATCAGTCCTTGAAGTCGAAGTCTTCCTTGTCGATGCCGGGGAACATGAGTTCGTACTTGACCATCTTGTCCTTGTGGTCGACGATCTTCACTGTTCCGTAGTACGTCTTCTCACCTTTGAGGGCTTCTTTGTCCTTGACGGTGACATTGCACGTTTCGAATCCGTACCATTCTGTGAGATCCATATCCGTTGCGCACTCGGCCTTCTTGACTGTGAAATCGAGTTTGTTCTCGAACAGGTCGACGAGGTCGGCCTCGATCGACGAAGCGGGCACGATGCCGTTGCCCTTCTTGTCGATCTTCATCCCGTCGTCGCTGGCCCAGTTCGTCGTCTTCGCAGCGTCAGCGTACGGGTCGGTGGATTTCGTGTCTGTCGGCTCCGCCTCGGCGGGTTCGGATCCGGGGGCGTCGGCCTCTTTCGATTCGACGGCTCCTCCGCCGAATCCGCCTTCTTCGGTCTGCGCGGCCTCGGACTTCTGATTCTCGGCGGGCTTGTCCCCTCCGGAGCCTCCGCAAGCCGTCAGGGACAAGGCGAGAGCGGTTCCAGCGGCCGCCGTCAGCAGGCGGGGCATCCAGGTGGACCGGCGAATCGGGGTCATCGTGTTTCTCCTTCGCGCTCAGGCGATCACAAGCGTTGTCGATACACCACGATTCTGCCACGTCCGGTTGCCGCGAAGACCGGTTCGGTGTGCGGATCCGGCGACACCTGTGGCGATTCGGGCACATCCGGGCTCAGCGCCAGCTGAGTTTCAGGCAGGGAAGTGACCATCCCTCACCGTTCCTCGCACATCCCCCCTCTGCGACAGGGCGTTCTGCGAGGAACGGTGACGAGTGCCGACGCACGTGTAGGAGAAGCCACCGCCGCGAGGGTGTGCAAGCAGCGGTGCGAGATGGTCCGGCTGTGCTTCGCGGCTACACCGCGGCGGGGGAGTTGACGGCCTTCGCGAGAGCCTCGAAGGCGCGGATCGTCGGGAACAGCTTCGTCGCCTCCTGCGGCAGCCCCCAGCTCGAGAGCTTGACGCCGAGGACGTTGGCACCCGGGTTCATATAGATCATCTGCCCATGGATGCCGAGGGCCAGGAACGCATGAGAATCGGGGAACGGGAACCAGAACTGGTTGTGATACGCCCCGCCCGGCATCCGATTGTCTCCGGGCCCATCGGCGAACGCCTGACGCACATCCTCGGCGGTGGTCAGCGTATCGCCGATCCACGTCGTCGGCGCGACCTGCTGTCCGGTCAGCGACTGCCCGCGGTTGGTGTAGACATAGCCGAACCGGGCGAGATCGCGCAGAGTCGTGTTGATTCCGCCGTCGAACATCCCGACCCCGTACTGGTCGGTGGCGATGATCGCGTCCTGTTCGGCGCCGATCCGAGACCACAGCACCCGGGACATGAGCGACTGCATGCGCTCGCCGGCGATCTTCTCGCACACCCATCCGAGCACATCGGTCTCACATGACCGGTATTCGAAGACACCGCCGTGCTCGGACTTCGCCTCCAGGGTGGTGAGGAACTCGTACATGCCGATGCCCGGGTTCTCCCGCTTCGCCTCGGACCAGCCGATCGACTCTTCGATCTGCCGGACCTCGGATTTCGGGTCGAGGTAGTCCTCGGAGAAGCGGATGCCCGAACGCATATCGAGGACATGGCGCACGGTGGCACCGGCGTAGCCGGACTCGGCGAGTTCGGGCACATAATCGGTGACGAGGCGGTTCGGGTCGAGGTCACCCGAACCGGCGAGGACACCGGCGACGGTGCCGACGAGCGATTTGGACACCGACATGAGCAGATGCTCGGTCGACGCGGTCATCTCCCCGAAGTACTCCTCGGTGAGCACGGTCCCGTTGTGCATGAGCATCCAGGCATCCGTGTCGGTGGATTCGATGACGCTGCGGACGCTGCGGGCCTCCGAGTACTCCGTCGCGGGAACCTCGACCTCGCCGAGATCCTGCGGATCGGCGGGCAGCTCGGCCACCGGACCGGTGCCCCGGGAGATCGGCGTCGTGGGCAGGACCCGTGCGACGTTCTGGAACGACCAGCGCACATTGTCGGGATCCTGCCAGTTGTCCCGGTCGATTACTGCCGCAGGGTCCACGGGTGCCGATGGGGTCACGGTCTGATCGGTCGGGGGAGTGGCCGCGGTCTGGTCCGGTGACGGTTCGATCACTCTTCTCCTCTGAATCTTGCATCGGTCTGTCCGCGGAACGGCTCCGCGGACGGCAGCTGAGGGCCGCCTCGGTTCGTGTTGAGATTATCACCGAGGCGGCTCCGCGCTTCGCGTGTATCTGCCCTTCGCGTTTAAGGGAGCGGCGCCGGGTTCAGTCGCCTTTGGCTCCGGGTCCGCCGAGGGCCGGAGACGGATCGTCGGCGACGACCGGAACTCCGGCGTACATCGCCCTGATCGAATCGATGAAGTGCTTGGCCCGGATGCTCAGCGCATCAGGCCCGCCGACGTTCGTCTGCAGCGGATTCTTCGTCACCAGGACTCCGAGGTCCGCACCCTTCCACCGGTAGTCTCCGGCCCCGAAGATACGCAGGAAGAACACCTCGCTGCCGTTCTGCAGGGGGTGCCAGTCGAGTGCCGCACGTTTGTACGTCAGCGTCCCGTACTGGTCGAGATAGTACTGGCCGGTCAGCGGGGAATGCGTGATGTACTCGGTGATCGGAGCCGTCTCCTTGATGATCATCTGGCTCCACTCGTCGGCGCCGGAGAGCTCCTCCCACCGCTCATTGATCTCCGTGACATCGAGGTCGAATTCGACGTCGAGGTATTCGAGCAGGTGGAACAGGAACAGGGGCACATCGGCATAGGCGCCGGCTGTGACGTTCGTGATCGCCGAGGCCCCGGAAATGCGCGGATTGAGCTCACCGAGGTAGCAGTCGTCGCTGTCGAGATCGACGAGGACATCGACTTCGAAGAACCCGCGATAGCCGCGTTTGCGCAGGCCTTCGCCCATCTTGCGCACGAGCTCACGGGTCTGCGCCCGCTGCTCCGCGTTGAGGACATCGGGTTTCATCTCGTTGCCGCACCAGCCGCCCTTGTACGGGGTGAGCTCGGCGAAGCCGGCCAGCTCGGTCAGATACGGACCGACGACGACACCGCTGGAGGTGATGACCGCCTCGACGGCGACCGGAGTGTTGTTGATCCGCTTCATCACCTTCAGCTGCTCGCCGATGATGTCGTCCTTGTGCGCCTCCCAGCCGGAGGCATCGGAGATGAAGAACGTCGTCTTCCCGGAATCGCCGTAGGGGGTCTGCACGACGAGATCCGTGCCCAGTCCCGCCTCGGCGGCCCGCTCATTGAGCTCTTCGTAGGTGTCGGCAGTGGTCAGCACGTTCGGGACGGAGAACGCACCGGCCTCATTGCCGAGCTTCGTCGTCTCGATCTTCGAATCGAGCTGATTGCGCAGGGCTGCCGACGGCAGAATGAGGTCGTAGCCGAGCTCTCGGCAGATCCGCTCGGTCTCCTCGTCGAAGAAGACCATCGCGACCTTGACCCGCTCACCGTGGGGGACGTTGCGCGTCATATGGGCACGCACCTCGGCGTTGAGCAGCAGCCAGTTGTTGATCGCCTCACCCGATTCGAACTCGACATAGGGCTTGTAGCGCGGGGAGAAGACGCGCGGATGACCGCCGTCCCAGCCGTCGTAGTAGGTGATGTACGAGAAGTTGCGCACCCACCGGTCGAGACCGAGCAGGTTGAACGGCGTGGCTCCGACGAAGAAGATCGGGGTCTGATTCGTGCGGAAGAAGTGCCGGACCTCGGAGACATTGCGCAGCGGTCGACGCAGCTGGACTCTGTCGGCTTCTTTGCCGGCGTAGGCGGCGTCGGTGGCCACTGCCACTTCGACCTTCGGCGGGTCGACGTCGGCGGGTGCCGGATCAGAACCGCCGGCTGCCGGTGCAGGTGCAGCGGGGGCGCCGGGGCCAGGTGTGTGCGGTGAGGGGACCGCGACTGCGTCTTTGACTCGTGCGCCGGGGGTCGCCGTCTGTGCCTCGGGGCTCTTCGGGTCAGCGCTGGGGGATTCGTTCGTCATCGCACTACTCCTTACCAAATGTGATGTGGACAACATATACCAGTTTCGAAGCCATGAGCCCGATGGTGCAGTAATTGTGTGAACCGGATACGAACGCGCGATCAATTCTTCGCCGGTGAGCCTCATCCTGAGGCCGTGCTTTAGGCTGGTGTCGATACTGACCCCAGTGGAAGAGAGAGCGCATATGCCGGTGAATACGGAGAAGCAGGGGGCCACGTTCTCCCTGCCTCAGCCCTATGAGGTCTCCAGGGAGGCGATCGCGGAATTCGCGCTCGCCACCGGAGCGAAGGCCGATTACCATTTCGACGCCGAGGCGGCCGCCGAGCTGGGCTACCGCGACGTCGTCGCCCCGACCACCTTCGCCGTGATCATCGCGCAGAAATCGGAAGCCGCATATATCTCCGACCCGGATTCGGGCATCGACTTCTCGAAGGTCGTCCACGGCTCCGAACAATTCTCGTTCACTCGACCCATCGTCGCCGGCGACGTCCTGTCCGCGCTCACCCACGTCGACGGAGTCCGGGCTGCCGGAAACAACGCCATGATCACCACCCGCACCGAGATCACCGATGTCGCGGAGCAGCCCGTCGTCACCGTGACCTCGACCATCGTCGTGAGAGGAGACGGAGAATGAGCGCCATCGACTTCTCCACACTGACCATCGGTGACACCGTCGTGGAATCCGAGATCCCGCTGTCGCGCGCCTCCCTCGTCGACTATGCCGCAGCCTCGGGCGATCACAATCCGATCCACTGGAACGAACGCTTCGCCCGCGAAGTCGGCCTCGACGACGTCATCGCCCACGGCATGCTCTCGATGGCGGCGGTCATCGCGCCGGTGGCCGAATGGCTCGGCGACCCGGGTGCGATCGTCGACTACCGGACCCGCTTCTCCGCCCCCGTCGTCGTCCCGGATGCCGAAACCGGATCACCGGCCACCCCGACGACCTCGCTCAAGCTCACCGCCACCGTCGGTGCCGTCGACCCCGCCGTCGGCACGGCCCGCATCGACATCTCCGTGAAGTCCGGTGAGGCCGATGTCCTCAGCCGCACTCAGGTTCGGATCTCGGCGTGACCGAAGCCCACCCGCAGGAACTCTCCGGCTTCACCACCTTCCGCCTCGGCGGACCGGCCCCGCAGGTCACGGTCGCGAACACCCGAGACGAACTGCTCGACTTCTGCGCCGCCCACCCGCTCGACCTCAGCGGTCAGGAGACGGCGCAGGTCCTGTTCATCGGCGGCGGATCGAACCTGCTCATCGCCGATGCCGGATTCGACGGTGCGGTCTGCGTGGTCCGTACCACCGGAGTGGAGACGACCCAGACCACGACGACCGACACCCGGGTCACCGCCGAGGCGGGGGAGGACTGGGATGACTTCGTCGCCCACACCCTCGACCTGGGGCTGTCCGGACTCGAAGCGCTGTCCGGGATCCCCGGATCGGTCGGTGCGACCCCGATCCAGAACGTCGGTGCCTACGGCACGGAGGTCGGCGAGCTCATCTCCTCCGTCGAGGTCTTCGACCGTGTAGCCGGTCAGATCCGCCACCTCACCGCAGTCGAACTCGAATTCGGCTACCGCACCTCGGCGCTCAAGCGCGCCCAGATCGCGGCCGGAACCCCGCAGTTCGTCGTGCTCTCGGTGACCTTCGACCTCCAGCGCAGCGACGAGTCGCTGCCGGTGCGCTACGCCCAGCTCGCCTCGACCCTCGACGTCGAGATCGGCACCCGCGTCCCGGCCGCACGAGTGCGCGAGAACGTCATAGCGCTGCGCCGGTCGAAGGGCATGGTTCTCGACGCGGCCGACCACGACTCCTGGTCGGCGGGATCCTTCTTCACCAACCCCATCGTCGAGAACGCCGAGATCCTGCCCGCCGAAGCTCCCCGCTACCCGGTGACCGATCCGCTCAGCGGAGCGAAGATCGAAGGGAAGACGAAGACCTCAGCGGCCTGGCTGATCGAGCACGCGGGGTTCTCCAAGGGCTTCTGCCTCGGTGAGGGACCGGCGTCGCTGTCGACCAAGCACACCCTGGCGCTGACGAACCGGGGACACGCGAGCACAGCCGATGTGATCGATCTCGCGGCGACCGTCGTCGCCGGCGTCGAGGACGCCTTCGGCATCACCCTCGAACCCGAACCGACTTTTATCGGCTGCTCCATCGACGACGGGAAACGTCCCTAGACTGGTGGCCGTGTCATCACGACGGAGAATCACCGCACTCGTCATCACCTTGGCGGCGGTTGCGCTTGTGACCCTGCCCTGGGCGCTGTTCACCTCGCGGGCCGATCTCACCTTCGGTCCGCACGAGGCGCAGTACCGGATCACCGCGGACTCCCGGCTCACCGTCGACTTCGGCCCCCTGGGCAGACTGCTCGTCCCCACCGAGGATGTCATCCCACTCGGACTGGGACTGCACGTCGACATCGGAGAGATCCCCGTGTCCGGTGATTCCGGTGACGACGAGCGACCTGCGGCCGATCCCGCAGAGGTGGCAGACCCCGGCGGGGGAACCGTCGACGCCCTCGGCGGTGACATCGCCTCCTATGCTTCGCTGTTCTCGGCCCCGCAAGCGCAGATCGACCAGGTCATCGACGGACTCAGCCAGGAGATCCTCACCCGATGGGCGCTGGCCGTGTGCATCATCACCGGGGGACTCGTCGGCCTGGCCCTCTTCCTCCGGCCCGCCCGGGCGGACACCATCATCCGCGCCTTCGTCGGCAAGGAACTCCTCGGCATCGGACTGGTGCTCGTCCTCGTCCTCACCGGACTGGGCGCGGTGGTTCTCAACCGCCCGAAGCCGATCGCGGCCGATCCGGCGTTCGAGGGCACGCCACTGGCCGGATCCCAGGTCACGGGCCGCCTCGGCGGAATCATCGACACCGCGTTCGGCGCTGTGCAGGACTTCGCCGACGACAATGACGCCTTCTACGACGAGGTACTCGAAGCCCTGCGGGTGCAATGGAACGACCGCCCGATCACCGGGAACTGGACCGATCGGGGACTCGTCCCGCCTGCCGGAGTCGGTGCACCCGCAGCCGACAGCGGTGAGGACGAAGGGCAGAAGGGTGTGTCCACGTTCGTATACGGCTCCGACATCCACTGCAATATCGGAATGGCCCGCGTCGTCGGTGCAGTGGCGGAGATGAGCCGGGCCGATGCCTATATCGACGGCGGAGACATCTCCATGACGGGCACCTCGGCCGAGAACTACTGCCTCGACGTCGTCGATGACGAACTGCCGGAGAAGCTGCCGCGCATGATCGTCAAAGGCAACCACGATTCCATGGAAACGACGCGGCACGCGAGGACCCGCGGGTGGAACGTGCTCGAGGACTCCACCGCGGAGATGGCCGGGGTGACCTTCTTCGGTGCCGCCGACCCGCGCCGGACCGTTTTCGGGTCCGGTCCGCAGCTGGAGACGGACCTCACCGCCGACCAGTACGCACAACGCCTGCGCGACGAAGCCTGCCGGGCCGATTTCGACATCACGCTCATCCACGATCCCGCCGTCGGCGGACCGAGCCTGCGCTCGGGCTGCGCCGACTACGCTCTCAGCGGACACTGGCACCGACGGGTCGGACCGGAGAACTTCGGTTCGGGAACCCGCTACGTCAGCTCGACGACCGGGGGTGCGCTGGCGAATGCACTGACGCCGGGACCGCTGAAGATGAACGCGGAACTGAGCATCATCCGCGTCGACAATGAGACGAAGCGCCCCATCGACGTGCAGATCATCACCGTCACACCCGACAAAAAAGTGCAGATCGCCCCGTGGGTGCGATTCCCCGAACCCAGGCCCCTCGTGGGCCAACCGCCTGCCGACGAACCGGTGGGTGAGTGAGCGTCGCCACGTTCGAGACATTGCTTCGACACTCGGTTCGACGAATAACGGTCGAGCACGGTATGCTCGTTTCTCGTGGTCGGACACCACAGGGATCGACACGATCGCTCAAGTCCGATCAGAGGGGTGTGGCGCAATTGGTAGCGCAACGGTCTCCAAAACCGTAGGTTGCAGGTTCGAGTCCTGTCACCCCTGCGCAGTTGACTCTGCCGAAGTCTCATCGGCCAGGCGCCGTCCTCGACCGGCACGAACAATTGTGAAGCCAAACGAAACCGACCGAGTGAGGATGTGTGAGCGACACACCGGCAAAGCAGACTGGCAGCGCACCCAACAGTGCCTCCGGTCCAAAGAAGCTCGGATTCTTCGGACGAATCCTGCAGTTCTTCCGCGAAGTGGTGGCAGAGCTCAAGAAGGTCGTCACTCCGACCCGGAAGCAGCTGCTCAACTACACGCTCGTCGTGCTGGGCTTCATCCTGTTCATGATGCTTCTCGTCACGGGACTCGACCTGGTCTTCGGCAAGCTCGTCGGCTGGGTGTTCGGCGGAACTCCGCTGTGGCCCCTGTGGTGATACGGCCTCAGCCGTGAACCACCCCAAGCTCAAACTTCACTCCCTACCGGGAATCACAAAACGCGAAGCGAGGAATTGATCGGTGTCGGAAACCAACTCACCTGAGCAGGAGACCCCTGAGACCCAGGACGTCACTCCCGAGGAGTCGGGTGCCGCTGTGGTGCCCGAAACCGAAGAGACGGCCAACGGCGCCGAGGCGACCGCCCCCGTCGAATCCGCTGACGCTGACTCCGCAGACGCTGCTGACTCCGCTGAGGTTGCCGGCTCCGCTGACGCGGCCGACGGCGAGCAGGACGATGCCGCCGAAGACGTCGCCGCTGCCGACGAGGTCGACCCGGCCGAAGAATTCAAGGCCGAACTGCGCATGCAGGAGGGTGACTGGTACGTCATCCACTCCTACGCAGGCTACGAGAACCGTGTGAAGCAGAACCTCGAGAACCGCACCGTCAGCCTCAACCTCGAAGAGTTCATCTTCGAGTCGCAGGTGCCGATGGAAGACGTCGTCGAGATCAAGAACGGACAGCGCAAGCAGGTCCGTCGTGTGCGCATCCCCGGCTACGTGCTCGTGCGCATGGAACTGACCGACGAGTCGTGGGGCGCCGTCCGCCACACTCCGGGGGTCACCGGATTCGTGGGCAACGCCTACGATCCGACCCCGCTGTCGATCGACGAGGTCTTCTCGATGCTCGCCCCGATCTTCGAAGAGCGCCAGGCCGAAGCCGCCGCTGCCGAAGGCCCCGCCGCCGAGGCCGCTGCGAAGTCCGCGCCCATCACCGAGGTGGAGTTCGAGGTCGGCGAATCCGTGCTCGTCAAGGAGGGCTCCTTCGAGGGCCACCCCGCTACGATCCAGGAGATCCGTCCAGAATCGCAGAAGCTCACCGTGCTCCTGTCGATCTTCGAACGCGATGTTCCCGTCGAGCTCGGCTTCGACCAGGTCTCGAAGCTCTGATAGCCGTATCGTTCCACTGATCGCCTGGGTGCGATCGTGACCGAAGGGGCCCGGAATTCTCCGGGCCCCTTCGGCGTTCCTGCGATCCCCGGCTCGGCCGCCTCGGCGAAGGGATTGTGTCGTTGGGGAAGGTATTGTCTCGATCAAGGCTGAGCGCAGTTGTCGAACCGTCTACGGGGCGATATCCGGGCCCGCGCTTGAACGACGTCGCCGAGGCGGGCGCGCCGAGGTGGTCACATCAGCCGGCGACGCTGCCCCGCCTCGGCGAGAGGACGATGGGGTGATGCCCCTCACGAGCATTTGCCCGCGGGCGGGCGCGCATGGAATACTGGTGTGGTTTGATTGCGGCCCTTATCGGAAGGCCGCTGTCGAACGATGTGCTGTATATGTCTGGCACATCGAAACCTCAAGATTAAGGACCGTACATGCCTCCCAAGAAAAAGGTAGCCGGCCTCGTCAAGCTCCAGATTCAGGCAGGTGCCGCTAACCCGGCTCCTCCGATCGGTCCGGCGCTTGCCCAGCACGGCGTCAACATCATGGAATTCTGCAAGGCCTACAACGCCGCCACAGAATCCCAGCGCGGAAACATCGTTCCCGTCGAGATCACCGTGTACGAAGATCGTTCGTTCGACTTCGTGCTCAAGACCCCGCCGGCAGCCGAGCTGATCAAGAAGGCCGCCGGAGTGAAGTCGGGTTCGGCTACTCCGCACACCGTCAAGGTTGCTCACCTGAGCGCCGACCAGGTGCGCGAGATCGCCACCACGAAGATGCCCGACCTGAACGCCAACACCCTGGATCAGGCCGACCGCATCGTCGCCGGAACCGCGCGTTCCATGGGCATCACCACCGACATCGAGGTCTGAGACCTCACCCCACACAGTGGCAGGGCCCACGCAGCCCACACCACGACTGCAAGGAGTAAAGCAGATGGCAAAGCGTTCGAAGGCCTATCAGGCCGCGGCTGAGAAGATCGCCGCAGATGTGAACTACGAACCGGCTCAGGCGATCGCCCTGGCCAAAGAGACCAACGTGGCGAAGTACGACGCCACGGTCGAGGTCGCTCTCCGCCTGGGTGTTGACCCCCGCAAGGCGGACCAGATGGTGCGCGGCACCGTCAACCTTCCGCATGGTACCGGTAAGACCGCTCGGGTCCTGGTGTTCGCTGCCGGCGACCGTGCAGAAGCTGCCCGTGAAGCAGGTGCTGACTACGTCGGCTCCGATGACCTGCTGGAGAAGGTGGCCGGAGGGTTCACCGACTTCGATGCCGCTGTTGCGACCCCCGACATGATGGGCAAGGTCGGCCGTCTCGGTAAGGTGCTGGGTCCCCGCGGCCTGATGCCGAACCCGAAGACCGGCACCGTGACCATGGATGTCGCCAAGGCCGTCAACGACATCAAGGGCGGAAAGATCGAATTCCGCGTCGACAAGCACTCGAACCTGCACTTCATCATCGGAAAGGTCTCCTTCTCCGAGGAAGCTCTGCGGGAGAACTTCGATGCTGCGATCGAAGAGATCCTGCGTCTGAAGCCGTCCTCCTCGAAGGGCCGCTACATCAGCAAGGCCACGATCACGACCTCGAACGGCCCTGCCGTTCCGGTCGACCACTCGGGTCTGCGCATCTGATCTCATCGATGCTCTGACAGAGGGCGGGAAGCGATTCGTTCGCTTCCCGCCCTCTGCTTTCCCAATTGCTACCTGACGGCGGCTCAGCAACC